>NZ_JACJQG010000019.1 GCF_014696435.1 Calothrix anomala FACHB-343 | reverse complement strand
AGGCTCATTGACTACGCCATTACGAGTTCATTTGTGGACTCTTAAGAATCCCCCGACTTTTTGTTTAAATGAGCGAAGCGAAATTTAAACAGTCGGGGGAGTGTCAAACATTGTACAGACGCGATTAATCGCGTCTCTACTGACTATAATCTATCCCTTCCGCCAGCCGCTTGAGACGGTATAGTTGAGCTTGCATATCTTGTTTTGTCCAAGCAGCAGCGAAAGTATTAAAACCCCAACTGACTAAGGGGTTAGGGATATCAAACTCAAACCGATTTAACAGGTTAGTTCCCTGAGAGATGGGTTGACATTCCCAGCGATCGCGTCCTTGAAAAAATCCTTTAAAACCCCAAACCACTAAACCCGGTTGGCGTTCTACAACCACAGTATTCAAGGTAGGTTGAATTACCGGAATCTGAATAATAAACCGACTTTGACTACCTATATCCGTACTCCAAACTGTTCCTACAGGTTCACAACGTAACACTGGGTTCAGCCATTGATGCATCAGTGCTAAATCAGTAATACAATGCTCTACCACCGTAGCTGGAGCATTAATTTGAATTGATTGTTCCAAAACTTGGGGCATTCTACTATGTAATCAAAACTTAAAAATTTACTCTGAACTTATTTAAATTATCCCACTTTCAGACAAACATATTCTTTCTCTTCTGCTTCCTCTGCTTCCTCTGCTAACATAGCAATGGAATATTTTTTTAGTTGTAATTCCCTAATTATGGTGACAATTTACTGTATATTAGGGAGCATCCCGATTTTGACGCCATACCCTAGAAGAGTATTTCTATAGGAATAAAGCCTGCCTAACATGAGCGAATATCTTCGACAAAAACAGGCTATCAAACTTTTAGCCTGCGAAGGCAGGCTTCGTATTTTTAGCCCCACCCTTCTAGGGTGAGGGCGTTTTTGATTTAGCTTTTTTCAATAATATTATGGTACAAATTTCTTCATCACACTCTGAGATTGAAGCTCAAGCCACTAAAGCTGCAGCTGGCTTTCATACAGATACAGTAGCATCAGAAACAGTCTCAGATTTTGAGTTTCTTTTTACCAGAGCAATTGAATTTCGTCAAGAAACAATTTACTTCATCATTGTAGACCGTTTTAACGATGGAGACCCCACCAATAATGCAGGCAATCATCCCGAACTTTACGATCCTACTAAACAAAAATGGGGCAAATATTGGGGTGGAGATTTGCAAGGAATTATTGACAAACTAGATTATCTAAAAAACTTAGGAATTACAGCTATTTGGATTTCTCCCCTATTTGAACAAGTAGAAGCATTGCAATTTGATAATGCTGCTATGCATGGCTATTGGACAAAAGATTTCAAACGGATAAATCCCCGTTTCTTACCACCAGGCGAAGAAAATTCTTTATTTAAAAGTGGTACCTTAGATAAATTAATTTCTGGCTTACACGAGCGGGGAATGAAATTAATTTTAGATATTGTATGTAATCACAGCAGCCCAGATGTTAACGGTGAAAAAGGAAAGCTGTACGAAGATGGTGTGTTAATTGCGGATTACTATAATGATGTAAATAATTGGTATCACCATAATCTAGAAATTACCGATTGGGAAGATGAATATCAATTACTTTATTACGAAATGTCAGGATTAGCAACATTTAACGAAAGTAATCCAGATTACCGGAATTATATTAAAACCGCTATTAAACAATGGTTAGATAAAGGAGTCGATGCTTTACGAGTAGATACAGTAAAGCATATGCCTATCTGGTTTTGGCAAGAATTTAATAGCGATATTCAAACTCACAAACCTTCTGTATTTATCTTTGGTGAATGGGGATTTAGCAATCCCAGAAAAAGCAGTTCAATTAAATTTGCCAATGAGTCAGGAATGTCAATTTTAGACTTTGGCTTATGCGAAGGAATTCGCCAAGCTTTAGCCTACAACGCACCAGGAGGATTTCATTTAGTTCAAGATATATTCAATCTCGATTATCTTTACAACACGGCTACAGAATTGATTACCTTTATTGATAATCATGATATGCCAAGATTTCAAAGCCTCAACTCCGATCCGCAACTTTTAAGATTAGCGATGGCTTTGATTATAACTAGCAGAGGAATTCCTTGTATTTATTATGGAACAGAGCAATATCTCCATAATGATACTCATGGTGGTAACGATCCTTATAATCGTCCGATTATGGAAAAATGGGATACAGATACCCAGCTGTATCAAGATATCCAATTATTATCTAAATTACGCCGTTTAAATCCTGCTGTTTCTTTGGGAAGTCAAAAACAAAAATATATTACAGATAATATTTACGGTTATCTGCGTAGTTATCGCGATTATCGTTGTTTTGTGGCGATGAATAAAGGAGATACAGCGATTATTAATGTAGAAAATACAGAATTAGAAGATGGCGAATATAACTGTATTGTCACCCAACGCCAAATCGAAGTTAAGAATGGTAAGATTTCCGGGTTAAAGCTACATCATAAAGAACTAATTGTACTTAGTTATTTAGGCGAGCGAGTTAAAGGTAAAACCATTGTTAGAGCGCAGGTAAATGGTTTGAAAACGCAACCAGGTGATACAGTTGTGGTAACCGGAGATTGTCCAGAATTAGGTAATTGGGATATTAGCAAAGCCTACGCTTTAGAATATATCAATGAAAATACCTGGTTTGGCGAAATACCCTTTAATGAAAGCGCAGGTAAAGCAATATGTTATAAATATGCTCTGTGCCGACAAAATCAACCACCTGTGCGCGAAAATCTTGTTAGTCGGCGTTGGATTTTAGCTGATACTGGTACAGTAAAATGGCGCGATAACTGGGCAAGTTAACGTGACGCGAAAGTCCCCACCTTCAACGAAGCGATCGCCTCAAGTTGTTGACTGTTGAGCGTTGAGTGTTAACGGTGAACCGTCAACAGTCTATAGGGGCGGTTTTTGTGAGATTCTCATGTCGAAAACAGATATGTCGATTAAACCCGCCCGTACAACAATAGCAATGGAATATTGTTTACTTGGAAGTCCCTAAAACTCTTAATTGCCTTTTGGTGTAATTCCCCAAACTTTAATTTGTTTATCAAAACTACCACTGGCTAACATTTGCCCGTTAGGACTAAAAGCGATCGCACTGATCCAATCTGTATGTCCGCTAAGTGTATTAATTAACTCGCCTGTAGTCCAATCCCAGAGTTTAATTCCGTCTTTACCAGCGCTAGCGAGAGTTTTACCATCAGGATGAATAGCGATCGCATTTACCCAATTGTTATGTCCTTTGAGGGTACGGACTAATTCGCCAGTATAAATATTCCAAATTTTAATAGTGCGATCGCGGCTAGCAGTAATTAAATGTTCTCCGTTCGGGGTAAAGGCTACAGCAGTGACTATATCCGTATGTCCCACATAGGCGCGAGTTAATTTTTCACTAACTAAGCTCCATAGTTTCACTACGCCTTGATAATCTCCACTAGCTAAAGTTTGTCCATCAGGGCTAACAGCGAGAGTATGAATCAAATTACCAAAGCTGGCTAAAGTGGCTAAAGGGCGCTGCTGTGGTAAATCCCATAAGCGAATTCCATCCATCCCACCACTGATGAGAACTTGATTATCTGGAGACACAGCTAAAGACAGCACATTAGTACTATGTCCAACAAAAGAGCGTTTAAATTTCTGATTTTTCAGATTCCAGAGATTAATGGTGTAATCGCTACTACAGCTAGCGAGGGTTTGCCCATCTGGGGAAATTACCAAAGATTCCACCGCAGTTTTATGTGCTTTGCGAATCGTCCCCAGCCTATTACCTGTTGTCAGATTCCACAAGCGAATTACACCTTCATTGTCTGCTCCACCACTGGCGAGAATTTTGCTATCCGGACTAAAAGCCAGGGATTTTACTGTTCCCCCATGTCCTTGAAGAGTGTAAATTAACTGAGGATAACGAAAATCGGTTTTAAGTTGAGAATTTGTTGCTTCTACAGCAGCATCAGCAGTTTTCCCAGAAAATCCCTGCCAAATTGTCACAGGAAAAGTCATAGCAGCCATAAATGCTAAGACAATATACGGGCGAAGCACAGAATAATTCCTAACTTTTCCCTTGCTGCTCACTGTTGTTTCTCATTTGGTAACGCCTGCTGTCACCTTACTCTAGGTTTTACGCTGCCGTCTTCCGAGCGTATACTGAGGTGTTGGGCATTGGGCATTGGGCATGGGGCATTGAGGGAGAAATCGCAATTGTACAGACGCGATTCATCGCGTCTTTTAACTCCAACGCAAAATACTTCACTTGGAAACTCCCGGTGAAGAACATAAAGACCACGTTACCCTACCAAGGTACTGTGCTTTTTTTTGAATTTTGAATTTTGAATTTTGAATTTTGAATTGTTTATTGTGGTGGCTTCTTCTTAGTTACACTCAGCATAGGTAAAGTTGTACTAGAGGAACGAGACGGTAGATAATGTTGGACTACAGGCTCCTCTTCTGCTATTGGGCGACTTTGCTGAATGCGCCAGAGTTTAACACCAAGGCTGACTCCGGCTGTAACTAAACCAAAGGTAAATAACGACCAACTATCATCTAAACCACCAATCAGCGCATCTACTACGCCCATTGTGATGAGTAAACTGACGATTGGCTCTTTGCGGTAGGATGACTTCAAAAAACGCGGAAGTATAACGTTCATCACTGTTTAATTTGAATTTGTATGGCTTTTGGTGAAAGAGAATAAATGTTTCCTTGATCCCTCTGCCTTTTGATGCAGTTAGTCAAGGAATTTAAAGTATTATAATTATCTTCAGTAGGAGAGGAAGTGTAGCAATTTACCTACTTGCACATGGAAGTGTGAGTTTTGGATAAAGTTGTCACTTTTGGTGGATCTCTTAGCCATAGACGATAAGTCTTGAGAGGTAGTTTCGCTATCTATTAATTAAGTTAAAACCAGCCAGAATTACCAGCTGGTTCCAACTCTTCTAATTACTAGCTTACAACTTTCGTGCTTATATGTTGTGGCAGATCTACTTCAGACCGAGCCATGATAGCACGCCTTGATTGGTGACGTATTCAATTACCACCATCAAGATAAAGCCAATCATCGCCGCTCGACCATTTAATCGTTCGGCATATTCGTTAAAGCCTAACTTTGGTTCCTCTAGTTTGGGTGTAACAGTTGGCTTTGGTTGTGTCATCATTAAAAATTCCTCTCTTACTGTTCGGCAAACGAAATTGATCTAGAAAAGCCTGTAGACTTTGCTGCAGTTGGCTGAGTCGTCTTCAACTTAGCATCCTCGCCGCTAGTCTTCAGACATCAGAACTTCCTTAGGTGTAGAACTGACTTGCTCTGCTAGGAACTCAAGCTACATTGCTTCAGTAACCAAGTAGCAGCTTTGGGGACGACCCCGTGTAAACTTATGTTTACATTTTTTTATTATTCTTTATATATTTTAGAAAGACTAGGGCAATAGTCAAGGGTAAGACTTGGTAGCACCGTAATGGAAGTTAGGCAACAAAAGAACAATTTGGTTAGCAATCCTTAATACGGAACTAGCCAGTCTAATACTGGCAGGCTAAAGTGAAACCACAATATTATTAGAGGCGATAAATGGAAATCGGCGTTCCTAAGGAAACCAAGGATCAAGAGTTTCGTGTAGGGTTGAGTCCTGCGAGTGTCAGGGTATTGAAAGAAAATGGTCATGCTATTTTCGTACAGACACAAGCAGGCGTTGGTAGTGGATTTACTGATGAGGACTACATCGCGGCAGGCGGGGAAATTGTTGCTACACAAGATTCTGCATGGAATCGCGAACTAGTAGTAAAAGTTAAAGAGCCACAAGAAGCTGAGTATAAATTTTTGCAAAAAGGGCAGATATTATTTACTTATCTGCATTTAGCAGCCGATCGCAAATTAACAGAACATTTAATTGATTGTGGCACTTGTGCGATCGCCTATGAAACAGTAGAACAGCCCGGTGCGAATAAATTACCCTTGCTCTCTCCCATGAGCATTATTGCTGGGCGGTTATCCGTACAATTTGGAGCTAGATTTTTAGAACGCCAACAAGGTGGGCGAGGCGTTCTTTTGGGCGGTGTTCCCGGCGTGAAACCGGGTAAAGTAGTGATTTTAGGCGGCGGCGTTGTGGGGACAGAAGCCGCTAAAATCGCTGTAGGCATGGGAGCGATCGTGCAAATATTAGATGTAAATGTCGAGCGCTTATCTTACCTAGAAACTCTATTTGGCTCTAGAGTTGAACTACTTTACAGCAACTCCGCCCATATAGAAGCCGCAGTTAAAGAAGCTGATTTGCTCGTTGGTGCTGTTTTAGTGCCAGGACGTAGAGCACCAATATTAGTATCCCGCGAATTGGTACAAAAAATGCGTCCTGGTTCGGTAATTGTGGATGTTGCTGTTGACCAAGGCGGTTGTGTAGAAACATTACGCACTACTAGCCATACAAACCCTGTTTACATTGAAGAGGGCGTGGTGCATTATGGCGTTCCCAATATGCCAGGTGCAGTACCTTGGACAGCCACCCAAGCACTAAATAACAGTACCTTACCTTATGTGGTGCAATTAGCAAACTTGGGCATAAAAGCGTTAGATGTTAACTCTGCATTGGCTAAGGGTGTGAATGTTAATAATCATCGCTTAGTACATCCGGCTGTACAGGAAGTATTCCCCGACTTGGTAAATTAATGCCATAACAAACTTTATTTTTAGAGAAAGTTTGTATTCATCTAGGAATTACAGGTGTAGTTTTTATACCTAATTTACCAAAGTAGTTTACCAGATACGCAGTTGCGTGTCTGGTAAATTTTCGCGTATGCGATCGCTCTTTGTGTTTTCAATTTTCTGACATAAAATTCTATACAAGAGACAAAGAAAGCAATAATCTTACCTTGATAGTTAAGTAAATATGAGTATATTCAATAAATTAACAGCAACCTTTCAGGCATCTAAACAATTACTAAAACAAGCACTAGAAGAATATATTATATTTAGCGCAGCAACTAAACAATTGACTTTGAGAAAAAAAGCTGTTTTAGTTCTGTGCCAACAAGCTGAATCTAGAGTTGAGCAATTAAAAAGCTTAAAACCTGATATCGATGAAGGGCTGATTGCAACAATAGAATATAACCAAATGCAAGTTGAAGTGCATTTTACTCCAGAAAAAATTACGCTGCACAAAGACTATATTGAAGGAGAACTGCGATTATTAAAGAAACCTCAGTTTGATACTGAATCCATAGCCTACCGTTATCTCATCGCTGGGTGGCAAATATTTCTAGGGGGTACAATTCCTAATGGAGTGTTACCAAAAGGGATGAGAATTGAAAACGATAAAGTCTACTATAATATTCCTCGCAATCAATCCCAGCTTTTAGATGTCTTGTTTCATAATCTAGAAAATGACTCAGTTTTAATGACTAAATTGCAACAAGGAGATTTAACTATTCAATCATCCGTAGCTGTGAATTGGAATGATTTTCCGCTTCAGAAATTGTTTCAGCTTTTCAATGTTAAATCGATGTAATAGCGATTTTTAACGAGGCTGCATAGAATTCAGCTAGAAATGATTCAGTTTTAAGTAGTTTTAGAAAATGCGATCGCCTTTCTCCTCCAGAGCTATAATCTTGATACCAGTTTGAAAAACGAATGCAACAGATGGTATGGGCAAGGTATTGCCCATACGTGTCAACTTAACGCGAAACCCTTTTAGTTGCAAAGTTAACTGGCTCCCATGCTCTGCGTGGGAGCGATGATCCTGAGGCTCTGCCTCAATTTATTCAGGAGACGAGGCGGAGCCTCGCAATACGCATTTCCAGCCGGAGGCTGGAAACGAGATAGAGAAAAGTTTTGAGCTTAAGTTGACACGTATGGGTATTGCCATGCCCTCTAGAATATATCGATGTGCCGCAAACACTGTTTAAAATAAAGTCAAGCCTACAGAAGTACAGTTAAACCTTGCCCAATCCGACAATTTTCTAGGCAGAATGCGCGAAGGGGTAGGTGTAAAATTTGAAGTTACCAGAAAAATCGGTGAAACTCTTTCTCTGTAAGTCTTTTAACTGTTAATTGTTGTCCAGGCACCCGCGTGCCTTATACAGACTGCCTTTCAGCTTTTTTAGCTTTGCTTTTTTTCTATCGCGTATGTTATGATTACGCCATCCGCGCAACCGAACCTTGAAAACTGCATATCAGTTAACTTTGGAGCTTCCGCAGTTGAAATTTCACTTAATCCCTATGAGGGATTGAAACCATTAACAATTACTGGGGGATTATAGGGGCGTACAGTTGAAATTTCACTTAATCCCTATGAGGGATTGAAACGAGTGCCAGTTACTTCTGGATACTTGCGGTGTTCAGGTTGAAATTTCACTTAATCCCTATGAGGGATTGAAACTAGATTTTCCTCAATATCTTCTACTACCCTGCGGAGTTGAAATTTCACTTAATCCCTATGAGGGATTGAAACAAAATAATTCTGCGATTAAATCAGCTTCTAAATGTTGAAATTTCACTTAATCCCTATGAGGGATTGAAACATTATTCTTTAACTTGAAGAGATAATGATGTTTTTGTTGAAATTTCACTTAATCCCTATGAGGGATTGAAACACGAAAATTGAGCATTGATGACGCGTTCCTTGAAAAGAGTTGAAATTTCACTTAATCCCTATGAGGGATTGAAACGGATCGCACATTACGCCTTCCGGTCGCAACCCCGTGTTGAAATTTCACTTAATCCCTATGAGGGATTGAAACAGCCGGCATCAAAGCCAAGGAATTTGCTGATGCACTCAAAGGTTGAAATTTCACTTAATCCCTATGAGGGATTGAAACAAGGAATTCCGCCAGGGGGAATTAATAGCCTCAGGTTGAAATTTCACTTAATCCCTATGAGGGATTGAAACATCTGCACTGCGCGGTTAGTATCGGCATCTGCACGGAGTTGAAATTTCACTTAATCCCTATGAGGGATTGAAACCGAATTACCAACCAAAGCTTTGGTGAATATGGACAAGAAGCAGTTGAAATTTCACTTAATCCCTATGAGGGATTGAAACTATTTCCCGGTTCAGGGAAGGTGACTGGGTGCGAGTGTTGAAATTTCACTTAATCCCTATGAGGGATTGAAACCTGTCGCCCATTGGGCACATGCCAATCACGCCACTGGGGTTGAAATTTCACTTAATCCCTATGAGGGATTGAAACAAATCGAAACCAAAAACCAACCAGAAAGATGTAAGTTGAAATTTCACTTAATCCCTATGAGGGATTGAAACTCAACTGCGGAACACACCACGACCGAGACATTAACGCAGCAGTTGAAATTTCACTTAATCCCTATGAGGGATTGAAACAAGCAATCTTAAATGATTTTGGCGACCCTACGGAGTTGAAATTTCACTTAATCCCTATGAGGGATTGAAACAAAGCGGAATCAGAAACGATCGCATTATTAACCTGGAGTTGAAATTTCACTTAATCCCTATGAGGGATTGAAACTACTTGTGTGGATGTTTTGGGTGTATCTACCCTTGTTGAAATTTCACTTAATCCCTATGAGGGATTGAAACATGCTCCTGGTTGGGAAACTTGGACACCTGCACAGTTGAAATTTCACTTAATCCCTATGAGGGATTGAAACGTCAGCTAAACTTGGCAAAGCGAACGACCCAGAAATGTTGAAATTTCACTTAATCCCTATGAGGGATTGAAACGTGTATGCAACTTTTTGGCTAAACTGGCATCTGAACGTTGAAATTTCACTTAATCCCTATGAGGGATTGAAACATTAATAAGCTGATGTAACCCAAGCTGTTTAGAGTTGAAATTTCACTTAATCCCTATGAGGGATTGAAACACGATACCAAAAGAGCCAAGGTGAAGTAGCCCATAGTTGAAATTTCACTAATCCCTATGAGGAATTGAAACAGAATTCATTGCAACCGATAAAAATTAGGCTTGTCAACAGTTAATAACCAAAGTTAAATACTATGGACTATTGACTATGGACTGTTGACTAAAATCTATGACCAATGAAATCTTTCATCGACTTGCGCCTTTTATCCAAGAATATATCTATAATCACAACTGGACTGAATTACGCCCAGCACAAATAGCCGCTTGTCAAGTCATATTTGATACCGATGCTCATTTACTAGTTGCAGCCGCAACAGCCGCAGGAAAAACAGAAGCCGCATTTTTACCTGTGGTGACTCGATTGTATGAAAACCCTGCTAATACCATAGGTGCGCTATATATTGGCCCCATTAAAGCTTTAATTAACGATCAATTTGAACGCCTCAATGGTTTACTCAAAGCCGCAGATATTCCAGTATGGCATTGGCACGGTGATGTATCTCAAAATCAGAAAAATAAGCTATTAAAAAATCCCAAAGGTGTTTTGCAAATTACGCCAGAATCTTTAGAAAGTTTATTAGTAAATAAACATCATGAATTAATCCGCTTATTTGGGGATTTACGCTTTGTTGTTATTGATGAAATTCACGCTTTTATGGGTTCAGAACGCGGTTGTCAAATCATTTGTCAATTGCAGCGTTTAGCAAACATTACCCAAACCCAACCCCGACGCATTGGTTTATCGGCTACCCTTGGCGATTATTCAATGGCGGAAGATTGGTTACGTTCGGGAACAGATAAATCAGTAATTACGCCAAAAATTGAGTCGGGAAAACGCCAAGTAAAATTAGCTGTGGAACATTTTTATCTCAACGATGAAGTTGATGAAATTGAAGTCACGCAATATGATAGATATTTATTTAATCTTAGCAAGTCCCGCAAATGTTTGATATTTGGTAATAACCGCACGCAAACGGAATCTGTAATTGCATCTTTAAGAAGAATTGCTACAGAACAATCTTTACCAGATATTTATCACGTACATCATGGTAGTATTTCAGCAAGTTTACGACAAGTAGCTGAAAATGCAATGCGAGAACCGAATAATCCAGCAGTGACAGCAGCTACTTTAACTCTAGAATTAGGCATAGATATTGGTCATTTAGAAAGGGTAATTCAGTTAGAATCGCCGCTGTCTGTCGCGAGTTTTTTACAAAGATTAGGACGCACGGGAAGAAGAGGTGAAGCGGCTGATATGCGCTTTGTCTGTGCAGAAACTCAACCAGGATTAGATGCACCTTTAGTAGAACAAATTCCTTGGCAATTATTGCAGTCTATCGCGATTATTCAACTTTATTTAGAAGAACGTTGGATTGAGCCGATTAAGCCTGTAAAATATCCTTTTAGTTTGCTATATCAGCAGACAATGAGTATTTTAGCAGCAACGGGAGAAATGACACCTGCGGCTTTAGCAAAGCAAGTTTTTAGCTTACCTCCATTTGCAGCGATTTCTCAAGAAGATTTTAGATTATTGCTGAGATATTTAATTGATATTGACCATATTCAAAAAACGGAAACTGGTAAATTAATTATTGGCTTGACTGGTGAACGTATCGTGCGCAAGTTTCAATTTTATGCTGTCTTTGCTGATAGTCAGGAATATGTAGTTAAGCAAGGTGCAACAGAAATTGGGAGTATTGTCAAACCGCCAATTGTGGGGAATCAATTCGCCTTAGCTGGGAGAACATGGGAAGTAACAGAAGTTGACTTTAAGAAAAGGGTGATTTCTGTGAAGCAAGTAGAGGGTAAAGCGAGTATTTATTGGCGTGGTGGAGGGGGAATTATTCACACAAGAGTTTTGCAACGAATGCGGCAAGTTTTGTTAGAAGATTTAGAATATAGCTATTTACAGCCTAATGCGTTGCAATGTTTACGCACAGTGCGTCAGTTAACTAGAGATGCTGGCTTAGATAAAAAAAATATAATTGTTTTAGGTAAAGGTAAATGTTGTATTTTCCCTTGGATGGGAACTTTAGCTTTCCGCACTTTGGAAAGATGGCTGAATTCTTGCTGTCGAGAGTCTTTAGAAATTAAAAGTATTGGCGGTAGCAGTCCTTATTATTTAACAGTTAAATTAGGAAAAGATAAAGTTGAATATTTGGGTAAAGAAATTGTAGCTTTGGCAGAAGAAAGAATTATTCCTGAGTATTTGGTGAGTGAATCTGAAGCGCCAGAATTGCAAAAATATGATGAATATATTCCGCACCCGCTATTACGCAAAGCTTTTGTGAGTGACTATTTAGATATAGAGGAATTAAAACAGCAAGTAGCGCAATGGTGAAATAATTATCTTTGTTAGGATTTTAACCAAATTGATCGCAACCTGTAGGGATGGGTTCATAGATAGATGTAATCATTCACTACTATCTCGTTTAACCCGCCCCTACGACTTCTGGATGACAATTAAAGGGGTAATTTGCCTTGGAGTAAATGAAATTTAGATTTAACGCAAGCAGCGCAACTACAACCGAGTTGATCCATGATGGGATTAGATTCTGATGTTAATTTTGGGGCGATTAATTCATGGTTTGGTTGTGCAGATGCTACCATAACAATTTCTGTAGCTGGTGCAGAGTTTATACTGGCTGCATGTGCGGGATTGGTGATGAATAGCACAGATGCGAGAAAAGCAGGACAAGCAAGTAAAATCAATTTGAGTATTTTCATAGTTCACCAATAAAGACTGCTAGCGATACAGCATAGCCAATAAATTGACTACGTTCAACCGCGATTACTGAGATTAATGACTGGTAAATTTCTCAATAAGTGCCCAGTATCACTGATTATTGCACAGTAAAGGGCGGGGAGACCCCGCCCCTACGAATGCATCTGGGCTGCAAGATCCCCGACTTCTTAAAGAAGTCGGGGATCTGACCCCTCGCAACCCCTCATAACTAATGATTTGCGCATTCACTCTAGTTAGTGACAGAAAAGGACAGTATAGTATTCGGATTAATGAACAATGGCGAATCTGCTTTGTTTAGACAGAAGAAAATAATGCTTCGGAAGTTGAAATAGTAGACTACCACTGAATACAAAAATCATGATTAACAACCGTCTGCCAAATATCCATCCTGGTGAAATTCTACAAGTAGAATTTTTGGAACCGCTAAATATTACACCTTATAGATTGAGCAAAGATATAAATGTATCTCAAACAAGGATTAGCGAAATTTTATCAGGAAAGCGCAGTATTAAAGCAGATACAGCTTTGCGGCTATCTCGCTATTTTGCTAACAGCCCTCAGTTTTGGTTGAATTTACAAACGCAATATGACTTACGTAAAGCTGTGGAAGAGAATGCAGAAGTGTGCAATCAAATTCCTCAACTTCAGTTTAATGATGTAGCTTAAGAGGTTGTTTGGAAGTTGTAAAGTTTACCTAATAATCCCTCTCCAAACCTTTCCCTGTGAGGATAGGTTTAGAAGTAGTTAATGTTAATCACAATACTTTTTGAGGGTTAATATCCTCCCAATATCCAAATGCATCAGATCTGTGGTTGAGCAGTAATAGGACTTACGCAAGATGCGATCGCAAACCTAATTCTTGCGTAACGTTCATGAATAAACTCTACTTTCGTTGTCTTGTGCGTAAGTCCTAAGTAAGATTCGCTATGCGATCGCCAATCATCAAATAAAAAACTCCACCCACGGATCGGAGTTTTTGGGCATGGGGAATGGGGCATTGGGCATGAATGGTTACCAATGCCCAATGCCCAATGCCCCAAGTCGGCGGGCGGCTATCCCTCTCCACCCACAAGGGGATGGAGTTTCCCGCCGACTTCCATGAACATTATTTGTTACAACTAAGATACTGTGAAGTTATTAATTCCCAGAGTGCCAGTTAATCCTGTCACCTCAATAATAGCATCAGCAGTTTCACTAAACCCTGCTGTAGCATCATTAATAGCAACAAAAGTACGGCTACCAAAGGTGAACTGAGCAGCAAAGTTAGCAGCAAAATTAGCGGTGGTTAATTTTGCTTCAATGCCCACTTTATCAAGAGTTGCAACAGATCCAGCATTCAAAAATCCGGCTCGTACAGTGGAAACGAGGAATAGATCATTACCAGCATTAGCATTGAAGTCAGTAATCACATCAAAGTTAACGAGGACGGAATCAGCTAAGTTGCGGTAGTCAAACCTATCTGCACCTAGCCCTCCGGTTAGAGTATCTTTTTCAGATCCCCCAGTTAATCTATCATTACCAGCACCACCATTAAGGCTGTTGTTACCACTGTTGCCTGAGATGACGTTATTAGCGGCGTTGCCTGTACCGTTAATCGCAGTTGTTCCTGTCAGGGTGAGGTTTTCGATGTTTGGCAGTGCAGCTAGGCTGAAGCTAACACTCGATTGAATAGTATCTGTACCCTCTCCGGCATTTTCGGTAATTGTGTCACTAGTGGTATCAACAATGTAAGTATCATTGCCTAAACCGCCTACGAGGATGTCATTACCTGAAATAATCGATGCACCATTAGTCAAAGTACCATTATTGCCTTTGGCTAAGTCAGTAATTGTCGAGCCAGCAACGTTGTCAAAATTCCAGTAACCAAACAAGTTAGCCTCATTTCCTGCCAAAGTCTGGTTTAGGTTAGCTTGAATTTCTTGCTGAGTCCGGGCTTTATTCCAGATGCGAACTTCGTCAATATCGCCATTAAAAAATCGTTCTGTTCCAGTTCCTCTGGCACCAATTGCCCAGTTTTCATTAACCTGCACTGCTCCTGTGCTGGAAGCAGTAGAACTAACCAACATACCATTGCGGTAGAGTTTCCATGCCTGTGCCTGAGTGTCATACACTCCAGCCAGATGAACCCAATTGCCAATATCTTCGCTGGGTACGGTATAGACAGTAAAATTCTCGCTACTACCCGAAGAGCCAATTTGATATTGATCGCCAGCAATCCTAAGAACTACTTCGCCACTGGGATTTATCCCATGACCATGAGAAACAATGTTACGCAGGAAACCAGTAGCCTTTACTTTTACCCTAGCTTCGATGGTAATCTCTCCAGTGAAATTCAGGTGAGATGGGTTGTTGAGATTTACATAATCATTTACACCATCTAAAGACAGGAAAGGATTAGTGTTACCACCATTAAGGGTGTCATTACCAGCACCACCATTGAGGGTGTTGTTACCACTATTACCAGTGATGACGTTATTAGCTGCACTACCTGCACCGTTAATCGCACTTGTTCCTGTAAGAGTCAGGTTTTCAATGTTTGGCAGGTTAGCAAGGCTGAAGGTGACGCTCGATTCAATGGTATCTGTGCCTTCTCCGGCATTTTCGGTAATTGTGTCACTAGTGGTATCAACAATGTAAATATCATTGCCTAAACCCCCAATCAGTGTATCAATACCTGCACCACCATTGAGAGTATCGTTTCCTGCACCGCCAAAAAGATAATCATCACCATCGCCACCATTGAGGATGTCATTAGCATCTCTGATTTCAATAATGCCCATGTAAGAAACATCAGGAATAATATCGTTCCATGTGCCAGATGAACCCGAATTCATCAGTACATAGTTTTCCGGCGCACCACCGGGGTAAGTATTATTTGGTTCCCCAGGTTTCCAGTTGGTGTAAGTAGAGGTTTCACCGCTCACCCACTTGAACTCGCCTTCTGTCACCTGATCTGTCAACCCAATCCAAAATTGGTCAGTACTACCAAAGGTATTAATTAACCAGCCTTGTTCTGCTTGTGAGTTAATAGTGACAAGATTTCCGCCTGAACTCTGCGCTTGCGCTTGCGCTTGATGCCATGTACCGGCACCGGTTAGAAGATATGTACTGCCGTTGTAGTTAAATGAGTTAGAGCTGCTGTCAGTTGTTGCAAAATCACCATAAAGAGTATCATCACCCTGACTACCACTTAAATAGTCATTTCCATTCCCGCCTGATATAGTGTCGTTGCCATCACGACCTTCAAGATTATCATTGCCATTATTTCCTTTCAGAAGATTATTTAAATCATTTCCTAGTAATGTGTCATTTAAACTACCACCTACAGCATTTTCTATATCTATGAAAGTCTGCGAACCTAGAGTAGTACTTAAAGTCAAAGAAAGATTTTCATTTATCTGCTGTTCTCCAAAAAAGCCAAGGTTTAGGTTGATAGTTTTAGTGGTAGTTGCAGAGAAGTCTAGCGTATCTATATCGTTATTGCGGACAATAGGCGTAAATGTTTCCCAAGAGTCAAGGTTATTGGTTTGAGTTATTAAACCTGTGTTTGTAGCTTGAATATATGTATTTCGATATCCATTCAATAAATTTTGAGGCCAATGAGCTTCTAATGCAATGTTTCCATTTCCCCGGTCAATAACCTTAAATTTTTCCCAATCATTAATACTACCAGCTTGATCTACAATCCAAGCATAATTTGCTCTGAGATAGGTATTTCTAATAGTTTGTAATCCAATTTTTCCATCATCCTGAGTAATAATTTGAAATTCTTCCCAAGGTCCTGCATGACCATTTTGAAAGAAAGCACTACCGGCATCAGTCCGAATATAAGTGTTATGGGCAGTCTTCAGTGCAATTGTGGTTTCATTAATTCTTTGTGAGCCTAATTGAGAATCAGCGTCAATAAGGTAAGTATCGTTATTATTTGTACCATTATTAAGAAAGTTTTGTATAAACCTTGTATTAAGATTTATGGTGTATTCCCCCGTCAAGGTGCGGTCGTTCAACCTGTTCAAATCAAAAGAATCATTAAAATTTAAATTACTTCCAAATTGATTATTGCCCCCATATACGTGTCCACGCACCAAATCTTTATATACATCGACTGCTAAACCATGCTCATTTGGTTGTGTAGTATCTGCTCCATAAAGCTTATTATCTTTCTTAATGTATATATCTAAATGCCCTAGATCATCACGATACAAGCCTAAGCCCCATGTTATATTTGATCCCAGTCCCGTTAAAGAATTACTAGAATGAATGACCACTACTCTTTCAGCATCATTAGGACTTATTCGGCTATCTGGTCCAACAGTTTCAAATAAAACCCCCGCAGGATCGAGTCCAACAATCTCTTTTACAAGAGAGTAATCTTGTTTAAACTCTTGACCTGTAAGTCCTGCTATATGAGATCCCAAACTATGTCCAATAATTGTCAGGTTATGAGGTTGTACTCCTATTTCTTTTAGATCTGACTTTAATAGTGCTGCCACATCATCAAGCCAGCTTGTAACCATAGGATAATCAATTATATAGTCGAAAAATTTTCCTATATTTAGCGGATTCGCCCAGAAACTCCAATCAAGTGAAATCACATTAGCATCTGGATATTGCTGAGACAATAGATCGGGTGTGTTACGAAATCCATCACTCGGATTCGATTGCCATCCATGAATTAATACAAAAGTTTTTTTATTGGGGTTAAAATTACTAAGAGCAATTCTGTCAGACACAGGCTGGCTTTTTCTGTGTAAAGTCTCAAGAGGAGATGACAAAGTAAAAGTATCAAAATTCATTGTTAGTGTGAAATGATTAGGATTATTCATTTCAATTCCAACAATTTGACCAGCCAACGTCACCGTCGCGGTATCATCCTCAGCCCGCAAATCCGCTAACTCTTGCTGACTTATACTCTTCCCTTGCACCAACCTCGCAAAAATATCCCCCTCATCCCCGGCTGCATCCGCTACATTAATTTGAGCATCAATATAATGTCCAGTTTCCTCCAACAACACAGCCACAATAGCATCAAGATTCTGAGCATTTTGGCTAACAAAATCAGCCGCTAAATAAATCTTGCCCGTAGTGATAGAAAAAGCCCCATTTGCACCATTAATTGCATTACGATTTATAATCTTTATAGTGGGAATATCGGTAAAGTTACCTGCTGCAAATTTATCAAATAGTTGATTAGCTACTTCCCCATCAAAATCATTCCCAAACGCTGTCTCCAAGTTCTCGGTGTACTCTCCATCAAATCGAAACTTGCTGAGATATTGATACGTATTATTTAACGCTCGCTCTACTATTCCGTAAATCTCAGACAAGTCGAGTTCACTACTAGAACCAATCTGGAGATTTTCGCTAAAAATAACATCCTGATTATTTTTAGAGGATTTTTTTCTTGACGACTGGATTTTATATAAGTTGTTAGGTATGGTTTTGTAGGTTGTCATGGTTTTACTCCTGGAATGGCGATCGCATCGATAAATAAGTGCAAAGTCTGCATTACTCAAGCAAATTTAGGCGTTGCTGATTGAATGTATGAACCAGCTTCACGCATTCCCCAAGCGGAACCCGCTTTTTTAGGCGCAAAGAGTAAGAGTTGAAGAAATGTAATGTCGTTCATACTCTGATTCAACAACCACTAATTTAGGACTCACTCTCATCTAAAAGAGGAGTGTCAAGCACAAAAGATCATATCTCTGCAACTATAAGTGAAATTACTTATATGTGAAATCATCATAATTGGATGCTTACTAAGTTCCGTCCTAGAAATTACTGACTTATTATGACTTTTGACTAAGTTTGATAATTTTTAGATATTCTTTATTTAAATAAAATTTAGTTCGCTAAAAAATCGATAAACTATTCTTCTTTATGAAGAAAGTATGAACATATATATACTCGTCTAAGCGCTAGTGTAAACTGAGTACATAATCAGATAAATATCATGCAGAATGTCAAGATCTTTGAAAGTTCGCCACGAGTGTATAGATCAAGTAAAAGTAGCACTTACACTTAATGGCTACCCCAACCAAAGAAGCTTGGCTCATGACACAGGACTAGCTCTAGCTACAGTTAGTAAATTCCTAACTGGGAAACCAGTTGGTCATGCAAATTTTGAAGAATTATGTCACAAATTAAATCTGGATTGGAGAGAAATCTCTACATTTCATCTTCAATTAAATAATTTCAGTATTAATACATATACATTTGTAAAAAAAAGACGTTGATTGGGGTGCGGCAATTGATGTTTCATCATTTTACGGACGCTCAGAAGAACTGACACAGATAGAGTCATGGATTATAGAAGATGACTGTCGCTTGGTGACAGTCTTAGGTATGGCTGGGGTGGGGAAAACGACTTTAGCCACTAAATTAGCAACATCAATTCAAGATCGGTTTGAGTATGTGATTTGGCGATCGCTAGAATATACTACTCCGGGAAATCACCTTTTGAGTGAATTAGTATCATTTTTGTCTAATCGGCAACAAAGCAAACCGGACATCAATCTGCTGATTCATTATCTGCGTACTTCCCGATGTCTACTAATTTTAGACAACCTAGAAACAGCCTTAAATGCAAATTTGATGGGAAAGTATCGCTCAGGTTATCAGATATATGGTGATTTAATCCAAGCGATCGCCAAAACAAAGCATAAGAGCTGTATGATTCTAACCTCTAGAGAAAAGCCTACTCTTGTCGCCACCTTTGAAGGCACAGGATTATCGGTGCGTTCCCTTCACTTGCAAGGTTCTCAAGAGATAGCCCTTCACCTACTGGAATCAAAGCAACTGCTGGGTTCAGATGAGCAAAAGCAGCAATTGTGCGATCGCTACAGTAATAACCCTTTACAAATAAATATGATTGCTAATGCCATCATCGAGCTATTTGATGGCAAGATAGGGAAATTCCTAGAGCTAAATACCTTATTGCTCAGTAATATTAGCCAATTACTCAAGCAACAGTTGCATCATCTTTCTGAGTTAGAATGGCATATTATGTACTCTATAGCTATTAATCAGGAAGTCACAAGTGTTGATACTTTAGCTAAAAGTATTTGTCCTACTGTTCCTCAATGGCAATTGTTGAATGCAATAGAGAGATTGATTTGGCGTTCATTAATTGAAAAACAAGCTAAAGGTTATATCCAAAAGCCTATTGTGATGGAGTATGTATTAGAGCGGCTTAAACAGCAGATATTATAGGATGTTTTTTACAGCAGTTTTCATGCATTTGAACCACAGATCCAAAGTAGGGGCACGGCACTAGTAAGATTATTGTATACACCAGAAGATTGTGGATGCCGTGCCCCTACAGCGTGGTGTATTTACCTGAAAAGAAAATAGCATGTCAAAAATGTTATGCCAAACGCAGCGCCTAGCGAAATAGCTCATAAACCAAATTTGACAGTTAATTCCATTAAATTTGCATAATTTGGGCAGGCAAGATGCCTACTCTACAAGATTTATAGATATTTTAGATACGCAAACTAAAGTGCTTTAGCTGACTTTTGACCAAATTAATAATTCTCCTTGTTCGCCACCTGCGGCAATATACTGATTTTGGGGGTGCCAAGCGAGACAGGAAAATCCGGCTGATGCACCTGTAAGTATTTGGCTGACTTCTTGGGCGTTGTGCCATAAACACAGCCAGCCGTCAGCAGCTACGGAAGCGAGTAAAAAGCTTTGGGGTGCAAAGGCGATCGCATTTATTACTCCCACATGATTAGTTAAAACTCTGGCTTCCCAGCCTAATGACTCGTCTTCTAGCTTTTCCCAAACTACAATACCCTCAACGCTGGATGATGCTAAAATCGGTGCGCCTAAAGGAGTGGTAGCTTCTGACCATGCTAGGTGGCGAATTTTACCAGGAAAACCGCGCATCACCCAAGGATCGGGGTTTCCCCATTCCAAAACGGTGACGCTACGATCCATGTTTCCAGAACCGAGAAATCTGCCATCGGGAGACCATGCCATTGCTACACTGACTGTCGGCATGGATAATATATATGGTTCTTCATCCCAGTCTTGGGTGTGCCAAATTTTAACCCCTTGATAACCGCTAATGGCTAAGTATTGCCCATCCCTGCGCCAGTCAATCGCCAACACTGAGGAGTTATCAAAATTTAAGGTAACAACAATATCATTAGTATCCGCATCCCAAACTTGGACATAACGCCCCAAACTAAAAGCCAGTTGATTACTCGTGTGATTCCAAGCTAGTTTATCAACCCATGCCGGGGCATTATCCAAAGTGGCGATTAATTCATCACCTTGCCAAATTTTTACCTGTCCATCTTGTCCCGCGATCGCTAAAAATTTACCATCAGGTGAAAAAGCCAAGCAATCTACAGATTTACCATAACCAGCCTGTAAATTTACTAAATCATCTTCATTCCAGAGTATGACTTCCCCGGCGGCTGAAGTTGCAGCTAATGTATTACCATCAGTTGACCAAGCGATCGCAGTTACATAATCTGAAAGTAACGCCGAAGAGAATTCTGTAAATTCTTGGGCTTTGGTGGTGGAGTTCATGGGAAGGGACGGAAGCGAAGGGGGACAAGGGAAGGGGGACAAGGGAAGGGAGACAAGGAGGACAAGGGAGACAAGGAGGACAAGGAGGACAAATGACAAATGACAAATGACTATTGACTATTGACTAAACAAGCTTGAAAATCTTGCTTGAGTTTGGTTTCATCGAGATTGCGCCCGATGAATACTAGTTCGTTTTTGCGAGTTTCGGTTGGTTTCCAAGGGCGATCGGGTTTACCATCAAATATCATGTGTACTCCTTGGAAAACAAAGCGATGATCTTCGCCGGCAATATTTAAAATACCTTTCATGCGGAAGATATCGGGGCCTTGAGTCCGGAGTAATTCTGTCATCCAAGCGTTTAATTTTTGCCCGTCAAGTTCGCCTGGTTCTACTAAAGCTACAGAATAAACAGTTTCATCATGTTGATGGGCATCTTCACCTAAGAAATTGGGGTCGATTTCTAAGGCGCGATCTAAATCAAAGGCTTGTACCCCTAATAAAGCATCCATATTTAACTCAGAATTGCGGGTACGGTAGATTTTTGCTAAGGCATTCATTCCCCGAATTCGCTTTTCTAGTTCGTCTAGAATTTCTGGCGCGACTAAATCTGTTTTATTTAATAAAATTACATCCGCAAAGGCTATCTGTTCTTGGGCTTCATCGGCTTCCCAATGCTGCCAGATATGCTTGGCATCAACCACGGTGACAACCGCATCTAAAGATAGCTGGCTTTGCATATCTTCATCGACAAAGAATGTCTGAATGACTGGGGCGGGATCGGCTAAACCAGTAGTTTCAATGACTAAATGGTCAAATTTATCACGCCGCTTCATCAAATTGCCGATGATGCGAATCAAGTCGCCTCTGACTGTACAGCAGATACAGCCATTATTCATCTCAAAAATTTCTTCATCTGCATCGATAACCAATTGATTGTCAATGCCTACTTCCCCAAACTCATTGACAATGACGGCTACTTTCTTACCGTGTTCGTAAGTGAGGATGTGATTGAGTAAGGTGGTTTTACCTGCGCCAAGATAGCCGGTGAGAACAGTTACAGGGACAGAATTGGATGTTTCAGCAGAGAGCATAATCTCAAAGCATCTGTAGTGATAATCATTATCTGTTTATAATAGCGCTTGTTTTGAGAAATCGTGGATTTGGGCATTGGTAAGGGTTTCTGGTTGAGTTAGGTTCAGTATCGCACTTTCGCCAATTCTCAAACGCGATCGCGGGTTCTAGTCATCTTCAAGCATCCCTGAATCAATAGATAAGCGACTTATTGAGAAAAAAGCGAGATGAAAATCAAATATTTATTAGGCGTTGCTGATTGATGGGATGATTTTTATCTCACGCAAAGGCGCAAAGGCGCAAAGGCGCAAAGAATCGACTTTTAGTTTTGTCCAAAAGTCTGAATTCATCCCCCAAATATGCAACGCCATTTATTATTTCTGGACAAAACTCCTGTAATTATGTCTTTAGCAGATTTAGCTTGCCAAGTCATACATTAATTATCATCAATATAAACATTTAATTATTGAATATTTTTCCCTCATTTATCAAGAGACAAAACTCCTTGAATTAGGTCTTATCTCCTGTTTAAATCTATTGATTTCAGTTTGGATATCGCCGAAGATAGATTCAAGAGTTAAGCAAACACAGCTTAATTTTTCCAAAACACTTATACCGGGTAAAAATCATGTCTAGAATCACAATTTCCGACTTGGCTATTGACTCTAATTCTTTCATTAATGAAGTAGATGAAACTGAAGCGGCATTTGTTAATGGTGGCTTTGGCAAAAAAGCTGCTTTTAAGTTACTAACAGGAATATTAGCCAGCTATGCAGAGTTTGGCAAAATTTTTCTCGCGACATCTGATAAAATAGTAAATTTCTTAATCAGTTACTTATCTAAGTAATTAAATACAAATCATAAATAATGATACCATTTTGTGTATTTTGCTAAAAAAATGCTAGTTTCATTGAATAGCAATATTTATATACACAAATGGTATTTTTTTACTCACTTACTCGCTCCCATGCTCTGCGTGGGAGCGAATATTTATGAAGCTCTGCTTCAATTTATCATAATAGTTGTAGGTTGGGCTTACCCTGTGTAAACCCAACTGAACATATACTTAATTTTGAATTTTGAATTTTGAATTTTGAATTTTTAAGATGCTATCCTCAGCAATTCTTGAACTGGTTGAGAATAGGAATCTGATTCAAAGTGGGGAATAATTTCTAGTTGTGAAATTTGTTGTTTTAACCAATCTGCAAATAACTCACTTATAATCTGTATTCGCAACTGCTGATCTAATTTTGGCTGGATGATTTCTTCTACCCAAATTAAATGTACTTTTTGGGCAATTACAATCGGTTTAAGTAACTCAGGTGAATTAGCGACAAAGACAGCAGCTGCAATATCTGGTTTAAATTCGTGACGATTTTTAATTCCCCGATAACCACCAGTGCGCCGCAGTTCTGGATTTTGGATATGTTGACGAGTCACATCCTGAAAAGTAATTTCGCCTTCTGTGACTGCATAAAATAATTCCCAGGCTAAATCTTCATCTTCTAAGACAACTTCATAGGTAACTGCTGCAAGATAATTTAGTTGATTTTCATAAAAGTATTGTTCAACTTTTTCGGCAAATAAATGCGCTGCTAATTTGACAGATAGCAAATTAATTTCGGCGATTTGTTCAAAATCTTCTAAATCTAAATGATGTTTTTGTAGCCAGTTCCAAGTATCTTCGGCTTTAATGAGTCTGTTGCTTGCTCTTAAAGCATCAGCAGCTTGTTGGAGTTCTTCATTTTCTACTTTGATACCTGCTTCCTTGGCTGTATTTAAGATAATTTTTCTGGTTGCGATCGCTTCTAATAAACTCGGCACTTGACAAGAGATTTTTAGTTGTTCAATTATTTCTCTTTGCGATACATTTAAAGTTTTAAACATTTTTCTAATCCTCCGAGAATTTAAAGATTTTTTTGATTTATGTGAAAGCAGACAGAGTAGATGCAATATAGTATGGTGTTGTACCTGAATCTGTGCGATCTGCTTTTAAATTGCAAAATACATCTTCAGGGCTTTTAACAGTCAACAGTCAACAGTCAACCGTCAACCATCATATTTAAAGCTCTAATCCGCCTTTTTGCAGCTTTTTAAACGGATCTAAAATGAAATCAATTAGGCGACGTTGACGGACAATTACCTCTGCTGTTGCGGTTTGTCCAGGTGTTAGGGGAATAGATTTATTTGCGGATTTAATCTCAGTTTGATTGAGAGATATTTCCATTTCAAAAACTTCTACTTTACCTTGAGGAGTCTCTAGAATTTTTGAATCTGGCGATATCCGCATAACTTTACCTGCAACTACTCCATAATCTTGGAATGGGTAAGCATCAAATTTGATTTTAACTGGCATTCCTACCTTTAAGAAACCACTTTGTTGACTAGGCATGTTAGCCTTGAGAATAAAGGGTATCTCTTTAGGAGCAATTTGGGCGATTGTTTGACCGGTTTGGACAACTACGCCAGGCTTTTTGATGGGTAAATTAAAAATTACCCCATCAATTGGCGATTTGATTAAGCGTTGTGCTAATTGTATTCTAATAGCAGTGATTTGGCTTCTGGTTTGAGCCATTTCTGATTTTAAACTGGTAATTTGGGTTTGCAAATCTTTCAGTTGTTCCTGATTTTTTAGCAAAGCTAATTTACCTGCTTGAATTAAACCTTGATAACTATTTTGTTGTTCTTGTAACCTCAACTTTGCTTGTTTAATATCTGCTTCGGCTTGACGCATTATTCCCTGATAACGGTTTCTTTCTTCTTGCAGGCGTAATTGTGCTTGTTTAACATCAGATTCACTTTGCTCATATATTCTTTCGCTTTCATCGGCAATTTTTTCTAATTCCACAACTTTAATTTGAGGAACAGCGCCCTCTTCTCCTAAGGGACGATAACGTTGAATTTCGGTTAAATCTGTACGCCAACGATTGATAGCTAATTTATAGGAAGTCTCAGTAGAAACCTGGTTTTGTTCAGCCTGAGAGACTAATGCCAGTTTCTCTAGTTTTTGTAAATTATAAGTACTCTGTTTCGCATCTAAAAATTCTTGTGCTTGATTAACTTGAGCGAGTTTTTCTAATTCTTGGGATTTATTTTGTTGTTCTTGTACCCCAATTGCTAGTTGTAATTGGTTTTTCAAGAGTTCTAATTGTGCTACTCGATTAATTAGTCCTTCTAGTTTTGCTGTTCCCTGTTGTAAGTCAGTTTTGAGGACATCAGAATCTAGTTCTACTAATAACTGTCCGGCTTTGACTTGTTCGCCTTCTTTGACTTTTACAGCAATAATATTCCCACTAGCTTGACTGTCTAATCTTTGAGTTTCACCTAATGGTTCAATTCTCCCTCTAGCGCTTCCTGTTTCATCAATTTTCGACAGCATTGCCCAAGGTAAAACAATAGCGCTAAAAACTACTAGAAAATAGAGTAAACTTCTTGTCCAGCGTTTTGGTAAAGCATCTAGTAATTCTTCTGTACCATAATGCCAATCTGGAGAATTAGTACTTACAGCATCATTTTCGGTGATGGTATTCGTTGTTAATTGATCTACTATTTTTTCGGTGATTACTGATGATGAATGATTAGCAGTATTAGGCATATATAAACTCTAGCCTTGTCAATATTTTCAGTGGTGATTCATTGTTATTTTGGTGTTTTTTAGCAGGAATACCTACTATCTTGAATTACGCAAAAATTATCAAAAACTTTAATTTATTGAACCGCCTTCTCTGCGAGAGGCTTCCGCCAACGCGCAGCGTCTCGCAGAGAAGACGCCAAGACGCCTTCGCGCAGCGTCTCCCCTTGGGAGAAGAATTCGTAAAGTGTGCGTAAGTCCGAAAAAATAAACCGCAGAGTACACAGAGTTCACAGAGTAATAAGAGTTTGAGAGATTTTTGCGTAGGTCATATCTTATAATTGTTGGGTTTCACTTCGTACCCTTCGGGAAGCAAGCTACAACCCAACCTACGAATGACAAATGACAAATGACAAATGACAACCCTCAGCAATTATTTTTAATTACGTCAACCTACTTACTATTTCAACTTGCTTGGGCGAGTTGTTGTTGATTGAGGTAGTAGTAATGACCTTTTTTCGCAATCAATTCTTCATGAGTACCGCTTTCTATTAATAAGCCCCGATCTAATACTAAAATTAAGTCGGCATTGCGAATTGTTGAGAGGCGATGGGCAATAATTAAGCTGGTACGTCCTTGGAGAATTGTATTTAAATTATTCTGAATAATCCTTTCTGATTCTGCGTCTAGATGACTGGTAGCTTCGTCAAAAATCAGTATGGGAGGATTACCTAATAAAGCCCGCGCAATTGCTAGACGTTGGCGTTGTCCACCAGATAGCATTCCACCACCTTCACCTATTTGGGTTTCGTAACCCATTGGTAATTGTTGAATAAATTCATCAGCACCGGCTAAACGCGCTGCTTCTCTAATTTCTTCTAAGGAAGATTCGGGGAAAGCGATGCTAATATTTTCGCGAATTGTACCACCAAATAAGAAGGTTTCTTGATCGACAACGCCAATTTGAGAACGGAGCGATCGCAATGCTAAACTGGTGACATCATAACCATCAATTAAAATCTTCCCGTCTGTGGGTGTATATAAACCCAAAATTAATTTT
Source organism: Calothrix anomala FACHB-343 (assembly GCF_014696435.1). Lineage (GTDB taxonomy): Bacteria > Cyanobacteriota > Cyanobacteriia > Cyanobacteriales > Nostocaceae > Aulosira > Aulosira anomala_A. Next base: position 94,556 of record NZ_JACJQG010000019.1, on the reverse strand, counting down.
GCTAGAGTGGTTTTTCCCGAACCACTACGCCCTACTAGGGCTACAGTTTGTCCAGAGAAAATTTCTAAGCTGAGGTTTTCGAGGACGTTAATATCGCTATCTGGATGATAGCGGAAGGTGACATTTTCAAAGCGAATATGACCGCGAATTTGCTCTAAATATTGTCGGGGTTGATTTTGTAAATCTTCTTCTGGTGCGGCTGATAATACATCATTAATCCGTTCTGTGGAAATAATTACTTCCTGTAATTGATTCCAAAGTACAGTCAGGCGTTGAAACGGATGAATGATATTACCCAACAACATATTGAAAGCAATTAATTGCCCGATTGTGAGTTGATTTTGAATCACTAACCAAGCACCAAACCATAGTAAGCTTGTAGTTGCTACAGTTTCAATTGTTGAACTAAAAAATTCCATTTGGTTGCCAATTATCTGACCCCGGAATAATTTTTTAGTTAAGTTATTGAGCAATTCTTCCCAACGCCAACGCACGCTTTGTTCAATTGCCATTGACCGAATAGAACGAATACCTGTCAGGGATTGAATTAAATAACTATTCTCGTTGGCTAAAGCATTAAAAACTTCCCGGCTAATGCGGCGAAAGAATGGTGTAGCCACAACTGCTAAAATTAAAAATGGCGGCACAATTGCTAATGCTAGGATAGTCATTTGCCAGCTATACCAAAACATTAAGCCGATATAAATAAATACTGTCAATAAATCAAGGATAATTGACAGTGCTTCGCCAGTAAGAAAGCGCTGAATTTTCTGGTTTTCTTGAACGCGAGAAATAATATCCCCGACATAACGCGATTCAAAAAATGCTAGGGGGAGGCGGAAGGTATGTTTAATAAAACCTACCATCAGTGCTACGCCAATCCGGTTGGCTGTGTGGTCTAATAAATATTGTCGTAATGTGTTGAGGGCAACACGAAATAAACCAAAAATTAATAAACCACAACCGACAGCATTTAAGGTGAGAGTACTACCTTGAACAATGACTCTATCTAAAAGTAACTGGGTAAATAGCGGTGTAATTAATCCAAATATTTGGATTAATAAGGAAGCGATAAAGACTTCTAATAATACTTGCCAATGTGGTTTAACTAACTCGAATAATTGCCAAAATGGGGTATTAGCTTCTTCGCTTTCTTTTAACAGGGGGGTAGGTTGTAATATTAAAGCGTAACCAGTCCACCCAGCTTGAAATTGATGATGGGTGAGGGTACGTTGTCCGATCGCCGGATCGCCAACAATTACCTGTTTTTTGCTAATCTCATAGACGACGATATAATGATTGCCTTCCCAATGAGCGATCGCAGGTAGGGGTTGTTGTGCTAATTTATCTAAGCTGGCTTTGACTGGACGGCTAGCAAAACCAATACTTTCACTAGCAGTAGCTAAACCCCGTAAGGAAACGCCGATGCGATTGACGTTAGCTAAATCTCGCAATCGATTGATACTAAAGCTTTTACCCCAATAACGCCCAATCATCACTAAACAAGCGACACCACAATCAGTGGCGCTTTGTTGTTCAAAAAAGGGATAGCGCTTAGTTAGCTGTAACCATAAATGCTTGGCTTTGATTTGCGGTGAGGGAAAATAAACCCGTGATTGTGGCTTTTTTGGCGTTGCGATCGCGGGAAAAGGTATTACATTAGGAATTGGTGATGGGCGATCGTCTTTATCTGGTACAGAATTGCTAAATTCTGCCAATTGCGGCCAAAATTGCTGTGCTGTTTGCCAATCAGCAGTCCGCAATTGATAGATAATTGTCGGTTGGATTGCTTGCCAATTACCTTGTTTTGGCGCAGGGTAAATTTTACCCGGTATTAAACAATTACCATCAGCATGTCGCAATTTACCTTGATGTAGCAAAACTAACTTAGTTTCGGAATTGAGATATATCTGAGAAAAGTCTTGTATAGCTACTCTTTCAAACAAAGCCAAGGCTTGATGAATCCCTTCCACGGTTGCCTGTGGTTGTTGCTGACGATACAACATCAGTAAATCCCAACGTTCTGCACGTAGTAAAAGGCGATCGCAGATTTTGGGGTATCGAGCCATCAAAATCTGCAATACATCTTGCTTGAGGTAACACAGTTGTAAATTCGTCGAAGCTCTCGCTGCATAATAGCTAAATTCTGCATCGGGAAACAAGGTCATTTCCCCAAATGATGACCCTGCTGTTAGGGTAGAGATTAAGTTACCAGAACTATCTAGCAATCTGATTTTACCTGTAATTACTAAATAAATTCCTGCAGGCGCAGCTGTTGACTGCCAAAATAGTTTTGCTACTGCTGGTTCAATAATTTCCATATTTCTCCAGCAATTCTCTAATTCCCTATCAGTCAGCTTCTCATTCAAGAGAGCAGTTAAAAATTGACTTAGTTGTGCTTGGGAAAACTTTGATAACATTACCTCTCCTTTATCCCAAGTTTAATTATTAACTTGAATTAGATTAAATTGCTCGTAAAGGTGAGCAGAACTGGTAGATTGCAAGTCACAAATTCTCACAACATTAGCTTTTTTATCCGGCAGATTTTGTTTTTTATCTACACGGCGTTTTTGTGTAGATAAACCCATTTCCTTGAGTAATCTATTAATATGCCGATTACTAATTTCAATGCCAAATTCTGTAGCTAAATGTTTGCTTAACCATTGAGATGTCCAATTACTAAAAGCATAGCCATATTTACGAGGACTATGACTAATTAATTCTTTTAATCTTTCTCTATATTGTTGACTGACAATTTTTGGTCTACCTATGGGGCGTTGTTCCCATTCTGCAATTAAACCAGCTTTGGCAATCGCCATCCAATAACGTGCCATTTCTTGAGAACAACCTAAAATTTGGCAGATTTCAGTTTGTGATTTTCCCATATCCGCCAGCAACATAATTTCTAGTCGCCGGCGATAGTTGGCTTGTAAATTCTCTGGGAGTTTTTTCAATAAATTTTGGTATTGCTCGGTTGTGAAAAACTGATTTTCAAAATTTTGTAGAGAATTTCGGATCATAAAATTTAAGCACCAAAGCAGATATATATGCTGTAATCTGGCAATAGCAATTTGCCATGAAGATATAGCTGTTGACTGCTAACTGTTAACTGTTAACTGTTGACTGTTGACTGTTGACTGTAAAAAATAGCAATGGAATATTTTTTACTTGGCAGTTCCTTAATGGTGTAAAAATAGCAACATCAACAGCTAATATTCACTGTGATATTTGCTAGTTGTAGATGCTAGCACTCGCAAGTATTGGAATAGCAAAGTTTGATAAATAGCTGTCAACTAGATCATGGAACTGACTAGCTATAAATCTGTGTATTCACGCACTGTTTTGTTTTAGTCGCTAACGCTTAAGAATGTCAAGGCTGAATAAATTAAAAAATTAATTTTTCCCGACAATTTATCTAAACTTAATGGTTCCTTGGCAATTTTTCCCGAAAAAAGAATAATTATTGTTACATCTATCTCTAGACAGAAATTACTAAAAATAAAGATGTTATGTATGAATTTTTACATAACATTAAAAATTTCTGAAAGTAAGGTAAGATATGATGTTTGGCTACCTGATGACAGCGATCGCAGTTTTTGCGATGGACAATAAGAAGTAAAATAGATTTAAACTGCCTGTCCTAGCTCTGCAGGACACAACACCCGGATGGTTGGTGGGGTTTGTGGGCTAAAAGTTGTGAGAAACTATTACTCAGCACTGAGGATTTAAAATTAAATTTTGGTACAAATTTGGTACAAAAATTGTGGGTGTTAAGTTAGGAATACTGGGATTAGGTACTGTAGGGGCGGGTACTGTACAGTTGTTACAGGATGCGACTGGGCGTCACCCGTTATTAGAAGAACTAGAAATATATCGGGTAGGAGTGCGATCGCTTGATAAACCACGAGCGGTTGAACTACCAGCAGATATAATTACTACAGATTTAGAATCAATTGTTAACGATCCGGCTGTAGATATAGTAGTTGAAGTCATGGGGGGATTGGAACCAGCGCGATCGCTGATTCTCCAAGCCTTGAAAAACGGTAAGCATGTCGTCACCGCTAACAAAGCTGCGATCGCGCGTTTTGGGAATGAAATCTTCACAACTGCTAATGAAGCTGGCGTTTATGTCATGCTAGAAGCCGCAGTTGGTGGTGGTATTCCGGTAATTCAACCCCTAAAGCAGTCTTTAAGCGTCAACCGCATCCACACAGTTACAGGTATTGTTAACGGTACTACTAACTACATTCTCACGCGGATGCAACAAGAAGGCAGCAATTTTGAGGATGTGTTAGCTGATGCTCAAAAATTGGGCTATGCTGAAGCCGATCCCACTGCTGATGTCGATGGTTTAGATGCTGGCGATAAAATTGCGATTTTAGCTTCCTTAGCCTTTGGGGGACGGATTCACCTCCAAGACGTTTATTGTGAAGGAATTCGCCAAGTTAGCAAAACAGATATAGCCTATGCTGAAAAATTAGGCTTTGTGATTAAATTATTAGCGATCGCGAAACTTCACGGACAGGATACTTCAAAGTTATCTGTGAGAGTTCATCCCACCCTTTTACCCAAAGCGCACCCCTTAGCTAGTATCAACGGCGTGTATAATGCCATACTTGTAGAAGGTGAACCTATTGGGCAAGTCATGTTTTTTGGCCCTGGTGCGGGTGCGGGTGCAACTGCGAGTGCGGTATCATCTGATATTTTAAATTTAACCGCAACACTCAAAACTAAAACAGCCAGCGAGACAAAACCCAATCCTTTGTTAGCTTGTAGACATCAAGATTACTGTCAAATAGCACCCATATCCGAACTAGTCACTCGTTTTTATACCCGCTTCCTCACCAAGGATCAATCAGGGGTAATTGGTAAACTAGGTACTTGCTTTGGTAATTATGGCGTCAGCTTAGAATCAGTAGTACAAACTGGTTTTCAAGGCGATTTAGCAGAGATTGTTGTTGTTACCCATGATGTTAAAGAAGGTGATTTTCGCCAAGCTTTAACAGAGATACATAACTTGGAAGCAATAGATAGCATTCCTAGCTTGCTGCGCGTACTGTAATCTTATAGGGGAGAAATAATAAATATAGAGATTTAGGCTTTCTCCTCTATGAATAAAAAATCTGTTTTTTACCAGTAAAAATACACAGCATTGACATATATCCTACACAACTTTTTTAGTCAGCCATCAGTCTAAGCAATCATCAAATTCACATTTGTAATTTGGTGCAAAATTATGACTATTCGTAAACTTAGCTTGGTTAGCCTTTTAGCAGGATTAGTAGCAGCTTCTCTAAATTCTGGTATTGCTGGAGCCGTTACCTCTGTTCAACATCCTGCTTATCTCCACGCACGCAGCGATTTGCGCAAAGCTGAATTGCTTTTACAGCAACGTGATGAAACGAATGTCGAACAAGAAACAAAATTAGCCTATCAGCAAGTTCATCTCGCTATCCAAGAGATTGATAAAGCCGCAGTCTTGGATAAAAAGGATTTACAAGATAACCCAAATGTTGATACTTCTGTAAAACATTTAGATAAATTCCGTGCTATTTATAAACTGTTACGTAGTGCAGAAAAAGATATATCTGAACAAGAAGATACTAATGCTTCTAGAAGTTGGCGTAATAGAGCCAAAGGTAATCTAGAACAAGCCAAGCACTATGTAGAAATAGCTGCTAGTAGAGATGTGGTTGATGATTTACGCAGCGAGCATTATTAACATTTTTTGTATATAAATGCTCATTCCAATCCGCATTTCGATACGTAATTAAAATTTTCGTAGGGGCGGGGTTTCCCCGCCCTTGTGTGGATTTCAATGTTATGTTGTAGACGGCGCTATGCGACAACGGAACGCCAGATACATTAATATACTCTAGAGGGCATGGCAATGCCATGCCCCTACAATTTGTGGCATTCTGTTTTTAAATTGCTATAATTAGCTGATTGTGAAAAATTGCGTTACAAGCAGTTAAATAGATTATTTTAACTGAAATTCATCAAACTTAACTACCTGAGAATCTGGTTTGCGCGTATCAAATCGATAACTGCTAACTGTACCTGTTTCCGTATCAAAAATACTAAAAACAGTGATGTCATTACTCGCAATATATGGTGTAGGTTTCCCATCTTCGCCTAACAAGGGGGCGATATTTGGTACTATTGGTTCTAAACCATTAGGATTGCCCTGTTTAACATATTCTTCTTGATAACCATCAGGCACTTCTCGCTTTCTATCACCCCAAGCTGCACCGTAAGAGTTACCGACATTTGATGTTTCTAAAAAATGCATTCCGCTAGAACTAAGGAAGCGATTCCATAGGTGAGAATGCCCATATAAAACAAATTGTACGTTGGCAGATTCTAATAAAGGAATAACATCACGAATAATATAATCATTATTTTTAGGATATTCGTAACGTACTGCTTTGATATTACCAATATCATCGCGTTCAATTATCTGCACTGGATCGGTGTAAGCAGGGACAATGTTATCACCTAAAGTATGGGGTGGATGATGAAACATCACTACTTTATATTTTGCTTGTTTAAATTCATCGCTATTAAGTTCTGCTTCTAGCCAATTATATTGCTGGCTACCTTGAGCAAGAGGCTCATAAATTAACTGTCCATATCCCCAATTTTCAGGATTATTTAAATCTGCGGTTGCTTCGTTATATCTACCTCTATATGGTGAATCTAATTTAGGAGTGCGCCACATATTTGTAATGTACAAAACTACCAAACGCACATCGCCAAAGGTAACAGCATAATATCGCTTTCCGCCTGTGTTACTAGTTGGCAGAGTGAAAATTTCTTCGTAAGTATCAGTATTAAATGAATTATCTTTTAAAGATTTACCGCTATATAATCTTTGCGCAACTGCACGGGGAAATGAATCATTAAATTCATCATCTAAACTTTCCAGCCTTTGGAATCTTCCCATAACTTCATGATTACCAATGCAAGAAAATAATGGTGCATGTTGAATAATTTGTCCGCCAGTATAGGTTGTACTAACACCGTTGTGAGTCATTTTATAGTTAGCGCGTCCTTGTAAAGCGGGAAAAAACGCACCACCCCGATTATCATCAAACCATTCAGAAGCGCGATCGCTAATATTCACTAAATCCCCAGCAAACCAAACTGCGTCTACTCTTCCTACAGTTTCCACTACCTTTTGCAGATTGGCGGCTGTCATCGGTTTAAGTTGATGATCTGAAGTGAGTAAAATTTTTAATGGTGTCCCCGGTTTAGGCTTAGGCGCAAGGGTAAACACATCGCTGCTGACACTTTCTCCATCTTCTCGCCAGCTAGTTACGCGGTAATTTACCCGCGAATCAGCAATTAATCCGGTTATTTCCGCTTCATGTCGCCAAATATCACGGTTAACAGTTTGCTGATAAACTTGGCTATTTGCAGTTTGATTACCTACACGCGATTGTTGATCTTCTCTAGTGCGACTGAGTTTAATTGTACTTGCCCTTGCCGTCTTGGCTAAATTTTCCCCATAATTAACTGTATGTTGACTACCTGCAAACTCTGTAAACCAAACCACCCGCACCGAGTTTTCTGTTGGTAGCTGCAAAAATGGATCTGTCAGCAATTGCGGCGCTGATGTCATAATTGTTTCCCCAAATGAACGCACATTTACCAGGGTAAAGCATACAGTCAGTATAAATAATAGGACTAAGCCTAATATTTTTTTACGGCGTCTAAAACCTGTAAACATAGCTAATAGCAATTTGAAACAAGAATGCGACAAATTGTAGGGAAGATTGCCTTGTACTTTAGAATATATTGATGTGTTGCCAACATTTATAATTAATCCCTAATTGCAATAATTCCCGATTTTTATGACCTCTGCTTCTAACCAAGTTTATCCAATTATTTGGCACAATGATTCAGTATCGCTGATTGACCAAACTCGCTTACCTAACGAGTATGCTTTTGTAGAAATTCACCGCAGTGAAGATATGGCTTTAGCAATCACAACGATGATTGTTAGAGGTGCGCCAGCGATTGGTGTCGCCGCAGCTTATGGTATTTATCTTGGTGCGAGGGAGATTGAAACCGACAACCGCAATGAATTTTTACAACGCTTAGAGCAAGTCGCTCAATTGTTGCGTTCTACTCGTCCGACTGCGGTAAATTTATTTTGGGCAATTAGTCGGATGATGAGAACAGCCTATGAAAGTATCGGCACAGTTGCAGAACTGAAACAAACGCTGTTACAAACTGCCCAAACTATCCACGCTGAAGATTTACAAACTTGTCAGGCGATTGGCGATAATGGTTTAGCAGTTTTACCCAAAACCCCCCAAAAGCTGACAATTTTGACTCATTGTAACGCTGGTGCATTAGCAACTGCTGGTTATGGTACTGCTTTAGGTGTGGTGCGTTCTGCTTGGCGAGAAGGAAGATTAGCGCGGGTGTTTGCTGATGAAACTCGTCCCCGGTTACAAGGTGCAAAACTCACAGCTTGGGAATGCGTGCAAGAAGGGATTCCCGTGACTGTCATAACTGATAATATGGCAGCCCATTGCATGAAACAAGGCTTAATTCATGCTGTGGTTGTGGGTGCAGATAGAATTGCTGCTAATGGCGATACTGCGAATAAGATAGGTACATATAGCGTTGCGATCGCAGCTAAAGCACATAATATTCCTTTTTTTGTCGCTGCGCCTCTATCTACCGTTGATTTTGCCTTAATCGATGGTAGCCAAATCCCCATTGAAGAACGCAATCCGCAAGAAATTTATCAAGTAGGTGATACCAGACTCACGCCGGAAGGGGTGGAATTTTATAATCCCGCTTTTGATGTTACACCAGCAGAATTAATTACAGCCATCATTACAGAACATGGTGCATTTGCGCCTAGTGAGTTAGCAAAATCTCAGCCCAAGCAAGTAGTTTAAAATACAAGCTCAAATACCTGTACAATTTTGGTCATCTCATCTCAAGCCATTTGATGAGAATTTGTATAAGATGGACTGATCGATTGCCGATGATGTGAAAACATAAGTCGCATCTTTATTGACCAAAATTGGAGAATAAATGAACAAAAGATTTGTCTTATCCTTGCTTTCTTCCCCCGCACTGTTTGCATCTATGCTATCTATGGTCATGATGACCAAGCCTGTACATGCTAATCAAACAGTTACTCCCGTAGGTACTCATTTATCTTGTGTACGTTCCCCCCACTCAGCAGAGACTAAACAGGTATGCATAGAAGTTGAGAATACTGTTTCTCCAACTAAACCAGAGATGACAGTAGCGCAAGTACCGCAAGTGCAATCACCCGATCAACCTGCAGAACTAGAATTTACTGAAGCAGAAAGTGATGAAGCAATCAAGTTATTTGGTTGTGATTGTCCGGTGTGTATCAACGCTATACGTCAGTTACACGGTTTAGCGCCTCTACCTGTTTAGTGACTGTTGACTGTTGACTGTTGACTGTTGACTGTTGACGGAAAGAAAGATTTTTGGTGATGTCTTGTTAGTAAGTCAAACTACACTTTGGTGTTTTTAACCATACAATTGCTGGTTAAAAAAGTTAATTAAGACAATTGTTGGTAACTTGGTATTGAACGCAAAAAAGCCAGAGAAATGAATCTCTAGCTTAATTTAATGGTTATAGACAAAAGAGTAGGTGAAATCAGCTAACAACCTAGATTCTGCCGAGGTTATGCAGCCCTAAGATAATACCCGCGCCTAAAATATGACCGAAAGCGGTGGTAGCGAGTAATGCAGGTGCGCCGAAGCCACCAAATAAATTAGGTGAGGGCAAAGCAGGGCCGACGCTGGGATACTTGATGGTAGATTTGCCAAAGGCGATCGCAATAATATTCGCGATAATCATGATAATCCCAACGGTTGGACTCCATTGTAGGGTTGTGGGTACAGTGGAAGCAGCTAATAAGGTTGAAGTAAGCAACTGTTTCGCTCCTAAAACTTGTTGATCGTTTAGCAATATGATCTGAATATTTGCCAACCAATTTCAAGAAATCACACTACTTTTGCAGCAATATTTAACGATTATTCTAAATACTTAACTTTTACAGTTGTACTGCTGCGGTGTTTTTGTGTATATCCCCCCTTTCCAGCAGCCTTGAGGAATTCTCAGCCAGAGTACCGGCTATACTTTAGGACATCAGAGTTTTTTCAATGCGGCGATCGGGAATGAGCCACATAATCGCCACGAGAACGTAGAATGCAAAGGCTATCCAGGAATTGACAAAAGATAGGGGAATAGCGATCGCATAAAATACCAGTGAGATTTTGCCTTTAATATCTCGACCGATGGCGATCGCTAAAGTAGAATCCTTACCGTGATGATTGATTAAAGCTACTGTGAGAATGTAATAAGCGATCGCGCAAAACAACAATACCGTACCATAAAGAGCGATCGGCCAAGCAGAGACATGGTTTTCACCCATCCAGCCAGTCACAAAGGGAATGAGCGACAACCAAAACAGCAAATGCAGATTAGCCCAAAGAATTCTACCATTCACATGTCTGACAGCTTGCCATAAATGATGGTGATTATTCCAGTAAATGCCAATATAAATAAAACTCAGCACATAACTCAAAAATACCGGAATCAACGGACGCAGCGCGGCTAAATCAGCACCATGCGGTACCTTAAGTTCTAGCACCATAATCGTGATGATAATCGCCAACACTCCATCACTGAACGCTTCTAATCTCCCCTTCCCCATCGGTTACGCGCTCCTTTTGTGCCTAATTTTAAGTCTGTTGTCTGTACTTTAAGTAATTACTAATTCGTAATTCGTAATTCGTAATTTTTGGGTTTAATTTCCCTTCGTCTATACGTGGAGCCAGTTTGAGTCTGGGTCTGAATCCCCGTCTGTAGGGGCGGGTTTATTTGGATCGTCGATACCCAATAAGGATATCTGTGAACCCGCCCCTACACTACGAATTACGAATTATCAATTAGGAATTATTTTAACTTGTCTTGATCGTAGGAGCTAGGGGCTGGTCATTCAAAGTAACGAATGGGACAAACATCAGGAAGGCAGTCGTTACTAATTTCTCATCACAAAACTTCAGTATTTTTCCGTAAAAAAATATTTAGTTGTTGTATTTCAAAAAGTGCTTATGTGTTCAGTATTAGCGTAAATCTTGTTATTGCACAGCACAACGCACCAACCTAACTTTTTACCTTGGTGTAAAAAGCGAGTTTTCATTCTTGATTTTGGAATTAGTTATGACTGCAATTTTCTCTTTAACGGTCAATTCTCTAGAACTCGATCTATCTGTTTTAGCTGTCTTAGAACAGGGAATTTTATCAAGTCAATCTAGATTACAAAGCTTTGCCAAGGAACCTGAATTTGTCTCTAAAATGGCATTGGCTTTTAACCCAAACCCGGAAGCAGATAGCTTACAGACAACCTGGATAAATGGGGATTTTAGTAATTTTCCGCTTTTAGAAATTCGCTATCAGTCTGACCTAAATGGAGCAATTGGGGCTTATAGTGCAGAAACAGGGACAATTTATCTAGCTTATGAGTATTTACAGCAAGTTAGTGATATTCAAGGGTTAGTAGGGTTAATTTTAGAGGAATATGGCCATTATATAGATGGGGTATTGAATGGCAATAATGATAGTGATGGGGATGAAGGACGAATTTTCTCGGCGTTGGTGATGGGAGAGAGTTTGTCTGAGACAGAGTTAGGACACTTGAAAGCCGAGAGCGATCGCGCAGTTATTAGCCTGGATGGGGTAAATATCGGCGTGGAAATGGCCAGTTTTGTCGGAGATGAAAAACCTAACCTGATTGTCGGAAGTAGTGGAGATGATTACATTAGCGGGTTAGAGGGGAGTGATACCCTTGACGGTTCAGGGGGAAATGATGTCATTGGTGGTGGAGAAGGAAGCGATCTGCTGATTGGCGGTACAGGGAATGATGTTTTATACGGGGATAGTGAGAGTGATGTCTTAGAAGGGGGTGAAGGGAATGATGATTTAGATGGGGCTGGAGGAAGTGATATCTTACAAGCGGGGATAGGGAATGACACCCTAAAAGTGGGTATAGGAGATAACGTAGATGGGGGAGAAGGTATAGATACCCTCTTTTTATATTTACAGGATTCGACTAACAATTTGACATTAAATTTGACCGATACTAGTGTCACTTTAGCCGGAGATAGTAATACTATCGTTCAAAATTTGGAACGAATCAACCCGATTTACACAGGAAGTGGCAATGATATCTTCAATGTCACGAATTATATCTTTGGCGGGACAATTGATGCCGGAGCCGGAATCGATATCTTATACGCAGACTATAGCACTGCAACTGGTGCGAACATTGGGGTGAATAATCAGGGGATTATTAACGGTGCTAGCTATATTACTTCTCAGAACCCCACTAGTAATTATTACTTTTACTATTTGAACTTTGAAGGGGTCAATATTACAGGAACGCCCTACGATGACTTTCTCTCCGGTGGCGATGCAAGTAATGACACTGTACAAGGCGGTGCAGGTAATGATTATATCTCTGGAGGAATTGGGGGCAATGATAGTCTGATAGGGGGACTGGGCAATGATACCCTAAACGGAGCAGATGGTAGCGATACCATGATCGGGGGATTGGGAGATGATGCCTATTATGTTTATGAGGTTGGGGATCGAGTTTATGAAAACCTCAACGAAGGGATAGACATCGTTTACGCCGGCATTAGTTATACTTTAAGCGATCGCCTAGAAAATTTGATGTTAAGTGCTGCTATTAACATCAATGGAACAGGAAACAGCCTAAATAACTACATCACAGGTAGTAGCGGCAATAACATCCTCGATGGCAAAGCCGGAAATGACACCCTCAGAGGTGGCGCTGGCGATGACACTTACATTGTGGATAGTGTTGGGGATACGATCATAGAAATAGGTTACCAAGGCATAGATACAGTTAAAGCTGCCATCAGCTATACCTTGGGAAGTGCCCTAGAAAATCTTATTTTAACGGGTACGACTAACATCAACGGCACTGGACGTTATTTTGATAGCTTTATCATAGGAAATAGTGGCAATAATCTCCTCACAAGTTATTTTGGCAATGATACCCTAAATGGAGGTCTCGGTAATGATACCCTGATTGGCGGTTCAGGCAATGATATTTACACCGTTAATAGTGTTGGCGATGTAGTCACAGAAAACCTCAACGAAGGGATAGATACGGTTAACGCTGCCATCAGCTACACCTTGGGAAATCATCTAGAAAAGTTAGTGTTAACAGGCACTAGCAACCTTTCAGGTACGGGTAACGCACTCAACAACACGATTACAGGTAACAGTGGTAGTAACACCCTAGATGGTAAAGCTGGTGACGACACCATGTCAGGGGGCGGTGGCAACGATACTTACACGGTTGACAGTATTGGAGATGTCATCGTTGAAAATACTAACTCAGGTACAGATACCATCAATGCCTCAATCAGCTACACTTTAACAGATAACGTTGAACGGCTAACCCTGACAGGTACAGCAGATATCGACGGTACAGGTAACGCTGGTAATAACACCCTCACAGGTAACGCTGGCAATAACACCCTCACAGGTAACGCTGGCAATGATACCCTCACAGGTGACGCTGGCAATGATACCCTGATTGGTGGCACTGGCAATGATAGCCTCATAGGTAGTGATGGCAATGATAGCCTCAACGGTGGTGATGGCAATGATATCCTCAACGGTGGTCTTGGTGATGACACCCTCAACGGTGGACTTGGCAACGATAGCTATACGGTGGATAGTTTAGCAGATGTAGTCATCGAAAATGCTAACTCAGGCACAGATACAGTTAATGCCTCAATTAGCTACACCTTGACAGATAATGTTGAACGGCTAACCCTGACAGGTACAGCAAATATCGACGGTACAGGCAACAGCCTCAGTAACATCATCACAGGTAATGCTGGTAATAATACTCTCACAGGTGGTGCTGGTAATGACACCCTCAACGGTGGTCTTGGTGATGACACCCTCAACGGTGGAATTGGCAACGATAGCTATACGGTGGATAGTTTAGCAGATGTAGTCATCGAAAATGCTAACTCAGGCACAGATACAGTTAATGCCTCAATTAGCTACACCTTGACAGATAATGTTGAACGGCTAACCCTGACAGGTACAGCAAATATCGACGGTACAGGCAACAGCCTCAGTAACATCATCACAGGTAATGCTGGTAATAATACCCTCATAGGTGACGCTGGTAATGATACCCTTTCTGGTGGAACAGGGAACGATTTCCTCCAGGGCACTCAAGGTAGCGATCGCCTCACAGGGGGTGAAGGGGTAGATTATTTTGGCTTTGGTGGAGTGGCTAACTTTAGCGATTTAGGCACAGATACCATAACCGACTTTACCAAGGGCACCGATCTCATCCTGTTATCCCATAGTGTATTTAATTCCTTAACCATGAGTAATGATGGCATAGTTGCCAATGAATTTGTCGCAATTACTGCCGATAGTGCTACTGAAGTCAGTCTAGCAGGAGGTAGCACTGCTTTCATTGTTTACAATACTTTTACTGGCAACCTTTTCTATAATGCCGATGGTGCAGTCGCCGGATTAGGTTCTGGAGGACAATTTGCGGTTCTGAGCAATAAACCTCTGTTGGATAACAGTGATGTATCATTTATGGATTTCGCCGCCTAGGACTTTCAGCGGGAGTACTTTTGCAAGATTAAGTTAGCTTTCATTAGTTTGTTGAAATCGACAATTTCAGCCCCTAATAATTTGGGGGCTGTTTTTTCTTGCAGGGGCGATCGCACTGCGAGTTAACGACACAAGTTAACGGTACAAGTCAGTGGCGATAGACAACTGAGTACGCAAGTTTTGGGAAATGCTCATGATAAACGCGATCGCTGCTATTTCATCGCTTTACTAGACTTTACCCACTCTAAAGACGGCTTGCGCTGGGATTTTACACAATCCTGTAAATAAAGATTGATGAGACTTTGATAGGAGATACCAGTTTCTTCAGCTAGAGCCTTGAAATAATCAACCACATCTTCTTCAAGCCGAATTGTTACCTGCTTCTTCAGCTTTTTAATATAGGGATTTTTAACAGACTGGGAAAAATCGTACTCTTCTTTCATAAGGAAAAATTGTGATATTGCTGACTCTCTTGTTTCGTAGCTTTTCGAGCAGAGATGATGCGAATAACTTCTTCACTTTCTCGATAGAGATGACATACCAATAGTAAACGCAGTGAATCACTCATCCCTAACAGTATGTAGCGATCCTCCTCTATAGAATGCTCAGGGTCATAGATTAAGCGGGCATTCTCATCATAAAAGACAGTTTCTGCTTCCTCGAAAGATACACCATGCTTTTGCTCATTAGACTTAGCCTTGCGTTCATCCCACTCGAATCTCAACTGGCTCATACTTACAGTGTAGTTACAATGTATATCATAAGCAACTGGAGTAACTGGAAAATCAAAAATCCTCAATCCCGACTGCCCAATGAATGGGTACACAAGTCTTGGGAAATGCTCATGATAAACGCGATCGCACTCTAGATAAATTACACTCAAGGGAAGACCGATTTATTTGCCAGTCCTGTTATGTCTTCTTCTACAGACTCTTTACCACCTGCTTTAGCTAAGATTGTTCAGCGCTTTCAACGTGCTTCCGATCCGAAGCGGCGCTATGAACAATTGATTTGGTACGCGCAAAAACTCCCAGAATTCCCGGAAGCTGACAAGATACCCGAAAATAAAGTCCCTGGTTGCGTTTCTCAGGTGTATGTCACCGCAAGCTTGGATGATGGAAAGGTGAAATTTCAAGGTGATTCCGATTCGCAGTTAACTAAGGGATTAGTAGCACTGTTAATTGAAGGTTTAAATGGTTCATCGCCTACAGAAATTGTCCAACTCGCACCAGATTTTATCCAAGCTACTGGTTTAAATGTTAGTCTGACACCTTCCCGCGCTAACGGTTTTTATAACATTTTTAAAACTATGCAGAAAAAAGCATTGGAATGTAAATTAGAACAGTAGTAGTGAGTGCCGAGTAAAAACTCATGTCTACCAATTTATTATCAACTGAGAGCGCTGTTGGCTTTGGTGGAGTAGTTAAAGAATTTGTCTGGAATTGGGAAAATCAACCATTAAAGGTAGTGTACGAAACTCTTGGTCATGGTTCTCCCTTATTGCTACTCCCTGCTTTTAGTAGTGTGTCCACCCGCGAAGAAATGGGCGAATTGGCGAGGCTACTAGCGCCGCATTTCCAAGTCGTCGCTGTAGATTGGCCTGGTTTTGGCGAATCTTCGCGACTGAGTTTAGATTACCGTCCTGAGATATATCAGCAATTTTTAGCAGATTTTGTTAATTCGGTGTTTAACACAGCAATTAACGTTATAGCAGCCGGTCATGCGGCTAGTTACGTTTTGCAATTAGCTGTTAAACAGCCTGCTAGTTTTCACAAAATTGTGTTAACGGCTCCCACTTGGCGGGGGCCTTTACCGACAATGGGCGCAAGTTCGCAAATTGCAGGTATGGTGAGAGGATTAGTGCGATCGCCTATTGTGGGTCAAATTCTCTACAAACTCAATACCCTACCATCTTTCTTAAATTGGATGTACCGTCGCCACGTGTTTGTCGATGCGGCTAGATTAACACCCAGTTTTATGGACAAGAAATGGCAAACTACCCAAAAACCAGGAGCGCGATTTGCTTCTGCGGCTTTTGTCACTGGTAATATTGATGCGGTACACAGTCAATCTGATTTTCTCGCATTAGTGCGTAGATGCGTAGCAGCTTGTCGCCAGACATCGCTATCTGTACCACTAATGATTGTCATTGCAGAATCGAGTCCGCCAAAATCCAAAGCCGAAATGGAAGCGATCGCGGCTTTACCAGGAGTGCGCAGCGTTGTTCTTCCTGGTTCCTTGGGACTCCATGAAGAATACCCAGCAGAAGTTCTCGAAGCTGTCTCACCTTTTTTAATCTAATTTAAGAGTCAACAGTCAAGAGTCAACAGTCAAGAGTCAACAGTCAAGAGTCCAAGATATAGTTAGTTGAGCATTGACCATTAACCATTAACCATTGACCATTGACTATTGACCATTGACTATTGACAGCTAAACTCAACTATTCTGTAACAGTAGCCTTTGCTGCTAATTGCAGTCTGGGATCTGGCATAAATGTATATCTGAGATATAAGCCACCCCAAACAAATAAAGCAATTAACAATGCACCAATACCTATCGGACTAGGAAGCCAGAATAGTACTTCTATATGGTTTAATTCGCCGGTTTTTAGCTTCCAGACGAGTTGATTGTTGATTTTTTCTGGCTCAATGGCGTTTTCCGCGATCGCTAAATTTTTCGCTCCGAAGGGAGTTGTTAAGCTAAAATCCAAATCGAGAATTGAACCCGTATTTGATAAAACATTACCATTGCTGGCGATTAACGAGAGCGATCGCAAATCCAAATCATAAATTAAGCGATTCCTGACTAATAGTAAAAAGTTGTTTTCTTCTATGAGCAAGTTAGATTCAATTTTTGGTAATTCTGAATTTGCTTCATTTTCTACAGATTCCGCTTTTTGATTAACGTGGGAATTAAAAAAATTGTTGAACTTTTCTTGTAATTCCTGCCCATTATTAAAGGGAATTGAGACAATTATTTCTTCTTGAGAAATCCTATTGCTTTTTCCTTCTAATTTCCGCGCCCGACGTTCTATACTATCTAACCATTCATATACATAGTCGCCGCTAAAACTAGTTAGCCTTTCGCCTAGTTTAATGTGCTGCACAAATTCGCCATGATTGGAGTGGTCAAAATTTACGCCTACGTCATACTTTACGCAACCAGTTAACAGCAAAGATGTTAATAAAACAAACCATAAAATCGGTTTGGGAATTTTGCCGTTCCGACTGTTGCGTGGTGTAGGAAAGTTACGGCTATTCGACTTGTAAGTAGCATTTTTTGTAAACAATTCTTGCTTTTTTAATACAAAACTTAATGGTCTAATTAACCGTGCCAAAATCTTTCCTAAATACAACCAATTCATGACTATAAATCTCCGAAAAGCGCGAATATTTAACCAATCTTTACTTGTAACCTTTGCTAGGGTTGATGTAAAGAAAGTTTTTCTTAAAAACTCAACCAAACCAAGTAAGAAAGGATGAATCCGATCACAATTAACCCTAACCAGATAAAGCGATTATCCTTTGTATTGACCTGGCTGAGATCGACAAATTCCGGTTCTGGAGATTTTTTATTAGTATTAGAAGTTGAGCGAGGTTTGAGCGTGACACGAGTTTGGGCGTCATTATCTGGTAATTTACCCAAGTCAGGAATTTCCGTCATCCATTCACTCGGTCTTTTCAGCTTTGGTGCTTTTAAAATGTAAAGTAAATGCCGCGCTTGTTTGTTAATTTCTGAGTAGGGATGACGCTTGAGTTTTTCGCAAAGTGCGATCGCATCTTCACCTCTCCCAGCCGCTTCATAGGCTGTTACTAGCCAAATATCTACTTCACCCCCAAGCTTAGTATTGCGAGACACAAGGGCGCTAGCTTTCTCTAGATTCTCTACAGCTTCTCGATATTGCCCGTTTTCAAAAGCAACTCTTCCGGCTTGGTAGTGAGATTTAGCAATTTCTAAACTTTCAGTATTCACGTTCTACACACAAATCATTACTGCCTTAATTTATTGTGCCAATGCGAGCAGTTTTTGGGAAATTTGGCATGGGGCATGGGGCATTGGGCATGGGGCATGGGGCATCGGGCATGGAGCATGGGTATAAAAAACTCTACCCATGAGGGGATGGAATTTGTGAGCGTGGGAAATATAAAAGATTTTACGGCACGCTACAAGAGGATGAAGTTTCCCGTCAGTTTCAAGAATTATGTCAAAAATGCTGGTAGAGGAATTTTTTCCAGTAAGTGTAGTTAAAAGTGTAATTAAAAATTCTTGTTTATCAAATTTTTGAGGTATAAAAATATGCATAATAGCAAGAATTGGCAAAAGACTTGGTTAGGCGCAGGTGCAACGCTAGCATTGTTAGGCGCTACAATTGCCCCAGCTTCTGCCCAATCGGTGATTATTATTTATGGCGATACACAACCAGGGGTAAGCTCGTATGATTACGGTAGCTCGATAGCAACTCCTATACCTATAAATCGGGTATATAAGCACCCTGGTAACAGAGGTAATTATTATCGCCGTCGCGGTGACGATAACTATCGTAGAACTACCATTTATTCCTATCCTCCCTATCCGCAAACCATTATCAATCCTAGTGTCACCTATCCGAATATGGTGCATCCGATGTTTCGTAACCAGCCGTTGAGAAATCCTGTATTCGATCAGCGTCCTGATTATCAACCAAATTATCGGCAATTTAGAGGGCGATCGCGCTCCATTTTGTTATACCCGCGTTAAATTTGTCAAATCTGGTTTTTCCTCTGCGCCTCTGCGTTCTCTGCGGTTAAAAAGGAATTAATTGAACCACAGAGACGCAGAGAACACAGAGAACATAGAGATCAGAGATTAAGAAAACTTAGACACACTATACTAATCTTAACTAGCTTGGCGTTCTTGGCGTCTTGGCGGTTCATTCATTTCAATCTTTATGCATCGCAAGACTACTGACTATTAACCATCGTCACAATGGTAGATAGGGGTACTTCTGCAAAATACGCTCTTTGAAATTGTTCCTCGCGCACAGCTGCTAAAAATTTAGCAATAGCAGTATCAGCCTGTGTAGGTGGGGTTCCCCCATTCGCCGTATTTTTTGCTTCTTGACTGATGTGTAAATAACGGTCTTGACGCTGTACTGTAAACCCTAAATATTTTAAAGCCTTGAGTCCCAATAATAAAGTATGGTCGCCAATACCTAATTTTTGTAACAGTTGAATGCGGGTAACTAGTTGATTAGTGCGACTGAGATATTTAGCAATTCCCACTAGAGTCAGCCAAATCTCGTTAGGTGATTGTTGATTGGGTTTACTCCATGCGATCGCTAATTGTTGATTAGTATAAAGCGATCGCTTCCACCAAGCGCGTAAATCATCCCAGCTTGTCGGACATTCTGCTACAACTACCGTTGGTTGCTGATTACTTAATTCTGATTTTTCTTGATTGCGCCAGTCTAATATTAAATCTGAGTTATGAGTGGTAAATACAGAATCCACACTCGCACGCACAGCAATTAACCGAATTTCATAGCGTTTCTTAAAGGTGTTATAGTCCAACTCGGCTATACAATCACACCTACCTATGGGTAATTCGTCTTTGTAATGTCCCCACCAAATCCCTGCAAAGGCGTTTCTGGTGGAATCATCCCGAATATCAAACTCGGTTTTGATATATTGTACTTTCTTTCCTTGGGCATCCTGTTGATTGCGATGCCAAGCATTTTCAAACCAGCAATTTTTAATTAATAGCTTGGGAACAGGGTTACCCATTCCGCAAGGTTCTAATATTTTCAATTCTAAAAATAAATCTTTGCCTAAATCTGCAACGGTGACGGTGATATCTGCTTGAATGGTTGCCGTGAGAGTTTTACCACCCAAAGATTGACGTAACCTTTGGTTAATCGCTTGGGAAAATAACGGAATATTCTCCACTACCATACTCAACCCAGCCGCAAAGGGATGTCCGCCAAACCGATGTAATAAATGTGCTTGGTCTTTTACTAGTTGGTACAAATCAACAGAATTGATGGAACGAGCGGAACCACGGGCGAGAGGCTGGGTGCTAGTTTCTGTTTCATCTTCTGGGGGGACTTCTGTACTTAGTAAAATGGTGGGTTTTCCTGTTTCCTGTGCTACTTGCCCCGCGACTAAACCGAGTACGCCTACAGGCCATTGAGCATCTGCTAAAACGATCGCACTTGTGGTAGATAAATCTAATTGACTCAGCTTTTGTGCTACTTGATTTTGTACATCTTTCTGTAAAGACTTACGGCGAGAATTGGCTAATTCTGTGTCTTCTGCTAGTTCGCTACATCGTTTAATGTCGCGACTTGTGAGTAATTCTACGCAAAACCTCGCATCGCCTTGTATCCGACTTACTGCGTTAATGCGCGGCCCTAAACCAAAGGAAATATCTGTAGGGCGATCGCCACTTTTCTGACACAATTCTAATAATCTCCCCACACCTGGGCGTCGTCTAGCTGTGGGCGGTTGTTTAAAATCTTCTTGTAAACGTTGAATTCCCAATTGGGCTAAATAGCGACAATCGCCGCTTAACTGCACTAAGTCAGCAATTAACCCCACCGCTACTAAATCTAACAAATCTTCTAAAGGCTGTTGCGGGACATCAGGCAGACTTTGATAAAGTGCTTCTACCAACTTGTAAGCTACCGCTACCCCAGAAAGATTATACAGGGGATGTTCGTTAGGTAAATTGCGCGGGTTAATAATTGCCATCACTGGCGGGCGTTCTGCGGGTAAAGTGTGATGATCGGTAACGATGACATCAATACCTAGCTTTCGCGCATAAATAATTTCATCAATATTAGTACTGCCTGTATCGCAGGTGACAATTAAAGTACAACCTTGTTGTTCTAAATTATCAATACCCGCATTATTGAGTCCGTGAGATTCCTTGAGGCGATTGGGAATGTAGTAACTTAACTGAGAGTTTTGCGCAAAAAATTGCCCCAAACCATCCCAAAGCACGGAAGTAGAGGTAATTCCATCAGCGTCAAAATCACCCCAAATAGCCACTTTTTCACCAGCGTTCCGGGCTAATTTCAACCGAGAAACAGCTAAATGCATTTCTTCCCCAAATTCAAAGGGGCTAGCTGGTTGATAAGCTTTATAGTTAACAAACCCTTCTAATTGCGATGTATCTTTTATACCCCGTTGCCATAATAATTGGGCTGCATACAATCCACTTGATGCCGGAGTATACTTTTTCACAGCTTTGATAAACCACTCTGGCGGTTGTTCAGTTGCGGCTAAAGTCCACTGCATGATTAAAATTCAAAATTCAAAATTCAAAATTCAAAATTCAAAATTAATATATTTCCCATGCCCAATGCCCCATGCCCAATGCCCAATGCCCAATGCCCAATGCCCAATACCCTATTCATCATTAATAATTAAATCTATCTGTGGTTCATTAACTAGGGGATTGAGGACTACTTCATTGGAAAATCCCTCAGGTTTGCGGCTACGAATTGCAGCAGGACGCGATCGCCTGTAACCTGCTCTTTCAGCTTTTTGATGTTCATAATCTATCAGTCTGCCATAATGTGGGTGCTTACTGAGATTCATTGACAAGAAAATATGTTGCCGGATATTACCAAAGCCTTTGCGGTTAAAAAACTTAACTGCTGGCGTGTTAGTCGGATCTGTATCTACTAACATAAACCGCGCCCCATCTTCAATCATTCGGGCGACAACTTTATCAACTAACTTATCTGCAACTCCCTTGCGTTGAAACTGGGGATTCACTCCTAGCCAAAGAATATATCCATAAGTCCAAGAAGCTTTGGTAATAATAGTTCCTAAAATAAATCCGGCTAATTCACCATCGATTTCCGCCACCAAGCAATATTCGGGATCTGTATTGTAAAGTCCAATAACTTCCCATTCATCCCAAGTTCTATATAAATAAGGATATAAATCGCTGGTAAATAATTCTTCACCTAAATGGTAAACATCAGCGATATCATCAATTCCTAAATCACGCACATAAACGGCGTCTTGATCGTCAATGTTGGTCATAATAGTCATTTGTCATTGGTCATTTATTAGAGACGCGATGAATCGCGTCTGTACAATTGTCTCCCTAGCCCCTAGCCGTCACAATGCTACTTCTTTTATACTGGCAAGGTTGGGCAATACATCGCTTTCTGGTTCGCTGGCTTGAGTGCGATCGCATCGGGTGGAAAATTGACAATAGGTACAGGCTTTATTCCCTACTGGGAGTTGGGGAAATAATTCTTTTTGTTGGTAACGTTCTAACCAATAAGTTAAATCGTTTAATAGTTCTTTCAGTTCATTGGCGGTTTTTTGGTGTTGGACAGAATTGTAATTAAATTTAATATTTTGCGGTTTACCTGCCGATTGGACAAACCAATAAGTCATAGAAATATTTTCTGGCAAGTATTCGCTAGTTTCTGTCAAAACATAGAGATAAAGCCTTGTTTGCCAATTTTTTTCTAACTTACTTTTATGGGGTGGTTTGGGGTAAGTTTTCCAATCGAGAATTTGCGCTGTTTGTTTATCGGCAATTAATAAGTCATAAACAACCGTCAGCAAATAGTTTTGCACTTGCAGAGTCCGAAAATGTTCGCTTTCGCGGAAGATTTGGCTATTAGTCGCAGGTGCTAAAATTTCTGGTGCAGCAGCAGCAAAGGCTGACATCCAACTTTGGAGTTGGGTATCTGCTTGTAAAAAACTCTGAATTGGTAAACCCATTTCTCGCTGCTGCATCAACAGGTGGAAGCGGCTACCTAAAGTTTGCCGTTCTTCATGTTGGGGATCTGCGGGAGAATTGAGGTTTTCTAAATAGGTATGTTGAAATTGACGGGGACAACGTTCTAGTAAATTGAGTTGTCCTTGGGATATACGTAATAATTGCGTGGGAGTTGACAACATTATTCTATTTTAGAAGCTTATTTTCCAGATGGGATTTGAGAAGCGATCGCATTTACCCCAACAAATGTTAATTCTCACCAACGATTGCACTTTGATGGAGATTTTACGGTTTTCTGTTCGCTACACAGGGGTATTGTTTTAATTTTTACCTCGCTTTTCCCCAAGAAAGCAAGCAAAATTGCTGAATACTAAATAAAAATTACAATTAATCGCCTCAAGGCACTGTCAGCAGTTTAATAAACAATGATACTGGGATGTATTAAAAAACTCATTATCTAAAATCCCCCAGTATTTTCATACCCATAACCAAGATGCGTCAGGTTAGCTGGTGCAATATTGAAACACATCAACTAAATCAACGCAATTTGAGGTTGGGGAATTGTAACTTGTGTGTTAAATAGGTTCAGAGATAGCTTGACAGTAGACAATATTTATGCATCTATTCAAAATTGCCGGAAAACGTATCAGCAAGAGGTATTTTTATCCTCTCCTATCCTTGGCGCTAGTTTGCATCTTACTATTTACCTCTTTTGGAGTTGGTCAAGCCCAGGAAGAACAAAGTTCTCCAGAGTCAACTCCAGAGTCAACTCCCGCACCCACAACCACAGTAATTCAACAACCAACTAGCGATCCCTTGACTGTAGCTGATGTAGCTTCAATTCGGGGTGTCAGTCCGAAAGAATTGTATGTCAGCATTCCTCAGTCACTCGTAGCAGAAAGTTTTCGTGCTGATTCCCAAGACAAACTGAATTTGGTAATTACAGGAAACAATTTCCCTAAAGCTGAGAGTTCGGCTAAAAATAAAATTACCGTCAGAATTGGTAATCCTCCTGATTCTGCGACTACTAATACTGTCAAAGTGGCAGAAGATGGGCAGGCAATTTTTGCTACATTTAGCAACTCTCAATTGAAGAATTTACCGAGAGGTACTCATCCTATCAAAGTAGAAGTCGCCGGAAACGCCACTAGTATTGACCCACAAATTACCGAAGAGCAATTACAGGTCAATATCAGCCGTCCTATCAGTAGTTTGACTACATTAATTGTCTTTGGTATAACTACCCTGGCGACTTTGTTTTTAGTAGGAATTATCTACCTGCTAGCTAAAGAATCAAAAAGAGGTAACGTATCTCCAAAATCTCTCAAAAGTCCTAATCAAAAAGAACTCAATGCTTTAGAGTGGCTATTACTAGAGCGACAAACAAACACCTATAGTTTGGCACGAACTCAGTTTGTTTGGTGGCTGACAATCATTGTCTTTGGCTATTTATTTCTGTTCATTGGTAGGGGAATTATTCAAAATATTTGGGAGTTCATTCCTTTATCTGGATTTGCCTATACTTTTTTGATTAGTTTAGTCACATTAGTCACAGCACAAGCAACTTCTAACATCCGTGGTACTAAAGGATCTGGCGATGTGAATCCTTCTTGGTCAGATTTAGTAGTACATGGAGGTATAATCGCCTTAGAACGGGTACAGCAGGTAGTTTGGAATTTAATTATTGGGATTGCGTTTATTGTCATTTTGCTAGTTACCTATACAACCGCATCTTCTTTACCAAGCATTCCCCAAGAAATTTTAGTGCTGATGGGAATTAGCGCGGGTGGTTATATTAGCGGTAAAGCTGTGCGCAAAGCAGGCCCTAATGTTACCCAGGTAGTACTGTGGGATGAGCCGCAAGATTTATTACAAAATCCCCAAGCCGAGCCTCACTTAACTATATCTGGTGAACACCTTTCGCAAGCAACAAGTGCGATCGTGCAAATGGTCTATTTAGATGAGTCTAATAATGAAAAATCGGAAACGCGGATTGAGGTAAAACAAGAGAACTTATGTACTCAAGAACCCGATCCTGATTATCCGGGAGAGTTTTGCAAAAAATTGCGAATTAACTTTAAAGACATGAATGCGCTTCCCGATCAACAATGGTATGAGTGGTTACAAGTTTTTGGTGATAATTTCACTGCTCAAAAAGTCAAAATCACTATCATTAATGCTGATGGACAAAGGTCTGTTTGGGATGGTAGTAATCCTGTACCGGAAAGGAAAGTTACTGCTCCACAGTCAGGATATTAATTTGGTCTGTGTGGGCTAGGAGTTTGCAAAGCTCACGCAGAGCCGCAGAGAAAACCGCGCAAATTAAGTTATACCAATTTAAATAATATTTGCGACACATCAAAATATTCTAGAGGGCATGGCAGTGCCAGTGCCCCTACAATCTGTCGCATTCTTTTTTGCAATTGGTATTACAGCATCTTCCTGTAAATAGACCACGCTGTAGGGGCACGGCACCAGTAAAATTATTGGATGTACCAAAATATTATCGATGCCGTGCCCCTACCATAGATGTGGTTCTATCCAAGCTACACATTTACTGTCTTTAATTTTGAATTTTGAATTTTGAATTTTGAATTATCTGGCTATTCTGCCAAAATTAAATGCCGGATTTGTGGGTTTAGGATTATCAGTTAAACATTGGGCGATCGCACTTATAGTTTTTGTCCAAGGATGCTCTGGATAGCGCATTGAAAAAATATCGCTGCTGGCTAGATGAAACATTTCTTCGCACACAGGTAAAATCCCTGCTACAGGTACTTTATAACTATCTTGAATTTGTTGTTTTAAAGCTGGAGTATTTAAACTAGGTAATACTTTATTGACTACTAATAACATTTTAGGAACTTCTAATTTTCGTGCTACATCAATTGTGACTGCTGTACCTTGATAATCTTGTTTATCAGGGCGCAAAATTACCAATAGTACATCAGAAATAATTACAGAAAGTAGAGTTTCTTCATTAATACCTGGGTGCGTATCAATAAAGAGATAATCTAATTGAAGACGCTGCATTAAATGGCGAAAACCATCATTGAGTAACCGTGCATCATAGCCTTCCCGGAGAATCCTAGAAATTTCCCCGGTTTTAATACTGGAAGGAATTAGATAAATTTTGCCGCGATTATTGGTAAACCAACCTTTTTTAGTTGCAAATACAGAACTGACATCATAAGTAGCAGCTTCAATTGCACAGCGTCCCCATAAATAATCATTCAAAGTGTGCTTAATTTTAGTTTCATCTAAACCAAAAGGCACGTGAATACCTGGGGATTGAATATCTGTATCAACAATTCCTACTCGTAAACCAGTACGCGCAATTAAAGTAGCTAGGTTTGCAGTGACGTTAGATTTACCAGTACCACCGCGAAAAGAATGTATTGAAATTATTTTGGTCATTAGTCATTTGTCCTTTGTCATTTGTGTTTTGGCATTTGTTATACCGTTGCTATATGAAGCTACCTGTACCAAATTCGCTTAATATCTTATTTTTTGGCATCTTGGCGGTTCGTTTTTTCTCTTAAAATAATTAAGCGCATCTTCATACAAAATTGGTATTATTTATCTCCCTTACTTCCTTCTCTAATTTCTTT
This sequence comes from Calothrix anomala FACHB-343, assembly GCF_014696435.1. Taxonomy (GTDB): domain Bacteria; phylum Cyanobacteriota; class Cyanobacteriia; order Cyanobacteriales; family Nostocaceae; genus Aulosira; species Aulosira anomala_A. The sequence continues at coordinate 67,529 of NZ_JACJQG010000019.1, read as the reverse complement.
AGCTGTTTGCTGTAATTTTTGGAAATAATCGCTTTCGGCAATTTCTTCTACTTGATGTACTCGTTTTGTTTGGTCGATTTCTACGCGCAATTGTTGTAATTGGGCGGATAATTGTTGTTCGCGATCGCAAACTTCGCGTACCATTTTCTGAAATACTCGCCCTAATTGTCCTAATTCATCGGTGCGATGAGCAATTTTGCTTAGTCCTTGGCGTTCTAATTCCCTGATTTCGTTGATGCTGACGGTATCTCTACTAATTGTTTGCGCAAGTTGAGCCATTGGTTTTAACGGTTGAATTACTCTCCACTTGAGTAAGTAGTTAATGGAGAGGATAACTAATGCAAAAATGCCCATGAAGATGCTGATAAATAAAAAAAGTGCTTTGCGGGCGTTGGCAAAAACTTCGCTGGCAGGGATATATATAATTTGAGTACCGATAACTTGATTTAGCTTCCAGCCATAACCGTTTTGTGTACCGTATTTTTTCACGTGGCTTTTGGGAGCTTGATTTGGGTTACCATGACAGGACAAACAGCTAGAACTATTCACGGTTACAGGTTGAGCCGTGTAAAATAATTGCTCTCCGGCTTCGGTGCGAAAATCGGATATTGTGGTTAAAGAGCGATCGCTATCAAAGCGTTCAATGATTTTGGCTTCAAATCGGTCAGCTTGATCGTCACGATTCGTTGGGTTGAGCGTCGCCTGTTTATACATCAAGTCTTTGTATTGCCAATTACTTTTAAAATTTTCAAATACCCTTCTGGCTGCAATGCTGCGGATAGTTTCGGGAATAAAAGTAGTTTCGGGATCTGCGAGTTGGGTAATCAGTGGGGCAATATCATTACTGGTATAACTGCTCACCGAGTTAATCATATTCATTGCCATTTGTCCCCTGGCATTCATTTCCATCAGCGCCTTATGTTCCAGCGCTTTCGACAATGCAAAACCCCCTAATCCGATTCCTGTAATAAAAATCAGTGACAGCAACAGCGTAAATTGAGAAGCCAGTTTTAGACGCGCAAGCATGTTGGTAAATTCCATCAACCATGTTTTTTACCTATATATCTGGAGCCTATGAACTCGATCAGATGACGGTTGACGGTTGACGGTTGACTGTTGACTGTTGACCGTTGACTGTTGACTGTTGACCGTTGACTATTGACTATTGACTGTTGACTGTTGACTTTCTGAATTACGCATTATAAATGCGAAATCGTTAGCATAGATGTAGAAAGTTAGTGATTTTTTCATTTGGCGATATGTCTAACGACCAGCCGCGATCGCATTTTAAACTCAACATTAATGATTCTTATGCAATTCTGGGGCTGAAACCTGGAGCATCGCTGGCGCAGGTTAAGCAAGCATACCGTAATTTAATTAAAACTTGGCATCCCGATCGCTTTGTCGATCCAGATAAAAAACGGGTAGCTGAAGAAAAAATCAAAAAAATCAACGTCGCTTATAACCACCTGAAATCTCAACCGCTACCCACAACCAGCGAACCGCCATCAACAGCTAAACCGAGAAATTCCTCTAAAGTCGCTGTCAATAGCTGGAATGCAGAGACTTTTTACAACTTGGGTGTACAAAACGCTAGCCAAGGGAGATATCAACATGCGATCGCAGATTTTACCAGAGCAATTCGCCTCAATCCTCGCTATATTCAGGCTTACAAATATCGCGGGTTTGTTTGCTCTCAATTAGGCTACGAACATCGAGCCACCTCAGATTTAAATAAAGCCGCACAGCTAGAACAAGAATTGAACGGTGTCAAAACTCCCTTTACCTACTCATCAAACAGATGGTCAAAATCAGCAAGACCTGTATCTAATTCTCAACCTTTAGTTAAAAGATGGTGTCAGAAAATTAAAAATTGGTTCTACCTCAATTGGTCTTGGAGATAAGATATTAATCTTTTTATAAAGCTAATTCTGATTAACTGGTAACTCAAATAAGCAAGGAGATGGGACACTTCGATTTGCTTAGTGTCCCCTTTGGCTGAGTAATAAATCTCACCTAACTTCATAAAATCTTGATAATATTCCATCTTTAGACGGAGGAAAAAATCCCTACTCGCGATAGAGCCATTGCCCTGAAGCTAAAGGTTATTCTCAGAAATATCGAAGGTTAAATGATAAATAAAACCCATTCAAATCTAGATAAAAAGATTTTAAAACCAACTAGAAACCTTTGACTATTGCTTGATTCAGGTCACCAAATTTTACTATCGAGGAGTGGAATAAAACTTATGAATAATCCAGGCGATCGCGAAAATTATCGCAGTGAAAGTCAGCAAGAATATTACACAGATGCTAACGGTGAAACCCGGACTCGTGTGCAGAGAACCACCGAAACAGTTAACAATACACCTAACGTTAATACTTACGGAACTGGTTATGTAAATGGCCGTGATAGCGAGCGGAGATATCAACAAGCAAATTTAGCAGAACGCGATAGCAGTAATACAGCTAACGGGTTACTATTAGGTGTGATTTTGACTTCACTAGTTACCTTGGGTGTAGGCGCATTTTGGTATTTTAACCAGCGCAACAACACAGCTAATGATAATGTAACCCCCGTACTTGTTCCCGTACCATCTAACGCCAGCCCTTCTCCCGCAGCTAGCCAATCTCCACCAACGCGAACCACAATCATCGAAAGAACCAGAGAAGTACCTGTAATCGTTCCGCAACAGCAGTCTCCAGTCAAAGCTGCACCTACTACACAACCAAATATTAATATTACAGTTCCACCCCAGCGACCCACTACTCAAACAGCGCCAACTACATCACCTAATACTCCCACTCAACCCAGTTCTACCAGTAAATCCCCCAGTTCCGACAATCAAAACGATACCTTAACAAATAGCCAATCTTCAGGCGCAAACCAGTCAAACACCAACCCTAGCAACAGTGATACTAATTCTGAAACCAGTAAACCTGGCGATTCTCAGCAGTAATAAGTAATACCAAATTATAATCAGGTGCATCTTTAAACAAAATTTCTATAAGTTCCTCACGCAATAGCCTTTTCCAGCTTTGGAGAAGGCTATTGCAGTTTTTGCGTAGAAATTTACAGTCAAAAACCTTAAACCGCGTAGGTTGGGTTGTAGCTTGCTTCCCGAAGGGTACGAAGTGAAACCCAACAAACTTCGGAAAATGTTGGGTTTCGTTCCTCAACCCAACCTACATTTATCCTTAACTGAACCGTATTGCTTTACAGCCTGTGAAGACAGGCTTTGTTCTTATAGCGATACCCTTCTAGGGTATTGCGCCAAAATTTCTCTACTCCCGTTGCGCACCTTTAATTCATTTCCAACTTTAGTAGGAGACAGTTCGGAGGAGATAAATTTTCTGGCAATCCGAACTTTATTCCGATGTATATCCTTGGGCAAATTTCCTACTATGAACACATCAAGCGAAACGAAAAGCGCAGCGAGATAACCAAGATAAAAAATTATAACACGGTTAATAAACGCTGCTTAATCTGACAAATTCACATATACATCAAGGAAAAAAACAATGTCTAACACAATCAAAAACAACGGTGCAGTTGAACTTTCTGAACAAGAATTAGATAACGTTGCTGGTGGACTAGCTTTAGTACTGGGTGATGTTAACGGCTATGCTTCTCAAGCTAACAACAATTTCTTCCAAAAAGAGTTAGTAGTTGCTCAACAAACAACCGCAGGCCCCAATGGTAGCAGCACTGGTTCAATTACCAGCCTGAAAGAAGTTGCAAGTTCTGCTGGTTTGAATATCGCAATTGGTTAATTATCCATCATCAAAACATCCAAAAATATCAAGAAATAATCAGGAGCAAAATCATGTCTAACATAATCAAAAATATCGGTGCAGTTGAACTTGACGAACAAGAACTAGATAACGTTGCTGGTGGACTAGCTTTAGTTCTGGGTGATGTTAACGGCTATGCTTCTCAAGCTGGTAATAACTTTTTCCAAAAAGAGTTAGTAGTTGCGCAACAAACAACCGCAGGCCCCAATGGTAGCAGCACTGGTTCTATTAGCAGCTTGAAAGAAATTTCTACTTCTGCTGGCTTGAATATTGCAATTGGTTAATCCAATCGCCAAGTAATACAAAATTGGCGTTGCGAAAATCAGGAATAAAAAATTAGTTTTAACTTTGCCGATATTCCCGAATATATGCAACGCAACGCCTCAATCAAATTAACCAATAAACACAAAATTAGGAGTAAAACCATGTCTCATTCAATCCAAAACTTTGATGTAGTTGAACTTTCTGAACAAGAATTAGATAACGTTGCTGGTGGACTAGCTTTAGTTCTGGGTGATGTTAACGGCTATGCTTCTCAAGCTAATAACGATTTCTTCCAAAAAGAGTTAGTAGTTGCGCAACAAACAACCGCAGGCCCCAATGGTAGCAGCACTGGTTCTATTACTAGCTTGAAAGAAATTGCTACTAATGCTGGTTTAAATATTGCAATTAGTTAATTCTCATTCTTACAAAACTCAAACATCAACACAAAATTAGGAGTAAAAACCATGTCTGAATCAATCAAAAACATCGCTGTAGTTGAACTTTCTGAACAAGAATTAGATAAGGTTGCTGGTGGACTAGCTTTAGTACTAGGTGATGTTGAAGGATATTCTTCTCAAGCTGGTAACAAATTTTGGCAAAAAGAATTAGTAGTTGCACAACAAACCACCGCAGGCCCCAATGGTAGCAGCACTGGTTCAATTACTAGCTTGAAGGAAGTTGCTAGTTCTGCTGGGTTGAATATTGCAATTAGTTAATTCTCATTCTTTTCCCAACTCAAACATCAAAACATAATTAGGAGTAAAAACAATGTCTGAATCAATCAAAAACATCGCTGTAGTTGAACTTTCTGAACAAGAATTAGATAATGTTGCTGGTGGATTATCTGTAGTCATTGGTGATGCTCAAGGCTATAATTCTCAAGCTAGTAACGGTTTCTTCCAAAAAGAGTTAATAGTTGCACAACAAACCTACGCAGGCCCCAATGGTAGCGGTACTGCTTCGATTGCTAGCTTAAAAGAAATTTCTAGTTCTGCTGGTTTAAATATTGCGATCGGTTAATGAGTAAAGCCATGAATAAGAAAATTGAAAATCTCGGTGCTGTTGAAATTGGCGAACAAGAATTAGATCGGGTTGCTGGCGGAGTAAATGTTGCTAGCGGATTGGATGTAGTAATAGCTGATATTAAAGGATCTATCTCTCAAGCTATTAACAAATTCTTAGAAAAAGAGTTACCAATTACCCAACCAACACTACCAGCAATAATTGAGCATACACCTACAAACAATGTAACTCAATTCTAGCTTTAAGTCTAACCTCATTGCTTTCTTCTCATCCACACAATTATCACCCTTGTTTAGTAATAAATAGGGGTGTTTTTTTATTTATCAGAGACGCGATGAATCGCGTACAATGGTCATTTGTATGAGAGTAAGTTTAGGTGTAGGTTGGGTAGAAGATCGTGAAACCCAACGTAGATATTGGTGTTTAGGGACTTACAAAGAATAAATTACCCATATTTCGTAGTGCGAGCATCTTGCTCGCTGGTGTTCAAAAGCGAGCAAGATGCTCGCATTACCAATTTATTGGGTATTTAAAAAATTGGATGTCCCTTATCTCGTTTACAGCCTCCTTTTGGAAATGCGTATTGCGAGGCTCCGCCTCGAAAGCTGATAAATTGAGGCGGAGCCTCACGATCATCGCTCCCACGCAGAGCATGGGAGCTAGATTATTTTAATGAATGGCAATAAATGAATAAATTAGGTGTAAAAATTTGTAATTTATATATTTATAACCCTAAACATTAATTTATGCTCTAAAAACCTTATGTATGAGTTGTGAAGCTAAAATATGATTCAGAAAGTAAGTTTGCGAGTCAGAAAGTTAGTTTGCGAGTCGTAACTGTTGCTAAATGACTCAGAAAGTAAGTTTGCGAGTCATAACTGTTGCTAAATGACTCAGAAAGTAAGTTTACAAGTCGCAAACCTAATTAATGAGTTGCAACCTTTCCTTCAGTAAAAATCCAGCTATAGCGAGAATAAAAATTTAACTTTTGCCCAAAACTATTAAGGCGACGCGATCCCACAAGACTCATAAAAAATCACCACTTACAGTTGCGCTAATATCACAATTAGGTGTGCTACGTTATCCCAAGCAAAGATACCGCAGTCAATTATTTAGCTTCATCAACTGGGGGGAATCTCCGATGTTGGCACAATGGCAAGGCTTCACAAGTGGTAAATGGACAGAAGAAATCAATGTCCGCGATTTCATCCAAAAGAATTACACCCTTTACAGTGGCGATGAATCTTTTTTAACAGGTGCGACTCCCACCACTCAAGCACTCTGGGATAAAGTCAAGGATTTGATGGCAGTTGAGCGCGAGAAAGGTATTTTAGATACAGATACAGAAGTTGTTTCCACAATTACCTCCCATCAACCGGGTTATATTCACCGCGAATTGGAACAGATTGTCGGATTGCAAACGGATAAACCGCTAAAACGCGCTATTATGCCGTTTGGTGGCATTCGTGTAGTTAAAGATGCATTAAAAGCTTACGGTTACGAACTCAATCCCCAAACCGCAGATATATTTACCAAATACCGCAAAACTCATAACGACGGCGTATTTGATGCCTATACTCGCGAAATGCGCTTATGTCGGCGCTATGGTATTATCACCGGATTGCCAGATGCTTACGGACGGGGGAGAATTATTGGCGATTATCGGCGCGTAGCGTTGTATGGTGTTGATGGTCTCATCGATGATAAAAAATCACAACTCCAATCTTTAGAGTTAGATGAGATTGTTGAAGATACAATTCGCTCGCGGGAAGAAATTTCCGAACAAATCAAAGCTTTGTTTGAATTGAAAACAATGGCTGCTAGTTACGGGTTTGATATTAGTCAACCCGCAGCTACAGCGAAAGAAGCTGTGCAGTGGTTATATTTTGGCTATCTGGCAGCTGTGAAAGAACAAAACGGTGCGGCGATGTCTTTGGGAAGGGTTTCAACTTTCCTAGATATTTACTTTGAACGAGATTTACAACAAGGAACAGTTACCGAATCCCAACTGCAAGAACTCATCGACCATTTTGTGATGAAGTTACGCATGGTAAGATTTTTGCGGACACCAGATTATAATCAACTGTTTTCCGGCGATCCCACTTGGGTGACAGAATGCGTTGGCGGTGTGGGTGAAGATGGTAGGCCTTTGGTAACGAAGAATAGTTTCCGGATTCTGCATACTTTGTCTAATTTAGGCCCAGCACCAGAACCAAATTTAACTGTGTTGTGGTCGGAACAGTTACCTGATAATTTTAAACGTTTTTGCGCTAAAGTTTCCATTCAGACTAGCTCAATTCAGTATGAGAACGATGATTTGATGCGTTCTTACTGGGGTGATGATTATGCGATCGCTTGTTGCGTTTCGGCAATGCGCATCGGTAAGCAAATGCAGTTTTTTGGCGCACGAGTCAATCTAGCCAAGTGTTTGCTATATGCGATTAACGGCGGTAAAGATGAAATTTCTGGCGAACAAGTTGCAAGTGCGATCGCGCCAATTACTTCCGACTACCTAGATTATCAACAGGTACGGGAGCAATTTGAAACAATGATGGGGTGGTTAGCCAAGGCGTATATTAATACCCTGAACGTCATCCATTACATGCATGATAAATACTGCTACGAACGCATCGAAATGGCACTCCACGATCGCGATATTTTACGCACAATGGCTTGCGGGATTGCTGGGTTATCTGTAGTCACAGATGCTTTATCAGCAATTAAATATGCCAAAGTCAAAGTATTGCGTAACACCGAGGGATTAGCCGTTGATTATGAAATTACCGGCGATTATCCCAAATATGGCAACAACGACGATCGCGTTGATGAAATAGCGGTAGATTTAGTTACCAAGTTCATGAACGAACTGCGGAAACATCCCACATATCGCCAAGCCACAGCAACACAATCGGTATTAACAATTACCTCAAACGTTGTGTATGGCAAGAAAACCGGTAACACCCCCGACGGGAGAAAAGCTGGCGAACCCTTTGCGCCTGGTGCAAACCCCATGCATGGAAGAGATAGTAAAGGTGCAGTTGCGTCTCTGGAATCCGTCGCGAAAATTCCTTACCAATGCGCCCAAGATGGAATTTCCAACACTTTCTCTGTAGTACCATCAGCTTTAGGTAAATTAGAAGTCGATCAAATCAGCAACCTAGTAGGAATGCTAGATGGTTACTTCCATGATGGCGGACACCATATTAACGTTAACGTCCTCAAGCGAGAAATGTTAATGGATGCAATGGATCATCCAGAATTATATCCCCAGTTAACAATTAGAGTTTCCGGTTACGCGGTGAACTTTATTAAATTAACGCGAGAACAGCAACTTGATGTAATTCATCGCACATTCCACGAACGATTTTAACCCGTAGGGGCGGGGTTTCCCCCCATACGTGTCAACTTAAGCTAAAAGCTATATAGAGCGGGCGTTGTACAAAAACTTTCGCCCTCATCCCCTAACCCCTTCTCCCCCAGGAGAAGGGGAATTAAATCTCTTGCTCCCCTCTCCCGGTGGGAGAGGGGCTGGGGGTGAGGGCAGAACGTTGTCGCCAAGCGGGTTTCACGTTAAGTTGACACGTATGGGTTTTCCCCGCCCTTACGAGTTGCAGGTTTGGTAAGTTAACGATCGCAATATTTTTTTATTTGGAAGTCTCTTAATGAGGCTTTTTTTCTCGTCGTTGAGTCTTTGATACTGGTTAATCATTGGCGGCGTGTTGATATATTCTAGAGGGCATGGCAGTGCCAATGCCCCTACCTGTTGCATGATTTTTTCTATTGGTAAGAATTGGTACCACACATTTACCATTCGTTGAATTACGAATTAGATAGACGCAAGCCTTCCCCCAGGGAATTACGAACTTGTACTGAGCTTGTCGAAGTATTACGAATTAGTTTGGCATTACCTATTGGTGTCACCTTAATGTGAAACCCGCTTTGTGCAAAAGTTTTACCCTCACCCCCAGCCCCTCTCCCTCAGGGAGAGGGGAGCAAGAGATTCAATTCCCCTTCTCCCTGGGGGAGAAGGGGTTAGGGGATGAGGGCGAGGGATTTGTACAACACGCGCCGTGATAGCTTTTAGCTTAAGTTGACAGGTATGGTGCAAGGCAAACCCCTACAGTTTATGGGAATTTTTTGATGTAATTGGCGATTTGGTGAATTTCTTCCCCGCAAAACTGCATAACCCCCACCCTGCTCAGAACTATATAACAATAAGCCATTAAATAACTCTGGTGCTGCGGTTAAATTATCCAAAATTTAGCCAAATTCACCAACTCTTTAGCATATTCCTTGACAAAACAGCTTAACTTAATTACTTAACCCCCATACTTCACCACCCAATCTTAATTTCATCATTCCTTATGCGTTACCCTAACCTTGGTCTAAGTTTCCTCGCCCTAGTTATCGCCACAACCTCCACACAAATAACTTTCAGCCTTTCCGCCTCACCAGGAGAATTACCAGTACTGGCGCAAACACCAGACCCGCGAAAGACTCAAGCTGATAGTCTGTTAGACCAAGGTATTCAGCAGTATCAAACCAGTCAATGGAAAGCAGCAATGCAGTCTTGGCAACAAGCACTCTCTATCTATCGGGAAATTCAAGACCGTCAAGGTGAGGGTAGGGCACTGGGAAATCTCGGTAATGCCTACCGTTACTTGGGAGACTACCCTAAAGCCATTGACTACCATCAACAAAGCTTGGCTCTAGCACGGGAAATCAAAAACCGTCAAAGTGAGGGTAAAGCACTGGGAAATCTTGGTAATGCCTACCGTTCCTTAGGAAACTACAAAAAAGCTATTGATTACTATCAACAAGTGTTGGCTCTAGCACGCTCAATTCAAGACCGTCAAAGTGAGGGTAAAGCACTGGGAAATCTCGGTAATGCCTACGGTTACTTGGGAGACTACCCTAAAGCCATTGACTACTTACAACAAAGCTTGGCTCTAGCACGCTCAATTCAAGACCGTCAAGATGAGGGTAAAGCACTGGGAAATCTCGGTAATGCCTACGGTTACTTGGGAGACTACCCTAAAGCCATTGACTACCTACAACAAAGCTTGGCGATCGCACGGAAAATCAAAAACCGTCAAGATGAGGGTAAAGCACTGGGAAATCTCGGTAATGCCTACGGTTACTTGGGAGACTACCCTAAAGCCATTGACTACCATCAACAAAGCTTGGCGATCGCACGCTCAATTCAAGACCGTCAAAGTGAGGGTAATGCACTGAACAATCTAGGATTTGCTTACTACAAACAAGGCAATCTCACTTTAGCAGAGAGTACCCTAATTGCAAGCATGAAAGCTAAAGAATCTCTCCGAAGTCGAGACTTAAAGGATGGTGAGAAAGTCTCAATTTTTGAAACGCAAAGGAGTACCTATCACACTTTACAAAAAGTCCTCATTGCCCAAAATAAAACTGATGCTGCTTTAGAAATATCTGAACGGGGACGAGGACGAGCATTTGTGGAGTTACTTGCTGCTCGGTTATCTGCTAACCCCAAAAAACAATTCCCCACTCCGCCCAATATTGCTGAGATTAAACAAATAGCCAAATCACAAAATGCTACTGTCGTTGAATATTCAATTATTTATGATGAATTCAAAATTCAGGGTAAACAAGAAACCAAAGAATCAGAACTCTACATTTGGGTAATCAAACCCACGGGTGAAATTACCTTCCGCAAAGCTGACCTGAAACCTTTATGGCAAAAAGAAAATACAACTTTAGCCCAATTAGTCACCAACAGCCGCGAGTCAATCGGTGTCAGAGGTCGGGGTATTTTTGAGTCCAGTTACAAACCCAATCCTAGCCTAGCAAAACAACGATTTCAACGACTTCACCAACTACTAATTAATCCCATTGCTGACTTGCTACCCAAAAATCCTGATGAGCGAGTTACATTTATACCGCAATCATCTTTATTTCTTGTTCCCTTCGCCGCTTTACAAGATGAACAAGGTAAATATTTAATTGAAAAACACACTATCCTCACTGCCCCAGCAATTCAAGTTTTAGATTTAACTAGCAAACAACGGCAGAAAGTTTCCGGTAATCAAGCCCTAGTTTTGGGTAATCCTATCATGCCCAGCGTTCCCCCTAAAATTGGTGAAACACCACAACAATTAACTCCGTTACCAGGTGCGGAAAAAGAAGCAAAAGAAATCGCCCAACTGTTAAACACCAAAGCCATCACAGGTAAAGAAGCAACCAAAGCCGCATTGATTCAAAAATTACCCCAAGCAAGGTTTATTCATCTAGCTACCCACGGTTTACTTGACGATTTTAAAGGTTTAGGTGTCCCCGGTGCTGTTGCTCTCGCCCCAGATGGTAAAGATAACGGCTTGCTAACTGCGAATGAAATTTTAGATTTAAAAATTAACGCCGAATTAGTTGTTTTAAGTGCTTGCGATACGGGACAAGGTAAACTCACAGGTGATGGTGTCATTGGTTTATCTCGCGCCTTAATTTCTGCCGGTGCGCCCAGTGTCATTGTTACATTATGGTCAATTCCCGATAGTCCTTCCGCATTATTAATGGGGGAATTTTACCGCCAGTTACAAAAGAATCCAGATAAAGCTTGGGCTTTGCGTCAAGCGATGTTGGTGACGATGAAACAGCATCCAAATCCCAGCGCTTGGGCGGCGTTTACGTTAATTGGCGAGGCGAAATAATACCAATTTACAGCAGTTTTCACCTATTTGAACCACATCTGTCGTAGGGAACACCAGTAAAATTATTATATGTACCAAAAGATTGTCGGTGCCCATTGGTGTCAACTTAAGCTCAGAAGCACACAGGGTAAGTATTTGGGGTTCTCTCTCTTCACCCCATAAACTTTCGATCCCCCCTAACCCCCCTTAAAAAAGGGGGGAAAAGATTCAAAGTCCCCCTTTTTAAGGGGGATTTAGGGGGATCGAAGATCTTGAGCAACAAAGCCTTTAGCAGCACATCAATATATTCTAGAGGGCATGGCAGTGCCAATGCCCCTACCATGACTGAAAATTCTCACGATGAAATCATTTAGATATATATCTAACGGGGATCGCTAAAAGCTAAATTTAATTTAAGAAATTGATTGTTTACACCACGATATCCCCACAAGTTCCTCACAATTGTTATCTATAACTCATAGGTGAGAGTCAAAAGACAGGTTGATAGCTAATGTCAACTGAGGTGAAATTTATGCACAATCTAAAATTCCCGCATTTTCCCATAGAACATCACACGCGAGACAATAGCCATATATTTCCAGCAATTATTAATTCCGGTTACATTCATTCAGTAGAAAGTTGTGGGACAGTTGACGGGCCTGGTATTCGATTTGTAATTTTCACATCTGGTTGTCCGCTACGCTGTCTTTATTGCAGTAATGCTGATTGTCGCTATCTAGAACATGGTAAACAAACCAGCGTTGACGAATTAGTCACAGAAATTCAGAAGTATAGATCCTATATGAAATCTTCTGGTGGTGGTGTGACAATCACTGGCGGAGAACCATTAATGCAGCCGGGATTTGTTCGCGAAATTTTTAAACGCTGTCAAGAATTAGGAATTCATACAGCATTAGATACTTCTGGTTTTTGTGAGTTAGAATCCGCTAAATCTGTACTCGAATTTGCCGATTTAGTTTTGCTTGACATTAAATCTTTTGACCCTGATACTTATACTAAAGTTACAGGTCGCAGCATTGAACCCACATTAGCTTTGGCTAAATATCTCAATGTCATTCATAAGCCTACTTGGATTCGATTTGTGTTAGTTCCCGGTTTAACCGATGACCAAGAAAATGTTAACGGGTTAGCTGATTTTATTGCCCCATTCACTAATGTAGAAAGATTAGAAGTTTTACCATTTCATAAAATGGGTGAATACAAATGGCAGGAACTAGGATTTGAATATTTATTGAGAGATACTCAACCACCATCTCCAGAACAAGTACAAGCAGTGTTGGATATCTTTCGCAGTCGAGGAATATTTGCGATTTAAGTTTTTGAGAATTAATGGCGCACGAGTGAAATATCTGTAGTAAATTCCGCAGCAGGATACATATATGAAAGTTACGAATATCGAAGAATTAGAATTACTTGTACAACGGGTAAAAGCAGCACAGGCGAAATACGCTAATTACTCTCAAGAACAAGTTGATGTCATCTTTAAAAAGGCTGCATTAGCAGCTAACGCCGAACGAATTCCCCTAGCCAAATTAGCAGTTACAGAGACAGGGATGGGGATTGTAGAAGATAAGGTGATTAAAAATCACTTTGCTTCAGAATTTATTTACAATAAATACAAACATGAAAAAACCTGCGGGGTGATTGAAGAAGATAATTCATTTGGCATTCAAAAAATTTCTGAGCCTGTAGGGATTGTGGCGGGAATTGTCCCGGTAACTAACCCGACAGCAACGACAATTTTTAAAGCCTTAATTGCTTTAAAAACCAGAAATGCCATTATCTTTTCACCCCATCCCAAATCAAAAAATTGCACTATTGCAGCCGCTCAAATTGTCCTCAAAGCCGCAATTGCTGCTGGTGCGCCAGAAGATATTATTGGTTGGATTGATGAGCCAACTGTGGAATTATCGAAAGCTTTAATGCAGCATCCAGAAGTTAAATTAATTTTAGCAACTGGCGGGCCGGGAATGGTACGCGCTGCTTATTCTTCAGGACATCCATCGTTAGGTGTGGGTGCGGGTAATACTCCCGCCATAATTGATAGTAGCGCCCATATTCAAATGGCTGTGAGTTCAATTTTATTAAGTAAAACCTTTGACAACGGCATGATTTGCGCTTCGGAACAATCAGTTGTTGTGGTTGATGAAGTTTACGAAAAAGTTAAACAGGAATTTATCAGCCGGGGTGCATATTTTCTCAATGATGAGGAAAGACAAAAGCTGGGTAATATAATTTTGAAAGATGGCAGATTAAATCCGGCAATTGTGGGACAGTCGGTAGAAACTTTAGCGAATTTAGCCGGAATTTCTCTGCCAAAAGATGATAACCTGACAACACAAAAGATTCATAAAGTCTTAATTGGTGAAGTTGAAAATATAGGCGATAGCGAACCTTTTGCTTATGAAAAATTATCGCCTATCTTGGCAATGTATCGCGCCGCAGATTTTCATGATGCTGTAGATAAAGCCGATAAATTAATCGAATTCGGCGGTTTGGGACATACTTCGGTATTGTATACAAATCCTGATAATTTGGATGATATTGCCTATTTTGAAAACCGGATGAAAACCGGGAGAGTTTTAATTAACACTCCATCTTCTCAAGGGGCGATTGGCGATTTATATAACTTTAAACTTGACCCATCTTTAACATTAGGTTGCGGTACTTGGGGCGGAAATACAATTTCTGATAACGTCACACCCCATCACTTAGTAAATATCAAAACGGTATCGCAACGGCGACAAAATATGTTATGGTTCCGCGTTCCGCCAAAAATCTATTTCAAATATGGTTGTTTACCTGTAGCTTTGCGCGATTTGGAAGGTAAGGAACGAGCTTTTATTGTTACAGATAAACCATTATTTGATTTAGGAATTGTCGATAAAGTTACCCAAGTTTTAGACGAAATTGGCGTTAAACATGACGTATTCCACGATGTCGAACCAGATCCCACATTATCAAATGTAAATAAAGGATTAGCTTTACTCAGAAGCTATCAACCAGATGTGATTATTGCCATTGGTGGCGGTTCGCCAATGGATGCGGCTAAAGTTATGTGGTTGATGTACGAACAGCCAGATATTGAATTTGAAGGCTTGGCGATGCGGTTTATGGATATCCGCAAGCGGGTTTATGAATTACCGCCTTTGGGACAAAAAGCCATCATGGTAGCGATTCCCACAACTTCGGGGACTGGTTCAGAAGTGACACCCTTTGCTGTGGTGACAGATGACAGAGTTGGCGTGAAATATCCCTTAGCAGATTATGCCCTAACTCCGAATATTGCGATCGCCGATCCGGAACTCACCTTAAATATGCCGAAAAAACTCACGGCTTATGGTGGTATTGATGCATTAACTCATGCCTTAGAAGCCTACGTATCCGTAATGGCAACCGAGTTTACAGACGGTTTAGCACTGCAAGCAATTAGATTATTGTTTAAATATTTACCCAGTGCTTACCAAAATGGTGCTAAAGATCTCAAAGCTAGGGAAAAGGTACATTATGCAGCGACAATTGCAGGTATGGCTTTTGCCAATGCTTTCTTGGGTATTTGTCACTCAATGGCACACAAACTCGGTGCTACTTTCCATGTTCCCCACGGTTTAGCTAACGCTTTGATGATTTCCCACGTTATCCGCTACAACGCCACAGATATTCCCTTCAAGCAAGCAATATTTCCCCAATATAAATATCCTAATGCTAAAGATAGGTATGCGCAAATAGCCGACCATCTGCGTTTGGGGGGAAATACAGCCGACGAAAAAGTGGAATTATTGATTGCGGCGATTGAAAATCTCAAACAGCAAGTTGAGATTCCGGCGACGATTAAACAGGCGTTGGGTGATGAAGATAAGGAGTTCTACGCCAAGGTGGAAGAAATGGCGGAACAAGCATTTGACGATCAATGTACCGGTGCAAATCCCCGCTATCCGCTAATGAAGGACTTGAAGGAGTTATATGTTTTAGCTTATCAAGGTTGTCGGATTGATGCGGTTCTTTATCACAATACGCCGGAGTTTTTTGCCGGTGAAAAGGTAGAGGTGTAGGATAAAGGCGATAGATATGATTTAGGGCACAAGATTATTGTGTCCTACCTCATTTGTGGGATTGTTTTTGGAAATTGGTATGATTTTTGAACCGCCTTCTCTGCGAGAGGCTTCCGCCAACGCGCAGCGTCTCGCAGAGAAGACGCCAAGGACGCAGAGAGAAGAAATAGTATATGTAGGGTGGGCATTGTCTAACATATAAGCTTTTGCTAGGTATTATCTCTGTGTTCTCTGTGTTCTCTGTGGTTAAATAATACCAATATGAAATAATATTTGCGACAAGGATTTACGCACACTCTAGGAATTCTTGGCGTTCTTGGCGTCTTGGCGGTTCAATTACAGCAGTTTTCACCTATTTGAACCTCATCTATCGTAGGGGCACGGCACAGACAATCTTTTGGTACATACAATAATTTTACTGATGCCGTGCCCCTACAATCTGTCGCATTCTTTGGTTAAATTGGGATAAATTATTTTTGCACCGCAGAGGACGCAGAGGCGCAGAGAAAATCAGAGATTGTATTTCTCTCTTCCCATGCCCAATGCCCCATGCCCAATGCCCCTATAAATTTTCCCGTAAACCGATCGCAATTTTACTATGTTTCTCTATCTGCCCCATGACTTGTTTTGCCCGTTTAATTACTACCGCAGGTAAACCGGCTAGTCTTCCGGCTTCGATTCCGTAGGATTTATCTGCACCGCCTGGTTGAACTTGGTGTAAAAAGATAATTTGATCTGGTAGTTCTTTAACTGTTACTTGATAATTCGCAACATTGGTTAACATTCCCGCGAGTTCGTTTAATTCGTGGTAATGGGTAGCAAAAATTGTTCTGGCTTTGATATCTGTAGCTAAATATTCCGCTACCGCCCAAGCTATAGAAAGTCCGTCAAAGGTGGCTGTTCCTCTGCCAATTTCATCTAATAATACTAAAGACCTGGTGGTTGCATGGTTGAGAATATTTGCGGTTTCGTTCATCTCTACCATAAATGTAGATTGACCTGTGGCTAAATCATCAACTGCACCGACACGGGTAAAAATGCGATCGCATACTCCCAATTTAGCAAATCTCGCCGGCACAAAACTCCCCGTCTGCGCCATTAACTGTATTAATCCCACCTGACGCAAATAACAACTTTTACCACTCGCATTTGGCCCGGTAAGAATAATTAAGTCGGGGTTGACTGTTGACTGTTGACTGTTGACTGTTGACTGTTGACTGTTGACTATTGACTGTTGACTATTGACTGTTGACTGTTGACTGTTGACTGTTGACTGTTGACCTAATTGTGTAGAATTGGGGACGAAGAAGCCAGCAGGTAAGGATTGTTCGACTACTGGGTGTCTTCCTTCGACAATTTCTATTTCTCTTCCGGGTACAATTTCCGGGCGACAATAACCTTGATTGACTGCTAACTCAGCTAAACCACACAAGACATCGGCTGCTGCTACCGCCCGTGACAAGTTGCGGATGATTTCTGCTTGTGCGCCGACTTCCTCCCGCAAGGCGACAAAAATCTCATATTCTAATTGATTTAAATCATCGCGGGCTGAGAGAATTCTGGCTTCCCGTTCTTTTAATTCTGGGGTAATATACCGTTCTTCATTCGTCAGGGTTTGCTTGCGGATGTAGTTGGCGGGTACTTGGTCGGCTTTGGTACGAGAAATACTAATATAGTAACCAAAGGTTTTATTAAATCCTACCTTGAGGTTAGGGATACCTGTTTTGGCTCGCTCATCTACTTCTAAATTAGCAATCCATTGTTGATCCGCTTCGACGGTGGCTTTGCTTTCATCTAATAAATTATTTACGCCAGCCCGAATTAAACCGCCTTCTTTAATATGTATGGGTGGTGCTTCTACTATATGGGCGTGGATTTTTGCGGCTAATTCTTCTAATACAGGCTGTACTTTTTGTAAGGCTTTGAGAAAAGGCGAATTGGCTTCTACTACTAATTCCGCTAATTCTGGTAAACGCGAAAGAGAATCTGCTAAAGCCATTAAATCTTTGGCGTTTGCTGTTCCCGAACCAGCCCTACCTGTTAACCTTTCTAAGTCGTAAATTTGCTTGAGTAACTGGCGCAATTCTTGCCGTAAGGCGGTATTTTCTACTAATTCTTGAATGGTATCTTGTCTGGCGCGAATACCTTTAATATCAATTAATGGTTGCAATAGCCAGCGCCGTAACGCCCGCCCGCCCATTGCAGTGCTAGTTCTATCCAAAGCCCAAAGTAGGGAACCGTGAAAAGTTCCATCGCGGACAGTTTGCGTAATTTCTAAATTACGGCGGGTTTGATGGTCTACGATTAAATAATCGGTGACGGTATAGCTGCGTAATAATTGCAGGGGTACTTGGTTTTCTTTTTGGGTATCTTCAAGATATTCCAACAGCCCGCCAGCCGCACGTACAGCGAGGGGAAGATGTTCGCAACCCAAACCTTCTAGCGATCGCAGTTTATATTTCTGCAATAATCTACTTCTAGCTTCACCTTGAGAAAATGAAGATTGCGATCGCAAACAATAACAAAAAGCTGGCGGTAAACATTGGGGTAAATTGGGCGAAGTTTCCCCAGGACGCAGTAAAATACCTAAATCCGGCGCGTTGGTGGGAAACAGCACCTCGGAAGGCTGTAACCGCATTAATTCTTGCGTCAGGTGTTCTAAATCACTACCTTGAGTTGTGAGAAATTCCCCAGTTGAGATATCTGCATAAGCCAAACCCCAATGATTAGCCGCAATTACCACAGCAGCTAAGTAATTATTGCGACTTGCCTTGAGCATTCCTTCTTCCAGCAAAGTCCCCGGTGTAAGGATGCGGGTGACTTCCCGACGCACCAAACCCACAGCTTCCGAAGCATCTTCTACTTGGTCGCAAATTACCACAGCATAACCTTTTTCCACCAGTTGAGTAGTGTAGCGTTCCCAAGCATGGTGCGGCACACCAGTCATCGCCACCCGTCCCACTTCACCGCCATGTTTGCTAGTCAGAACTAATTCCAGTTCCCGCGAAACAGTCACCGCATCTTGAAAAAAAGTTTCAAAAAAATCTCCCACCCGATACAGCAACAGCGCATGAGGATACTTATCCTTCACCTCCACATAATGCTGATACATCTTACTCAGCTTACTGCGGTCTACTAATCGCGTATCCGAATGCGGCGTAGTCGAGTTACTGGGTTCCGTTGGCTGGATATCGTCGTCAGAAGCGGTCATAAATCCTAGAAGTTACGCAGGGAGATGCCACAATATCCGATGATAGCGTGTTTTTGGGCATGGGGCATAGGGCATTGGGCATGGGTAATACCAATTAAAAAAATAATCATCCCGTAGGGGCGGGGTTTCCCCGCCCTTTGCGACAATCCACACATCACATCATTAATTAAATCGGCATCACATTTTACCGCCGATGTATAACCATAGCCCAACTTGCGATCGCAAAAGCGGCTATTTCATTATCAAAAGTGGCTATTGTAATGTCGAAAGCGGCTATTGTAGTATCGAAAGTGGCTATTGTATTATCGAAAGCGGCTATTGTAGTATCGAAAGCGGCTATTGTATTATCAAAAGCCGCTATTGTAATATCGAAAGCGGCTATTGTAGTATCAAAAGCGGCTATTGTATTATCGAAAGTGGCTATTGTAGTATCAAAAGCGGCTATTGTAGTATCGAAAGCGGCTATTGTAGTATCAAAAGCGGCTATTGTAATATCGAAAGCGGCTATTGTAGTATCAAAAGCGGCTATTGTATTATCAAAAGCGGCTATTGTATTATCGAAAGTGGCTATTGTATTATCGAAAATAGAAAATGCAACTGCCGAAATAGCAATTGTAGAATCAAAAATAGCAAATGCGTAGGCGTAAACCGTCACAGTAAGTATCACTCAAGCTTTTATTGTGCCGATTTACAGCGATATCACAGTTTCAGCAGCTTGGTTTTCTGGATTTCGTGGGCGAAGATGTAAAGTAATTTCCGTATCAAGTCGCTTGAGGAAAATCAGGAGTTTACCCTCACTGAAGCGTTGAAACTCGCCCTTCATTAAATGAGATACTTCTGGCTGGGGAATTCCTAACAGTTTACTGATTTCCCGTTGCTTGAGGTTGCGTTGTTTCAACAGACGCAGTACCACAATGCCGATTTTACCACGGGTAAAAAGTTCATCGGCATCTTCCAGACCAAGATCAGCAAATACGTTACCACAGCTTTCTTCAAAAACGGTTTCTTCTGTCATGCTTGTTTCTCTCTTTCCAGCGCGTCTTGATAGCGTTTTTTAATCAAATCAATGTCCGACTGTGGGGTTTTAATCCCCCGTTTTGATTTCTTTTGAAAAGCGTGCAGTACATAAATTTTTTCTCCAATCTTTACAGCGTAAACTGCTCTGTAAGTATCCGTATCATAGCGTTTGACGATTTCATATACACCGCTACCAATACCTTTAAACGGTTTAGCATCTATTGGGGTTTCGCCTGCTTGCACCAATTGCAATGCATAGCCTACTGATGCACGCACTTGTTCGGGAAACTCACGGATATTTTTACGAGAGTCCCCCATCCAAACAATTGGGCGTAAAGGAACCTCGATAATATCTTGTTCATCTGTCATTTTATATGAAATTTCTTATAAAACCAGATAGACAATACCAAAAAATCAACGATCCAACAAGTAGGGGCACGGCACCGATAAAACTTCTGTATTGCCGAGAGATTATGGATGCCGTGCCCCTACAGCGTATTATCTTAAAATTTCCGTAAACCTGCATAACCCCACACCGCCGAGAACTATATTGATTTGTATCCAAAATCAGTATAAATCCTCATGAAAAAGCATAAAAAACTTCCTGGGTTAGCATCTCGCGCTGCGGCTTTATTTTTCGCCCTGCTTTTATTATCCGAGTCAACAGCCGCTAGTTTGGGGAGTCATGGGTTAAAAATTGCCCAGCAACCAGCGCCTACGCCGTCAGTTCCCTTGAATGCAGAACAACAAAAGTTATACCAACAGGGTGTAAAGCTAGTTGGAGAAGCACAGGAGTTACAGAAGAAGGGAACTAAAGAAGGATATCAACAGGCGATAAATAAATATCAGCAGGCTTTAAAAATTGTTCAGGAATTAAGATTGCTCCAAGATGAATTTGAGATATTATTTTTTATTGGCACTGCCTACAATTATATTGATGATCGTAAAAATGCTTTAATATATTTTAATCAAGCATTAGAAATTTCCCGCGAAATTAAAAATAATATTTTGTTAGCAAAAGTTTTTGTTGCTATTGGTGCTGTTTACACTAATACTGATGAGCCAGAAAAAGCACTTAATTATTTCCAACAGGCAACGTCAATATTTCTAAAAAATAAACAAATTAATGAACTAGCAATGACTTATAAAGGACTTGCTAATGTTCAGCATAAATTAGGAAATACAAAAGAGGCTCTAGATTTATTAAACAAGGCACTAAAAATTTATCGAGAAACACTAAAAGATTTATCTGGAGAGGCAGACACGCTTTATAGTATTGGCTTTATATACTCAATGGCAGGTGAAAATATAATAGCTATTAATTATTATAATCAAGCCTTAAAAATCCAACGCCAAAGAAAAGATTTAAAAAAACAAGCTATATTAATGAGTGACATTGGCTATCTTCAAGGTCAATTAGGAAACTTTGAAAATGCTCTAAAATCTTTAAAAGAAGCGTTAAAACTGCATCAACAGGCAGGATCTCAATTATCTGACAAAGCTAGTACTCTAACAGATATTGGTTTTTTATATGCTTCAAAGGGAGATTATAAAACAGCAATTTATTACCATCAACAAGCTAGAAAGCTTTATCAGCAAGCTGGTAATACATATTTAGAATCAACCATTATTCTTGTGATTGCTAATCTTCACACAACTTTTTCAGGAGATTATCAAAAAGCACTAGAGTCTCTAGATGAAGCGCTTACTCTTCAGGTGAACGATAAGGATGGGCAAGCTTCAACTTTTGATGCAAAAGCTGATATTTATGCATCGCAAGGTGATTACCAATTAGCATTAAATGAGTATAATAATGCTTTGAAAATCTCAAGTTCAATACCAAATCCTAGAATGGAAGCTCGTACCCTTGGGAAAATTGCACTACTTCAACAATCTCTAGGTGACTATAAATCAAGTATTGATACTTATAAAAAAGCCTTAGAAATATACAATCGTCTACCAGATAATACTGGACAAATTCGGACTTTATTGTTTATTAGTATCGTTTATCAAACACAAAATAAATACGATGAATCACTTCAATTTTATAATCAAGCGCTATCACTATTAAGCAAAGATGATTATCGATCTGAAATCAGCATACTTCATGGATTGGCGAGAACACATATATATTTAAAAAATTACAATAAGGCATTGGATTTTGCTAATCGTGCATTAGCACTATCACGCCAAAACTCTTTTCAAGAAGAAGTTTCTCTCAGTATTCTTAGTAGTGTATATCGAGCAAAAGGCGAGTACACAAAATCATTAGATATCTCTCAAAAAATTTTGTTACATTATCGCAAAGCCGGCTTACGCATTCGAGAAGCGCGAATATTAGGCGATATCAGTATAATTTATGGACGACAAAACAATTATCAGCAAGCGATAAATACACTCAATGAAGAACTGAAAATACGGCGTGAGTTAAAAGATAAAACAGGCGAAGCAGATGCACTTTACCTAATCGCTATCAATCAACGCAAACTAGGAAACCTCAACGCCGCACTTACCAACATCGAAGCCGCAATCCAAATCATCGAAAATATCCGCAGCAACGTTAAAAACTCAGACTTACGTACTTCCTACTTCGCCACAGTCCAAAATTACTATAAATTCAAAATCGACCTATTGATGGAACTGCACAAAAAAGACCCATCAAAAGGATACAATGCCCAAGCCATCGAAACAAGCGAAGCATCTCGCGCCAGAGGATTAGTAGAACTATTAACCGAAGCCCGCGCCAATATCCGCAAAGGTGCAAACCCCGAACTTTTAGCCGAAGAACGCCGCATACAAGCCTTAATTGATGGTAAAGAAAAAGTCCGCTTTGAAATAGTTAACAGCGAAAAAATTAACAACCCAATTTTTAAAACCAACGCCGAGAAATTACAAGCAGAAATTGACGAACTTCTCCGCCAACAAAAAGAACTAGAAACCAAAATCCGCCAAACTAGCCCACAATACGCTAACCTCAAATATCCCCAACCTCTAAATTTAGCCCAAATTCAGCAACAACTCGATAAAGATACCCTACTATTACAATATTCCTTAGGTAGCGATCGCAGTTTTTTATGGGTAGTTTCTCCCAATTCCCTCGACACTTACGAACTTCCTAAAAAACAAGAGATAGAAAAAAGCGCCATCAATTTATTTTGTTTAATTAGCGAAAATACCTCTAAACCGCC
The DNA here is from genome assembly GCF_014696435.1 of Calothrix anomala FACHB-343. Classification (GTDB taxonomy): domain Bacteria; phylum Cyanobacteriota; class Cyanobacteriia; order Cyanobacteriales; family Nostocaceae; genus Aulosira; species Aulosira anomala_A. The sequence continues at coordinate 44,300 of NZ_JACJQG010000019.1, read as the reverse complement.
TTCTGTCACTAACAAAGAAAATCCCTGCACTGGGATTAAAAACCGTAAAATTGATGTCGCCGCAACAGAACTCAGTCAACAGATTCTCTCACCTGTCAAAGATAAATTAGGCAAAAAACGCTTAGTAATTGTCGCCGATGGTGCTTTGCAATATATTCCCTTTGCGGCGTTAGCTGATTTAAATTTTCAACCAAGCTCCACACCACAACAACAAAATCAACCAAAAAATTCCTGTGAAACTGATAGAGGTTTATTTCGTTCTTGTACCTCACTTGACGATCAGAGCTTCAATTACCAACCTTTACTAGTAAATCACGAAATTGTCAGCTTACCTTCCGCATCTACCATTGCCATTCAACGCCAACAACTCGCCAATCGTCCACAAGCACCCCAAGCCTTAGCTATCCTCGCTGACCCAGTATACAACGCTACCGATACAAGAATTACCAGCGCCCAAAATAAACAACTGCAAAAGCAAGATTCCCTAGATTTAGAGCTAGAACGCTCCGCCCTCAAGCGTTCCGCCGATAGCCTCAATCGCCAAGGCTGGACGCGACTTTTAGGTACGCGCACAGAAGCCGAGACAATATTTAAACTAGTACCAAAATCCAAAGGTGTACAACTTTTAGATTTTGCCGCAAATTACACCGCAGCTACCAGCAGCAATCTCAATCAATTCCGAATTTTACACTTTGCTACTCACGGCTTTGTGAACGATGCTAACCCAGAATTATCAGGAATTGTACTTTCTTTGGTAAACGAACAAGGTAAAGATATTCGCGGATATCTGCGATTAGCAGACTTATTTAACCTTGATTACCCAGCAGATTTAATTGTTTTGAGTGCTTGCGAAACCGGATTAGGCAAAGAAATTCAAGGCGAAGGCTTGGTAGGTTTGACAAGGGGATTAATGTATGCAGGTGCAGAAAGCTTACTAGTGTCTTTATGGAAAGTTGATGATAAAGGCACATCTGAGTTTATGCAAGAATTTTACAAGCAAATGTGGCAGCAAAATAAATCAGCTTCTCAAGCATTGCGGGCGACGCAATTAAAAATGTGGGAGCAAGAAAAATGGCGTAATCCTAATTATTGGGCGGCGTTTACATTTTTGGGCGAATGGCGATAGCCAAGTAAGGGCGGGTTCACAGATATGCTCAATTACCCACGAAAATATTGCTTAACCCGCCCCTACAGCTTGTGGGAAATGCGGTTTCTTCCCTGTTACCTGAATTTTTAGTAATTTGTAATTCATACTTGTAGGGTGTGTTGTCAACAAGCGCCGCACCAGCCAAGTAGGGGCGGGTTCACAGATATGCTCAATTACCTACGAAAATATTGCTTAACCCGCCCCTACAGCTTGTGGGAAATGCGGTTTCTTCCCTAATTATTCAAATAGATAAATTACCTATCCTGAAAACAATACAACATTTATCTAAATAGGTAGAATTTTCCCAATGATGTGATATTTGCCAATCAAAAGGGAAATATAAAGTGGTAACTTTTTCTTAATTTGACAATTACTACTGCGCGTTACCTGGGTGCTACCAAAAATCTTATTTCAACAGTAAAGGATTGAAAGTATGCTGACTATGGATACCATAAAGAATGGTAATGAACTCAATTTGCAATTAGAATCAAATTTGCAAGAATTACCACTATGGTCAGTTTACGTTGAAGTCAGCCATCCAGCCAAGGTTATCAATACCGTATTTGAACAACAGCCTTTACTACCGGGAATCATTTTGACTGACAATCAAGAATATGTAGGAATGATTTCTCGCCAAAGATTTTTTGAACACATGAGTCGCCCTTATAGTTTTGCACTTTTTGCCAAACGTCCTACAGAAACTCTGCTGAAATTTCTCGACTTAGATGTGTGTCTCATTGCTGAAGAAACACCCATCATTGAAGCAATTCAAATTGCATTACAGCGTCCATCGCAATTAGCTTATGAACCGATAGTAGTCAAACCCAAATTAGGTAACTATAAACTTTTAGATTTCCACCAATTACTTTTAGCCTACTCTCAAATTCAGGTATTAACCCTAGCGCAACTAGAACAAGTAGAAGAACAATCGAGAATAGCTAAAGCCGGCTTTCGTAACTTAAAAAATAACTATACCAGATTACTGCAAAATGATAAAATGGCGGCTTTAGGGCAACTTGTTGCAGGTATTGCCCACGAAATTAATAATCCTGTCAGTTTTATTGCCGGTAACTTAGTTCACGCTCTCAACTACAGTCAGGACTTACTTGACTTAGTTAGTCTATACCAACAGTATTATCCCGAACCAGCAGCAGAAATTCAAGATGCGATCGCGGATATGGAGCTAGAATTTTTAACTGCTGATTTTGTGCATCTCTTAAAGTCGATGAAAGTCGGTACTGAACGCATTCAAGAAATCGTTCTCGCTTTACGCAATTTCTCCCGTCTAGATGAATCTGAACAAAAAATAGTTGATATTCATGAAGGTATTGATAGTACTCTATTACTCTTACAAAGTCGCTTAAAAAATCCAGAAACATGTCAAATAGTTAGCGTTGTTAAAGACTATGCAAAACTTCCATTAGTTGAATGCTATCCTGGGTTACTCAATCAGGTATTTATGAGCATCATAACCAATGCTATAGACGCGATTTATCATAATTTTAATAAATCAGAATCGAGTAGTTATTCAGCAAATTCATTCGTCAAAGAACCCTTAATTAAAATTCAGACTGAACTACAAAATGAGAATTATATAACTATTCGGATTATCGATAATGGTTTAGGTATTCCTAAAGATATTCAAAAGCGATTATTTGACCCTTTCTTTACAACTAAAAGTATCGGTAAGGGTACGGGATTAAGTTTATCTATTAGTTATCAAATTATCGTAGATAAACATAGCGGGCAACTACAATTTGTATCTGGTTTAGGCAGAGGTACAGAGTTTATAATTACAATTCCCATCCGCCTTGATTGTTATTAATAAGAATACAGTAAATGAGGTACGCGCTTTGGGGCATGGCAGTGCCAGTGCCCCTACAATCAACGATTATCTGTACCTTAACCATATCTATTTTGAGAACCATAGTTTTAAAAGTAGTGGGAGCATCTTGCTCCCTGGTGGTAGACGTAGGTTGGGTTGAGGAACGAAACCCAACATCAAAGCGGCTTTGTTGGGTTTCGCTTTCGCTCTACCCAACCTACAATTATTCTTAACTGAACTGTATTGATTAATAAAAATAGAGTAAATGAGGTACACGCTTTGGGGCATGGCAGTGCCAGTGCCCCTACAATCAACGATTATCTGTAACTTACCAACTTGCAATCTGCTGTATGAGGTACAAAAATTAATCATATAGCTCTTGTTGTGTCAGTATATTACCTGCTAGAAATATACTCAACAAAACAACTTTTCATAGCTTTGACTGTTGACTGTTGACTGTTGACTGTTAACTGTTGACTTTTGACTTTTGACTTTTGAATTCCGCCCTGCGGTACTAGTCTCCCACTTCTACAGTAGCATGAGGCTTAATATTGTCATTAGATACAATAATTTGACTAAATGCTCCATCACGCCAGCTATCAACAATATCTTTAATCAAACTGGCAATAGGTATAGCAATTAATAACCCTAAAACTCCTCCCAATTTAGCGCCAATTAATAAAGAAATTACTACCCATACAGGATTTAAACCAGTCAAATTACCCAAAATTCTCGGCGCAACAAAATTGGCATTTACTTGATCTATAGCTACAGCTATACCTAATACTTCTACCCCTAACCAAATATTTTGCAATGCTACTAAAAAACTAACTATAGTAATACCGATTCCCGTACCAAAGGGAAAGAGTGAGAATAAGCCAATACCAATGCCAAAAAGTAAAGCTAAGGGAACTTGAAGTGCGAAAAATGCCAATGTCATTACCGATGCTAAAACAGCACCTAATGTTGCCTGACCAATGAAATAATTATGAAAATCCTCCCTGATTAATTCCCGCACCTTCGGGCCGATATGCGGCGGAAACCACATAAAAATTCCATCCCAAAGGCGATCGCCATTTAGTACCATGTAAACAGTCAGCACCACTGTCAACAATACATTGACTACAACCCCGATAGTATCAACGGCAACACTGAGAATTCTCCCCGTAAAGGATTGTAGCTGATTCGATAATCGTTCTAAAGCTTGGGTAGCCAAACCAGCCAAATTAATCGGTAGTTGTTGTGTAGCCGCCCAGCTTTGTAAAGCCTGGATTTGTTCGCCGGCAGAATCAATCCAAGAAGGCAGAATATTAGCTAATTCATTCAGCTGTTGTATGATTAGCGGTACTAAAGTGACACCTAAACCCACAAGTACGATCACAGTCAAAAGTAACACGACGACAATCGCCAGATTGCGTTTCACCCCCCGTTCCTGCAAAAACTGAATGGGATAATTCAACACAAACGCTAGCAAGACAGCAGCCACAATAATACTAACTAGCGGTTGAAAATACTGTACAACCTGAAGCAATAGCCAACCATTGAGAATGGCGATGGGAAACGCCAAGCCTATATTTAACCATCGCGGTAGTTTGTTTACTGATTGCATTGGTAACTCCACACAAGGGGGAACTGTTGACTGTTGACTGTTGACTGTTGACTGTTGACTGTTGACTGTTGACTATTGACTGTTGACTGTTGACTGTTGACTGTTGACTGTTGACTGTTGACTGTTGACTGTTGACTGTTGACTGTTGACTGTTGACTATTGACTGTTGACTATTGACTGTTGACTATTGACTATCAATAAAATCCAGCATAATTCGCTGATGCATCGGCCCTAAAGGTCTAATTTCACCAGCATTTTTTGAGTAACAATTACCTTGGTGAATATCTTTGGATGTCAATAAACCCATGTCCCAGCCTTCATTTAAAACCAGTTGTTCTAAACCTACCAAGAGTGGGGCATGAAAAACATGGCGGATGATTTTATCATCCCAATAACAGGCAAATGGGGTGAATTCAGAGAAATCATAACCAATTTCTTCTAAAATTTCTCGTTTGACGGCAATCTCTGGCGTTTCTCCCGACTCGATATGTCCGCCAAACAGCGCCCAGTAACCAGGGTAAAGAATAGTCGGGATGTTGTCTCGCAATTGCATGAGAAATTGATCGTTTTGGTGGAGAATTGCGATCGCTACCTGCACTTTTTCATTACTCATAAAGTTTTATTTAATTAGATATTTCCGTAATAAATAACACAAAAATTATCAGTAAATATTCACCCCCAGTCAACAGTCAACAGTCAACCATCAACATTACTAAGAATCCTCCTCAATATATATTTCTCCCAATTCCTTACCAGCCAAAGGTATGCTTTGATACTTAACTTTGCCTTTAACAACAGCTTGTTCTCCTAGTTTCAATTTATTTTGACTAGTAATCACCCAAATTTTGCCAGTAGAGTCATCGATTTGATAAGCCCAGCGCTGCAAAAGGGGAACTTGCCTTTCCACTTTACCTTGAACGTAAACTGTAGCCTTATCGGCTTGTACTGGCTGAATTTCGCTTATAGGGGTGATATTACTCCCAATGCGGAAATTCCCCACCTGAAAGCCCGGTTGTGAGACGTTACCACAACTAAAAAGTCCCCATACCAATAGCAATAACAATGCTAGGCGGTAGGGCAAAATACTATGAGTTAGCGAAAAGTTTTGTTTAGTCATTTGTCATTGGTCATTTGTCATTAACAGAGACGCGATGAACCCTTGTCTGTACAATTGTCCTCCTTGTCCTCCTTGCCCCCCTTGTCCCCCTTCCCTGCCCCCTCCTGCTCCCCATAATGCAGTCAATCTGAGAAAATAAGGCAGTATGATTTTGCTGTTTAACAGTTCGCGGAAGTCCCCACCCTCAGCGTAGCAGGGTGGGGATAGGGAGCGGGCGGCGAGGATTGACCCCCGACCGATATCAACCGTCAGGTTGATTAGGGAGAGGGGTCGTTGAGGAGTCGCCAGTTTTTTGGCTTGGTAATTTATCGATCCAATCTTCAATAAGCTGCGTGACCGTTTTTTCTTTGTTCTGTGCATAAAGTCGCAACTTGTTCAACCTGTTTTCAGAAAGTCGCAGATTTAGTCTTCCAGTTTTCATATAAAGACGTACAATGTATGTCTTTATATGTTAGTATATAAATGGTTGTTGACCCACCCACACGGCTCATAACAAACGGTCACAGTAGCGGCTCGACGCTTACCAAGTCTAAGAGCGTGAGAAAAGGGGAAAGACCTCGGTCACTGGTTCGCAAGGTTGCGTCCTGCGGTAAAAGATAAGCCATACAGACGTGTACGGAAAAGCAATAAACTGCCTTGGGAAGCAGGGTGGCTGCGCGGGTTCTCCCCATGAGGAGATAAAGGTAGCAATACCAGAGACGCTGTGTAAGACTTAGACCGGATTCAGTTCCGGGTACTCAGCAATGGGTACGCCCAACAGAGCAACGGCGAATGAGACGCGAAATGTTGATGGTTGTTTCTTTTGAAGCTCCGGCTTCAGCGAAGCAAGCCGGAGTACTTCACACCACGCTACGCCATAAAATAGCAAGACCATCATAGTCAATAGACACATTTTATGGATGACTGTTGACTCCGCTACAGTCGGCTAGATGTTGGATTTTGGATTTAAGGCGATTTTTCTGGGAATTCTCATGGAAACTAAAACTGCCAAACTTCTTGATGGTAAAGCTTTAGCTGAAAAAATTCAGCTAAAACTTAAGGAACGGATTACAGAGTTACAACCCCAACTTGGGCGTCCTCCGGGATTAGCTGTATTAATGGTTGGCGATAATCCCGCATCGGCTGCTTACGTGCGCAATAAAGAGCGAGCTTGCGCTAAGGTGGGGATTGCTTCTTTTGGTAAGCATTTCCCTACAGAAACTACTCAAGGGGAACTAGAAGATGTCATTGCGGCACTCAATCAAGATCCGCAGGTAGATGGGATTCTTGTACAGTTACCCCTACCCCAACATTTGGATTCTGTGAGCTTGCTGAATCAAATCGATCCAGATAAAGATGCTGACGGCTTACATCCGGTGAATTTAGGGCGACTGGTACGTCAAGAAGCGGGTTTACGCAGTTGTACCCCGGCTGGCGTGATGCGATTGTTGGCGGAATATAAAATTCCTTTACAAGGAAAGCAAGCAGTCGTCGTAGGACGTAGTATTTTGGTGGGTAAGCCAATGGCGTTGATGCTGCTCGAAGCCAATGCTACGGTAACTATTGCTCACTCGCGATCGCACGATCTCAAATCCATCACCCAAAATGCCGATATTCTCATTGCAGCCGTGGGAATTCCCGGATTGATTACCGCAGAAATGGTGAAACCGGGCGCGGTTGTGGTAGATGTGGGGATGAATCGGATCGCAGATCCCAGTGGCAAAAGTCGTTTAGTCGGCGATGTTGATGGGGAATCCACAGCTGGCGTAGCAGAGTTTCTCACCCCCGTTCCTGGCGGTGTTGGGCCGATGACTGTTGCTATGTTGTTGCAAAACACATTTGCCAGCTATTTAAGGCGGCTAGGAATTGCCAATGCTGAATTATAAATTATGAGTGAATGTTACTAATTCTTAACTCATAATTACTCGCGTTTTCAGCACCAAAGCCCCTTAAAATTGTGACGTATATGACAAAAATACCAAAGTTTCAGGAATTTTAAGAATGGTAGCAACTGATAAGTTTAAAAAAACGCCCCAGACAGACAAGTTTAACCTATCAGCTTATCTCAAAGAGCGACAACAGCTTTGCGAAATTGCTTTGGATCGGTCGATTCCTGTCGTCTATCCCGAAACAATCTATGAATCTATGCGCTACTCTCTGTTAGCTGGCGGTAAGCGTGTACGTCCCATCCTCTGCCTTGCTACCTGCGAAATGACTGGCGGTACGATTGAAATGGCTATGCCAACCGCTTGCGCTGTGGAAATGATTCACACCATGTCTTTGATTCACGATGATTTACCAGCGATGGACAATGACGATTATCGTCGCGGTAAGTTGACAAATCACAAAATTTATGGTGAAGATATTGCAATTTTAGCTGGTGATGGATTATTAGCTTACGCTTTTGAGTTTGTTGCTACTCAAACACCCCAAAGCGTGCCTAGAGATAGGGTATTGCATGTTGTCGCCCGTCTGGGTAGGGCTTTAGGTGCTGCTGGCTTGGTTGGCGGTCAAGTAGTAGATTTACAATCGGAAGGTAAAGCCGATATTTCCCTAGAAACTTTGAATTTTATTCATAATCACAAAACTGCTGCACTGTTAGAAGCTTGTGTAGTTTGTGGGGGAATTTTATCGGGAGTATCGGCGGAAGATTTACAAAAATTGACTCGGTATGCCCAGAATATTGGTCTGGCATTCCAAATTATCGACGATATTTTAGATATCACCGCCACTCAAGAAGAATTAGGTAAAACCGCAGGTAAAGATTTAAAAGCGCAGAAAGTCACTTATCCTAGCTTGTGGGGAATTGACGAATCCCGGATTAAAGCCCAACAGCTAATTGAAGCCGCTTGTGCAGAATTAGATTCTTTTGGAGACAAAGCTCAAGCTTTAAAAGCGATCGCTCATTTTATTGTCAATCGCAGTAACTAAGTCAACCCCTACGGGGAATTCATCCCGATTTTGGATTCTACCCACTTAGTCGCCCGTAGGGTAACTAATACTAATTCAAAATTCAAAATTCAAAATTCAAAATTCAAAATTAAGAAAGCCAGATGTAACAAGGCTTCCAGACTTTGTATTTGGTGCTGAATTTTGGAGAATTGGTATAACTTGTGATTAAATATCATCACTTAGGGGATTTTGACTGGAAAGTAGCGACGATCAATTGATTTTTGGGGTTGCATCTTGTAGTTTCCAAAATAAATAACTGCTGCTAATATTTACTAACTTCACCAAAATACCATGCAGAACATAGGCAACATCTTAGACAACCGGGTGCTGCTGGTTGCTCTGGTAGCTTGTTTAATTGCTCAATCTCTGAAGCTCGTCATCGAGCTATTTAAAAATCGCAAACTCAATGTACGTGTATTAGTCACTACTGGCGGTATGCCAAGTGCGCACTCGGCGCTAGTTACATCTTTGGCTACCGGTGTGGGCGAAACTCTCGGCTGGGCATCTCCTGATTTTGCCCTAGCCACAGTTTTTGCCATCATTGTTATGTATGATGCGGCGGGAGTGCGCCAAGCTGCTGGTAAACAAGCTCGGATTCTTAATCAAATGATTGATGAATTATTTGATGATAAACATGATTTTACCCAAGACCGCTTAAAAGAATTGCTGGGACACACACCAGTTCAAGTTATCGCTGGTTCAGCGTTGGGTATAACCATTACTTGGTTAGCACGGTCTTTTTTAGTTACTAGTCTCTGATGCAAAAGTGTAGAGGAGCAAACAATTTAAAATTCAAAATTCAAAATTCAAAATTCAAAATTCAAAATTCAGAAATTTTGTTGTCTATTACTTTGTTGACAACTAACCATCACTGCGATCGCACATTTGAGCGTAGTAGCATCACCTTGCGGCTATCTACGACATAGGCGACAAAGCCGCTATTATTAAGCTGTTGCAATGTGTTATAGGCTTCTTTTTGGTTAGTGGTATACACTGCCAGCAAGTAAGGGCGTTGTCCGTAGGAAACAAATCCTACATCACCGCCAACAACTTGTTGTACATTAGAGACCAGTTCTGGACGATTGAAATAATCAACCAATACAGCATAACCTTCCCCTAAAGATTGAGGATTATAGCTGACTGCTGGCACTGGTTGAGTATCTGGTGGTTTAGTGGTGATAATCCCAGTTAAACCAACAATATTATTGATGTATCTTGCCCATCGTTGAGCATCATCAATTTTGTAAAATCCGCCAATGCGCGTCACTGTATCTGTTAAATATTGACAGGTAGTAGTTTTAATTTCCGCAGGTAAAGCATCGCGTAATTGCTTTTGACTATTTGCTGTGGGACTAACTATCAATAACAGATACTCACCAGGTTCAGGTGCTTGACACACAGGAATCGCCGGTTGAGCGGTAACAGAACTTATACCACCCATCAATCCAGCGATCGCAAACACTAAAGTATGTGGTAAATTTGCAAATCTCTGCACGACAGTAAAAGACATACAAGAAGATTTTTTTAAAGATTTCATCAACTGAAATTTTGTTCCTTGGGATGAGAGCAGAGAGGGCAGAGGGGGCAGAGGAAGCAGAGGAAGCAGGGGGGACAGTCAGGAAAATTTACAATTGTAGAGACGCGATGAATCGCCTCTGTTTTGACAAATGACAAATGACAAATGACAAATGACAAATGCCCAATACCCCATGCCCCATGCCCCATGCCCCATGCCCTAAGTATTCTATGATACTGTAGCCAGAGATCCTATCGGATTAGGAATAGTATTTGAAGGCGCAGAGAATTCTCCCACAATTACATACTCTAAGCGCAATTTTAGCCAGGTAATAAACTGCGAATTAGTAGAAATAATCGCTGCTGCTGGTTGCGGACATTTAGCTTTAATTGCTGCCATTTCTGGTGCTTCTAAAAAAGCTGGTTGTTTTACCAACCAAAAATCAATTTCTTTTTCTTGTTCGTGATAGTGACGGGTACGTTCTTTGAGAACTTCTTCGATAGGTTCTTCATGTACCAAGAATTGTTGACTTGCTAAAACGTAATAATATGTTTGCATTTTCATCCCGTGGTTACTAACGATTTCTGCCAACTACAGTATATAAACTGTACCTGGAAAAATTAACCGATCGCTAATTCGTAGTTCGGAATTCGTAATTCGTAATTTTTAGCTTGAATTCACCTGGGTTTGCAGGTGGCTTTATTGCCGGCGATTTGGCGATCGCTCATGGAAACAAACAGAACTTACGCAACAATTAGGTAAAAGTCTGAATTGACTGTAGAGGTAATTGATAAATTGTCTCTACATTCCCTAGTTGATGCGTAAGCCCTAACCAACTTTAATTACGAATTACGAATTATCAATTACGAATTATTTTAACTCTTCTTGACTTTTTTAAACCAAGAACTGAAGGGACAAGTACTTGCTTTGTTACTACTTGGGAGTTTACCGCCAGCTGTTAGTTTATCTAAAAACAGCGTATTGTCAAAGTAGTGTTCCAAGGAAGTTATGCGCAAGTCATCGGTAACTCTAGCAACGCTGATACCGATAATTTCTACTGTCTCTCCAGTCGGCGCATAGTCTTTATATGCACCTTGAAAATGTCCCCAGTGTCGCCACTTGAATGTCACAGTTGGCGGGCCGGAATACACTTCCAAAACTTCCCAAGGAAAGCCTTGAGGAAATGTGGAATGGAAGATTTGATGTGATGATTCAAAGCTTTCCGCCGACGCTTGATAATGCTCTGAATCAGCCATAAATAAATTGTAAGTACCTTTGGCTGATAACTCTGTAGCTGTGTATTCTTGACCTCCGTTAGTACTTACACGAAACTTGTCGTTAACAACAGATAACCACTGTTGTGGGTTACTTTTGAAAGACACTTCCATTTCAAAGGTTCTTACCAGGTTTTGCACGATCGCTTCCAGGCTACCTTCTAAGTGATGGGTTGTACTTTCTTTAGCTAAATTCTCGTTAGACCGAGAATAATCAGGAGGTGTCTGATAGCGCCATTGGGCATCAGTACTTCCTTCAATAACTTTATCTCGATCCTGTACCCAAAGTGGCAGACTGTTAGATTGTGTTGCGCTCATAGAAGTCTTACTGAAGATTTGCTCCCAAATTTCCACGGATTACGCAGTTATTGACCCCTCTGAGCTATTAACTAAATTAACCATCTATAGCTGTAGCCAAATAGATAGGACATCCAGCTAAGATAAAACCCTAACAATAAAAGGCTTTTAAGTCTGTCAACAGTCAACAGTCAACCGTCAACAGCTTTACAATTCTCCCCGGATTGCTAGTTTCATCTCTCGCACGGCTCTTTCTAAACCAACTAAAGCTGCACGTGAGATGATGGTATGACCGATGTTGAGTTCTTCCATTCCCGGAAGACTAGCCACAGGATAAACATTCCAGTAGGTAAGACCGTGACCAGCATTTACTCGCAATCCTGCTTGAATCGCTTGCTCGCACCCCTTAGCTAATACAGCTAACTCTTGCTTGCGGCTAGCTTCATCGACAGCCTCAGCATATTGCCCAGTATGCAATTCAATGAACTTTGCTTTTACTTGAGCTGATGCTGCAATTTGTGACGGTTCGGCGTCGATAAATAGGCTAACTGGAATGCCACCACTTTGCAATTTATCAACTATTTCTTCTATCTTAGCAATTTGCCCGACAATATCTAGACCACCTTCTGTTGTAACTTCCTCGCGTTTTTCGGGTACTAAAGTTACATAATCAGGTTTAATATCGAGAGCGATCGCTACCATTTCTGCTGTAGCGGCCATTTCTAAATTTAAATGGGTTCTGACTGTTTGCCGCAAAAGCCGCACATCCCTATCTTGGATATGTCTTCTATCTTCCCGTAGATGCACTGTAATCCCATCCGCACCGCCTAATTCTGCCAGCACCGCCGCCGCTACGGGGTCAGGTTCCACCGTTCGCCGTGCTTGTCGAATTGTCGCAATGTGGTCAATGTTTACGCCGAGTGTAGGCACCCTAGTTTCTCCCGATCCTCAGTCTTTCGGATCTTGATTTTACCGGAAATGCTGCTAAAGAGGTGAGTGCGATCGCGCTTGGGAAGGGAAGCGAAGGAGGACAAGGAGGACAAGGGGGACAAGGAGGATAAGAGAGCAATATATCTTTCAAGCTAGCTAATCACGAGAAAATCTCACAACCAAACATGAAAATCTCTCTTTCCTAGCCCCTAGGGCGTGTTTTCAAAGTCGCCGTCACCCTACAAGGGTGCGGCTAGCTCTACCAAGTCCGCCTGCGCGGACTACGAGAAATAAGGCTTTTTAGCCCACCTGCGTGGGCTTTGTTAATATAGCCTCAGGCTTTAGCCTGAAGGCGTTTGGGGTTTGAAAACACGCCCTAGCCCCTAGCCTAGAAATCCCAGGCGCGTCTTTTCTTCCAAGGGCCCGAAATTGCATAGGTAATTCCCGGACTTTGAATATTCACAAACAAAGTTTTACCATCGGGTGAGAAGCAAGCACCGGCAAATTCACTATCATTTAAGTTATTGAAGGCAAACTGATAAATTTCGCCCTCTTCGTTTACACCCACAACATATTGGCTGTCTCCGCCACCATCTTCACATAAGAACAGATCGCCAAAGGGAGAAACTGTAACATTATCTGGCTCATCGAGCACATCACCGGTTGGAGATGCTTCAATCAGCAAAGTCAGTGTTTCTTTACGAGGATTGTATACCCAAATTTGACCGTTACCGCGATCCCTAGAATCAACAGCTTTGGGGCCACCTTGAGTAGAAATAAAGTAAATTAGCCCTTTACCATACCAAGCGCCTTCACCTCTAAAGAAAATTGCTGCTCCTTTACGCTGGGCTTCGTAGCGCACTCCCAAACCTTTAGCTTTGCTTTCTTCAATGGGATCTGGATCGTCAATTTTCACCCACTCTACTGGCAGTTCTTTACCAACGGGAATTAGCTGAGTATTAATATTACTTGTATCTACGCCGTTGGGATAAGCTTTGATTTTCAAAGCGTACAGAGTTCCACCCCGTGCTAAGTCACCTGGCTTTTTCGGTCTAACTTTAGGTACAAACCGATAGAAGCAGCTATCACTTCGGTCTTCAGTTTCGTAAATATAATGAGTTTTTGGGTCTACAGCCACAGCTTCATGGCTAAAGCGTCCCATATCTACCAAGGGAACTGGGGTTACTAAACCACTGTTAGCATTGGCAACTACTTCAAAATTGTAACCATGTTTTTTTGTACCACCAACAGTGGTAGAGAAAGTTTCCTCACAGCTAATCCAGCTATCCCAAGGTGTGGGGCCTCCAGCACAGTTACGAATTGTTCCTGCTAAAGAACTAAACTGTTTGATTACTTCACCGTTACGCCCAATAACAATTGTCGTTGTTCCACCTTGTGCTTCGTTTGAGTATTTTATTGAGCCAGAAACTGGATTTGGAGAACTAGTACCTAACTCATGATTGCGCACTAGAATTGTAGTCTTGCCTTTTCCGGGAAACGCTGCCATACCATCATGACCTGCAGGTACAGCAAAACCATCGCTCATTTGTTGAGTTTTAATTGAGAGCGCACGGTATTTAAATCCAGGGGGAAGTTTCAATAAAGGTTGTGAACTTAAATTGATACCATCAATTACTAAGTCTTTGAGTTCAGATACGTTCTCAGGAAACTTTGGTTCCAATGCACCAAAACCCCTACCTTTGGGTATGTGACCGCTAGCTACTCTGGCATAGAATGCTTCTAGAGGAGAAACCATAGTCACGCCAATAGCACTCGCACCAGCGAGTTTAAAGAAATTACGTCTTGATAAGTTCATTGAGAATTTTTGGGGAAAAACAGCAGTAATCAAGACAATAAAAATTATTTTTTAATAAATTAGTAAGGCACGGTTAAGAGTTACTATGCAAAACTTCAGTGTCAATCTGCTTATTTAATAGTTATTAATCTTGGATTAAAAATATTTTTATTATTTTACATTTCTTAAAAAGAAAAGAAATGCGAATCGGCGATCGCGAGCTTTTATTATATTCAACAGAGAATATTCTGTAATATTTACACAAAAACCGAAATTTAGCTCATACCAATTTTCTATGAAGATGCATATAATTAGCCTGCCTTTGCAGGCTTTGTTTGTGTAGCCCCACCCTTCTAGGGTGAGGGCGTTAATGTGCAGCCTCACAGAGAATTGGTATCGCAGCATTTAAAATAATATCTACACCCATTTGCTGAGGCGATATGCTTTTAGAACTGCAACAAATTATCGTCAAACCAGGTCAACAAATGCTGCTTAAAGATGTAAGTTGGCAACAATTAGAAAATATTTTAGCAGAGATGGGAGAACGCCGTGCTGCACGCATTTCTTATAGTCATGGTTGGTTAGAAATTATGGTGCCGCTACCCGAACATGAAAAAGATAAAGAATTTATTGGTGATTTAGTCAAACTTTTATTAGATAAACTCCAAATAGATTTTGAACCTTTTGGTTCTACAACACTGAAAAATGAGCGAATGCAGCAAGCTGTAGAACCAGATACGAGTTTTTATATTCAAAATCAAGCTGTTGTAATTGGCAAAAATCGGATTGATTTAAATGTAGATCCCCCACCAGATTTAGCGATTGAAATTGATATTACATCCCGCACCAGATTTGAAAATTATGAGCTTTTGGGAGTTCCTGAACTGTGGCGATATACACAGCAAGGATTAGAAATTAATTTGCTGCAAGCAGGTAAATATATTAAGTCTCAATCTAGTCCTAATTTTCCTGGTATCCCTATTATTGAATTAGTCAATGACTATGTTCAGCAGTGTTTAACTATTGGCAGAAGTCAAGCTATGCGTAATTTTAAAACTTGGGTGAAAAATAATCTTGAGGGGCTAGGGGAGTGAGTGTGTGATTTACAGCGAATTGCAGATTGGCGAGGTACAGATAATCGTTGATTGTAGGGGCATTGGCACTGCCATGCCCCGAAGCGCGTACCGAGAATAGAGATTTTCATGTTTGGTTGTGGGTTTTTCTCATGAGGAGCTAGCTTGAAGCGCTGGTATAAAAACGCAAGGCGAACCGCCAAAACCAAGTGGAAAGCAAAAATAGTGCTAATGCCAAGATTATGCCACCGATTAACCAGGTAATTTGTCCTCGTCCTAACATAGCTTCTGCTGGGATTGTAGTTAAAAAAGCTACTGGCACAACAAAGGTAAAGAAAAAGCGATAAGCAGCAGGATAAGCAGCGATGGGGTATCTGCCAGCTTCTAATAAACCCCGTAAAACTTCGGTAACGTTGTATATTTTCACAAACCAAATGCTAGTCGCGCCTAGCATAAACCACAGGCTGTAAAGAATTACCAAACCTAATAATAAAGGTACTGCACTAACTAAATAGTTATTGATATTCAAGCCCAGGCGTTTACCAGCATAGCCAATTATCGCGCCACCAAAAATTAAGTCGGGTAGTCCCCAAGGTGACAGGGTGTGGGTAGAAAGCCAAAATTGACTGCGGATAGGTTTGAGGAGAACAAAGTCTAAAGTTCCTTCTTGTACGTGGCGGACTATATTATTTAAGTTGGGTGCGAGGAAGGTAGAAGAAAAACCTTGAAGTAGCGTAAAAATTCCTAGCACAATTAAAGCAGCATCCCATGACCAGCCTGCAAAATTGTAGCCAGTGCTGTAAAACAAGAATAACCCAAACAGACTACCTGCGAGATTCCCTAAGCTGGTGATGGTAGCAACAATAAAGTTAATGCGATATTCCAACTCAGCTGCGATCGCAGTACTCCAAAATAGCTTTAGCACTCTGAGATATCTCTGCATTTTCCACCCCTTACCGCAAACTTACGGAATATATTCACGTAATCTTAATATTAGTTTGCGTTTCCCAAAATAGCCTAAGGCTAAGATGTTGTATGTTTCTGCTGGAAAGGTTCGATATTCTATGCATTTCGATTTACCAGAAATCATTAAATCACTGGGCTATTTTGGTGTGTGGGGAATTATCTTTGCTGAGTCTGGTTTGCTGATTGGTTTTTTCCTTCCTGGTGATAGCTTGTTGTTTACTGCTGGCTTTGTCGCGTCTCAACATTTACTAAATATTTGGATTTTAATTATTGGTGCTTTTATCTGTGCTGTCCTTGGTGATAATGTTGGTTATGCTACCGGCTTTAGATTTGGCAGAAAATTATTTAGTAAAGAAGATTCATGGTTATTTCATAAAAAACATATTGTTAAAACCCAAAAGTTTTACAACAAACATGGGAAGAAAACTATTGTTTTAGCTCGGTTTGTCCCCATTGTCCGCACTTTTGCGCCAATTGTGGCGGGTGTTGGTTCAATGCATTATCGGACATTTATGTCTTATAACTTGGTTGGTGGTTTTATCTGGACATTTGGAATTACTTGCTTAGGATTCTTTTTAGGTAAATCTTTACCACCAGAACAAGTAGATAAATACTTGTTACCGATTATCGGCTTGATTATTGTTGTTTCTTTACTGCCATCAATTTTTCATGTAATTCAAGAAAGTAAAGCTAATAAGTAGGGAGCATCCCAAATGTGCAAAAACGCCCTCACCCTATAAGGGTGGGGCTAGAAATACGAAGCCTGACTTCGCAGGCTATCAAACTTTTAGCCTGCGAAGGCAGGCTTTGTTGGTATAGCAATACCCTTGAGGGTATTGCGTCAAAATTGGGATGCTCCCAATAAGTAAAGTAAGTTTAAAGCATCAAGTAAAAATAAGTAGTGCGAGCATCTTGTTCGCGCGGGCAAGATGCCCGCACTACAAATATTAAATTGTTTAACTTATTTTTCCACGACTCTTAAGGCAGTAAATATCAGTTAATAGGGAACAGGGAACGGGCAACAGGGAACAGGCAACAGGGTAATCCCCATTCAGGTAAATGAGTACGCCCTTGGGGGCATGGCAGTGCCAGTGCCCCTACAATCAACGATAATTTGTAACTCACTAATTGGAAATATGCTGTCATATCCCCGACTTCTTAAACAAGTTGGGGATATTATTTAGTAGTGAGGATTTTATTCCTCAAAATCATTGCCAATTAAAGAAAGGATTAAGTATTAGCTCTATTGTTAGAGATTAAATCATTGTAGCTGTAACTGCCATTAGCAAAATTAAATTGCTCAAAACCAGTGGCGATCGCGCTGATGCCATCTAGTTGAAAAATTACACTATTCTGTCTATTATAAATGCCAAAACTAATCTCAAAATTTCCAATGTTGTAAGCGTCAAAGCTGATTGTATCGAAACCTCTGCCACCATCAATTATAGCCTGACCAAATCCTTGTAAAAAGTCGTCACCTTCTCCTAAGTTTATCTGTACGCCACCGCCTAAACTAGAGGCAATTAAGGTATCGTTTCCTCTACCTGTATCAATAGTGCCGCCAAATATGCCGTAACTGTTGTCTCCTGTAGCTTTGGCAATGATTTTATCGTTACCAAGCCCGGTATTAATTGAGCCGCGATTGTTGTCAATGGCGATCGCGGTTTTATAAGCTTTAGCAGTAGCTTCTATAATATCGTCTCCGCGACCAGTAGCAATCCAGCCCCTATTGTTGTCAATAGCGATCGCTTTATCATTAACTTCAGTACTAGCTTTAGCAACAGCAAAGGCTAAAGCTTGATTATCTGATGTTGCATTCGCGAAAGCCGAACTATAAGTTGCGGCAAAGCCAGCAGTACTAGTAGTAGCACTCGCAGTGAGGGTATCATCACCCTTACCAGTGAAAATTGTTCCGCTAGTATTCTTAATCCCCGTGGCGGTGATGCTTCCTGTGGCTAAACTTGTGGCTACTGCTTTGGCGAAAGCTGTCAGAGTGTCAGAAGCTGGGGTTTTGCAGATAACTTCTACGATACTTGTAGCATCTACAGTAGCTATGGCTACTGCACTGATAGAACCTTCAGTATCACCACTGACAGAGTCATCGCCTTTACCTGTGTAAATTCCCCCCCATGAGTTATCAATTCCGTTAACATTAGCATTGACATTAAGGGATGCAAAAGCACTAGCGATGGCTGTTGCATCTCGTTTTTCTGCAATAGCTATCGCTTGAGATACTGTTTCTGCAATTACACCGATATTTGCTATTGCTCTACCTCTAACTACATCGTTACCATCATTGGTATGAATCACTCCTTCATTTTTAATCCCATAGGTAGAAATAGCAGCTTTAGCATTGGGAACTTCCAAGGATCTCCCCTTACTTTTTCCTGTTTCTAGCTCAACATAAACTCCTAAACCAAAATCAGCGCTAATGCTAGAAGTACCGATGATTCTATCATCTCCGTTTAATGTATTTACATAAGCAAATCGGGGATTGTATATTGCTCTATTTGGATTAACAACATCCGAGTTATTGCTAAACCTGATTCTGTTTAAGTTTAAGGCTGTCATAAAATTATCCTTTATATTGATTTACAGCATGAATTTGCACCAAATTTCAGATTTTAAATTTTGGCTTGAAAATGCAAAACTTAAAATCTAAGTTGGTTTGCAGCAGGCGAATTCCTTCGGGAAATAAATTCCCAAGGCAAATTAGCGAATTTTAGATTTTCCCTTTGAGATTTTGGATTGAGAGAATTTTGCTCTCCAACCCTAAAGCCAAAATTAATTGACTAATATTAGGACTTACGCAATGTCAGATATTTTTCATGCTTTTTGTCAATGGTCAATAGTCCATAGTCCAAAAACCTGATTTGACCACCCTTGTGAGGGTTTTTGTGTTCGGTGCGTCAGTCCTAAATATTTATTTGATGGTAAAAGCCCCTAGATTTATCTGTAGCATCAATCCAAAATCTAAAATTTAAAATCCAAAATTAATTGACAATAAAAGCACCCATAATAATTGTTGGCTGTTAAGATTTAACGGCCAACATCAATATCTTAAAAATAAGGGAGTTCCAAAAATCCGAGAAGTTTTAAATTCTCGATGAAAGCATTAAGCGTGAGAAATTAAGCAAACCTTAATCCAAGGGCATTGTAACTAGCATCAGCAAAGTTAAATTGCTCAAAGCCAGTAGTATTTAAGGTAACGCCATCAAGTTGAAAACTGACACTATTGTTGAGGCTAAAGCCAAAAATACCACCAAACTTAATCTGAAAATCGTTGATCTTGTAGTCAGATAAGTCGAGTGTATCCCAACCTTTACCACCATCTATTTTAGCTGCACCGAAACCTTTAACAAAGTCGTTACCTGCACCCAAGTTAATGTTAACTCCACCACCGAAACTAGAGGCGATAACACTGTCGTTTCCGTGACCTGTATTTATACTACCACCAAATATACCATAAGAGTCAGAGCCAGTAGCCTTGGCAGTAATTTTATCGTCTCCATCCCCGGTATCAATTTTGCCGCCACTGTTGTTGATAGCGATCGCTTTATCAGTGGCCTTAGCGGTAGCAGATACAATAGCCTCAGCTAAAGCTTTATTCTCACCAGTAGCATTTGCTATAGCAGCACTAATAGTACCTGCAAAAGCACCTGCGCTAGAAGTTGCAGTAGCATTAATGGTATCGTTACCGTCACCAGTGCTAATTTCACCCCGACTATTATTTATCCCGGTGGCTGTAATGCTGGCTTTGGCTAAACTTGTGGCTATTGCTTTGGCAAAAGCTGTGACTCCGTTAGAGATGGGAGCTTCAGCTATCGCCACTGCGGTAGCTAATGCGATCGCTGAGACTGAGCCTTCAGCATCCCCAATTATGCTATCGCTATCCTTACCAGTGTAAATAGTAGCCCAGGAGTTATCAATTCCTTCAGCAGTAGCTTTGATGTTAATAGAGGCAAAAGCATTGGTGATGGCTACAGCATCTGCTTTCCTGGCAAAAGCTATGGCTTGAGATACTGACTCTGCTGTGGCGCTAATGTTAGCCTTGGCACTACCTTTAATGACATCTAAGCCAGTGTTTGTATTGATAGTTCCTTCGTTTTGAATCCCATAGACTTCAACATCAGCCTTACCTCTCAATTCAGCAGAAGCGATCGCGAATTGTCCTCTGCTAGCTTTAGCTCCAACAAAGCTATAAACTTCAAAACCACGATTTACATTAGCAGTACCAGTGATTTTATCGTCGCCACCAAAAGTATCTACATAAGAGGATTTGGGATTGTATATTGCCTCACGTGGATTGAGGATATCAGAATTATTACTAAACCAGACTTTAGCTAAGTTTATGTTGGTCATAAAACAATCCTTCTCATTTTAATTTGCTGCACCACTTTTAAGATGTGGCTTAATCGCCACAACTCAGGCATATATATATGCAGTTAATTTTTCACCTATTTATAATTAAATAAGTGATTTAACTATATATTTGACAACTTGATGAATCACCAAAAGCTAGTATTTACACATCAATAGGACAAATTTATTTCTACAAATAAATTATTTGATATTTAGTTTCTTTTTGAGATTTTGTTAGCTAAATTAATTTGCACAAATATTGTTTAGCAAGTATTGTTTTATGCTCGCTTATATCTAGCATAATTCATATTGCCAAATAATCTAGCCAAAATGGCTAGTTTTTTTGTCTAATTTAACCAAACAATGGGGAATGCACTTATTTTTACCTAATAAATAAAGTTTTTATGAATTTATCTAGGTTTTTTATAATGTAAAGTTAAATTTCTCTGGAAAAGATGGTCATTAGAGACACGATAACCCTTGTCTGTACAATAGTCATTAGTGATTAGTCCTGGGTTAGATACAGGACTTACGCAAAAATGACGTAAAAGCCTTGATTTACAATAGAGGCAATTAATTCGTTGATTGTAGGGGCACTGGCACTGCCATGCCCCGAAGCGCCTACCTCATTTACCTGAAATATGCTGTAATACCATTTTGGATTTTAGATTTTAGATTTTGGATTGTGAAACATCTATTGGATAAGCATTTCAGATTTCCATCTGTCGCCATCATTTTTCAAATTGGTATAAGTATTGATATTGAGTCAATAAGTTTTTAATAAGGGACTTCCAAATAAAAAAATATTCCAATCATTAACTTACCAAACCCGCAACTCATAGGGGCGGGGTTACCCCCATAGGTGTCAACTTACAGCTATTTTCAGGTAAATAGACCACGCTGTAGGGGCACGGCATCAGTAAAATTATTGTATGTACCAAAAGATTGTCGGTGTTCCCTACGATAGATGTGGTTCAAATAGGTGAAAACTGCTGTAAGCTCAAAGCCTTTCTCTATCTCGTTTCCAGCCTCCGGCTGGAAATGCGTATTGCGAGGCTCCGCCTCGGAAGTTGATAAATTGAGGCGGAGCCTCACGATCATCGCTCCCACGCAGAGCATGGGAGCAAGGTAGGATAAGGGTTTGACGTTAAGTTGACACCAATGGGTTACCCCGCCCCTACAATTTGGCATAATTTATTTTTTGGAGTTCCCTAAACATCATGTCATTGGTGATTTCTTCGCCATGCCCCATGCCCCATGCCCCATGCCCCATGCCCAAAAACTTCACCCACAAGGGGATGGAGTTTTTCATTTTTTGGCGTTCCCTAAGCAACGGCTGGTTCTAACATCTCAATTGTGCCAACATTGGCATTAATTTCCACATTGACACCAACTGGCAAAGTAAATTTATCTGGAATATGACCGATTGCCGCACCATACCAAGCAGGAATACCTAAGGGGCCAATGTGGTCTTGTAATACTTGCATTAAAGTAAAATTTGGTTCATCGCCTAGACTACAATTAGTACATTGTCCAAAAATCAAGCCAGCAATGCGATGTAGTATACCAGCATTTTTTAACTGAGTGAGCATTCGGTCTATACGATAGATATCTTCACCGATGTCTTCCAAAAAAAGAATGGTTTGGTTCCACGCCGGAAGATAAGGCGAACCTACCATTGCGGCTAGTACCGATAAATTACCGCCGACAAGTTTACCTTGAGCTTTCCCCGGTGCAATGGGCGAAAATTGCCAAGTATTGGTAATGGGGTTTTGCATTGTCACTGCTTCCCCGGTAAACAGAAGACGGTGAAGGTAATCTAGGGTAAACTGATTCCAGGTAGAGATAGCCACCGGGCCGTGAAAAGTAATAATGCGACTACGAGCGTTAATAGCTAATAATAAAGAAGTAATATCGCTGTAGCCCATCAAAATTTTGGGATGGGAGCGGATATTAGTATAGTTGAGTAAAGGTAAAAGGCGATTACAACCCCAACCGCCTCGCATCGCAACAATCGCTTTTACAGATTTATCGGTAAACATAGAGTTTATGTCAAAAGCGCGATCGCTATCTTTCCCTGCTAAATAACCATAACGATCTAAAATATGTTTGCCTAACTTGACTTTTAAACCTAAATCTGCAAAGTTGCGCTGTGCTGTTTCTACATGTTTTGCATCCACAACAGCCGCAGGGGCAATTAAGCCTACAGTATCGCCTGTTTGCAAGCGTGGGGGCTTAAGCATAGTCTGGGGAGAGAGTTTACCTTGAGCAGTTAACGGTTGTAATTGAGTCGCTAAGGTAGCAAGTCCGAAGTTTGTGAGGAATTGACGGCGATTAGGCATGGGGCATTGGGCATTGGGCATTGGGCATTGGGCATGGGTATTAACTTAAGCTAAAAATAGCCTCTGTCTTAGCTTTGTTGCCCGCCTGAGAATAAATTCTCAGGCTCATAGCCCAAGTAGGGGCGGGTTAAGTGAGATAGTCGTGAATTATTGGAGCATATTTGTGAACCCGCCCCTACTGAAGTAGACTCAAGATTTTGAGGATATTTAGTCATCTTGAGATGACTTTGGCTATGAGCAAGGAACTTCAGTTCCTTGCGGTAACTGGGTTTTGCGTTAAGTTGACTTTTACCCGGATACTTTATCTGAAAATATACTGTAAATGAGCTTGGGAAATATCAATGGTCAAAAAACGGTTGATAATTGAGATGGGGATGGGAATTGATCAACATGGACAAGAACCAACAGTAGCAGCAGCCAGAGCGGTAAGAAATGCGATCGCTCATAATGCTTTACCTGGAGTTTGGGAAGTAGCAGGTTTAACCGACCCCAATGAGATGATTGTAGAAGTACAAGTAGCAGTACCATACCCAGAACAAGTCAACTCAGAGGAA
Source organism: Calothrix anomala FACHB-343 (assembly GCF_014696435.1). GTDB lineage: Bacteria > Cyanobacteriota > Cyanobacteriia > Cyanobacteriales > Nostocaceae > Aulosira > Aulosira anomala_A. The sequence continues at coordinate 20,562 of NZ_JACJQG010000019.1, read as the reverse complement.
GTATTAGCTGTGCTTCCCTTTGGGCGCAAAACTCTGACTGTAGAATCTGGAGGCATGGTAGTGCAGGGACGAGCAATTCCCTCTCTTAACGATAAAAATGACGAAATGTTAATAGCCGTTGCGGCTGTTACCGTTTTTATTGATCAATGAATAACTGTGGCATTAAATAGTAGATTTAGCCAACCTCAGTAGGGACAAGGCACTGCCCATTGGTGTCAACTTAACGCGAAACTCTTGCCAAGACTCGATTTAACTGGCTCCCATGCTCTGCGTGGGAGCGATGATCCTGAGGCTCTGCCTCAATTTATTCAGAAGACGAGGCGGAGCCTCGCAATACGCATTTCCAGCCGGAGGCTGGAAACGAGATAGAGAAAAGTTTTGAGCTTAAGTTGACACCAATGGGGGTTACCCCGCCCCTACAATTTGGCATAATTTATTTTTTGGAGTTCCCTTAAGTTCACACCAATGGGCAGTGCCTAGCCCTCTAGAATATACTGCCATGCCCCAAAGCGCGTACTTCATTTATCTGAAATATACTGTATGTAGCGGCGCTACGTTTTAAAAATCACGACTTGTCCAACCTAAACCATTTGCCTGAGTGGCTGGAGATTAAAATCAGAGAATTGGGATAAAAATCTCTGGCGGTAAGTTCTACCTACCATATATCTTCACCACTCCAGCGACAATGTCTCAACAGCATAATGAATCTTCCCAAATTCAGCAAATCATCGGACTGAAACCAAACCATTTTGCTGATTTAATCAGAACTGCACAATTAATTTTTGACCCCGCAGCCGGACTTTCTGGTAGAAATATAAAAGTTGACTGGCGCGATTTTGGGATTCCTCTTGACGTAGCAGATAATCTCAAATCTTTGGGAGAAGAGTATCGCTATGCATCTCCCCATGTTCCTGTGGAAAATATTTGGAGTAAATTGACACCAGAAACTCGGATTTGGTTTATGGCACACAAAGATGAGTTATGGCAATTTGAAGAAGCTTTCCCAGCACTTGATGAAGACTAATTTCTCAAATCCGCCTTGATAGCTGAAGTAATCAACAATTAGACTCTGGAAAAAAATACAGTTTGTTGGTAGGGACATAACTTAGGTTGTGTCCCTACTATAATATTGTCGTCTGCAAAATTTTTATAAATTGTCGGCGATTGTACTGAGGCTCAATGTGCTATACATACATCCTTTATCATTGATAGGAAATTTTAAATTTATATCCTGTCTGGGGTATTGCGCGATCGCATTAGCTTATGTGCATAGTTAAACTAATGAGAAAAGCGCTTTATCAATGAATCATACCTTGAGTATTCTTCCCATTGTAGAGGAATCGACCACGGAAAATCCTGCTGTTGCTGTTCAAAATCCATTTATCAAGCAACTAGCGATCGTATTTTTAGAAATGCTTTTAGCCGTGCCCTTTGGTTTCTGTTTAACTAAATTGCATTTAGGCGGAATGGCTTGGTTATTTGGCGGAGTTGCGGCGGGTACTGTAGTGTTGCAGGGATGCCGGATTTTCTATCAATATTCTCCCAAACCTAACCGCACCGCTAGAAAAATTGGCATGGCATTGGTAGGATTAACAGTTGGAGCCTCAACTAATTACAGCGATTTAGCTACTGTAGCTAATGGTATTCCCATTTTTGTTTTATTAACCTTTTTTCTGTTAATTTGTGGTACTGTTATTGGCTACATTTATTCCCGCCTCAGCCAAACGAATTTATTAACATCAATGCTGGCGACAGTTCCCGGTGGTGTGGGAGTAATGGCTTCTATTGCTGCTGACTATAACAAAAATGTTACCCTAGTTGCATTAGTCCAAGCTTTGCGTGTCACAACTGTAGTTTTGCTGATTCCTTTTATTGTCAGAACGACAGTTGGTAATGCTTGGAATCCGTCAATAATTCCCACTCCAAGTAATTTATTTAATTTTGATATCTCTCAATTAGGATTACTGCTGTTAGTATTGGGAATAATCGGATTAATTGTTTATCTATCGATATTATTTAAAATCCCCGCCGGGGATTTTTTTGGCGCTTTATTAATTGGGATAGGGTTTAACCCGATAATTAATTTGCTACCGTTTGTCCAAGACATTCACTTTACCCCACCATCATTTATCAATATAATTGGGCAAATGTTGTTAGGAATTACCATCGGTGAATATTGGGGAGAAAAACCCAGCTTTGGGAAACGCACCATAGTCTATGCGGTTTTGTCTGTCATCATGACTTTGATCGCTGGTGCGATCGCTGCTATCCTAGCTATGCAATTAACTTCTTGGGATTGGTTAACTTGTCTATTGGTAACAGCGCCAGGCGGTGCAGCAGAAATGATTCTTGTCTCCCTAGTCTTAAATCATAATGTAGAGGTTGTCACCACAGGTCATTTAATCAGATTAATTGCCATTAACAGTTCCCTACCAATTTGGTTATTTCTATTTCGCCATCTTGACGGGCAATTATCTCTCAAGTAGTTAAAGTGTTGTCGCGCAGCGCAACGCACCAACAGAAAACATACAGCAAATTGCTACTTGGTGAGGTACAGATTTATTGGAAAAAGTTAGGTTTAAAACCTCGCCCCTAGTGGGCGAAAAAATCCTTGTTTCGCAAGGTAGGTAGAAACCCCAACGCCAGTTCTCTCAAGTCGGGACACCCGCCCACGAGACTGGCTCCCCCTTGTGGGTGGCTGTCTTTAATTTTGAATTTTGAATTTTGAATTTTGAATTGATTCATTGGGTATTTAAAAAATTGGATGTCCCTAGGTAGAAACCCCACCCCTTGTGGGTGGCTGTCTTTAATTTTGAATTTTGAATTTTGAATTTTGAATTGATTTATAGTTGATTGTAGGGGCATTGGCACTGCCATGCCCCGAAGCGCATACCTCATTTACCTGAAATATGCTGTAAGTACAGCTGACGGGAAACACGCAAACAGAAACCCGGAAGTTGATTCAGGCTACGCGAAACACGAAAACATCAACCCTGAAGTTAATTCCGGGAACCCTGAAGTTAATTCAGACTACGCGAAACACGGAAACGTCAACCCTGAAGTTAATTCCGGGAACCCTGAAGTTAATTCAGACTACGCGAAACACGGAAACGTCAACCCTGAAGTTAATTCCGGGAACCCTGAAGTTGATTCCGGGAACCCTGAAGTTGATTCCGGGTTCCCGGAAGCTATACCAATTTAAAAAAAGAATGCGAAAGACTGTAGGGGCACTGGCACTGCCATGCCCTCTAAAATATATTGGTACGCCGCAAATCCTATTTACACCATCTTCCTGTAAATAGACCACGCTGTAGGGGCACGGCATCAGTAAAATTATTGTATATATGAAAAGATTGTGGATGCCGTGCCCCTACTACCACAGATGTGCTTCAAATAGGTGAAAACTGCTATAAATTAATATTAATTTCGCATTCACAAAAATATAAGGTGCGTTAGCCTACGGCATAACACACCCTACCAAAAAATTACTTCCGTAATTTTGAATTTTGAATTTTGAATTTTGAATTGATATTACCTGTAATCTTGACTTTGAATACTGCGTAACCGCGCCGCATCTCGCATATTGTAATCAGCACGGGTAAAGCGGCTTAACTGCGCTTCAAAAAACTCCCGGTTTGCTTGTAAATGCTTGGGATTGGTGTCATCTAAAGGATATAACAGTGCAGTGCGTAATGCTTGAATTACCGCCGATGTTACATTATACATTGACCGTTGGAAACTAATTCCTAACTGAATCAACATATCTTCCTCGCCACGACAATATTGTTTGTAATAATCAAGCAGATATTGAGGCAAGAAGTGTAACATATCTTGCATCAACAATGTGGGTGGAATACCGGCTGTACCTACAGGAAACACATCAGCGTAAAGAATGCCATAGTGGAAGTCTTTTTGATCGTCAGGTACTTGACCTGCTTGTGCATTATAAGATTTTGTGCCTCTAAAAGGTGCGGTACGGTAGAAAACTGCTTCTACATAAGGTAATGCGGCTTCGTATAACCAAGTGAAACCCTTAGATTTGGGAATGATTTCGTAGCATTCGCCATCTATATATACATGATGATAGATGGGACGACCGGCGATCGCAAAAATTCCATTTACCAAAAAGTTCATTGCATCGGGGACACCTTTAAACCCGCCTTCGTCGTAGATATCCGACATTTCAAAGAACACGGGTGCCATGACTTCCCAGAATAAACCCAGGTTAGCATAGTAAGACATCTGGCGACATTGTTCGATGAACATATCCGGGAACAGCTTATGTAGCCCCAACATTACCGGGTTACCTTTGAAGTAAGCTTTAATTGCCCTATCGGCGTTAGCTTTATATTCTTCCGAATCCAGGTAAGCGTCAAACTGGTTTACTGGCGCGTACATCTGACGATGCCAAAGCATAGCCCGCATACAAGCCTCAGCAAATTCCATGTTAATGCGATCGTGGAATAAATGGTGAAATAATCTAGGCATGTTCCCAGTTTCACCTTTTTCAATAAATGCTAATAACTCAGGATGGGCTGTAGCTTGTCCCCGCCAAATTCTTAAATCGGCATCATCACCAGCATAATGATTATGACGGTCTAAATACTCTTTAGGCAAGAAGTATTTAAAGAAAGGAAACGGATTTAAAAATTCTTGTTCGGCAATATAAAGTAAATCCCGCCAGTAAAAATCCATCGGCACAGCATAAGCCTTATACAAGCCGATAATTTGCATCAAATTTTCTGGCGTATCAGGTAACATGGAACCGCCAGCTTCTAGGCGATGAATTACTTCGGCAAATTCATGGTTTGAGGGAGGTAATTTAGTAGCTTTATCAAAAGTTGCTGTCATTTAATAATCCTGCTTGAGTTGTAATATTTTTGGTGAAGGCTGTCATTTGTCATTTGTCATTTGTCATTTGTGATGACTATGATCCAATTTCGTCTGGTTGTATTAATAATTGTTCGCGTAATTTTAGAGCGTGAAAAATGCTTAAAACATCGTGTGTCCACACTGGCAGAATCATTGTCATGGCTATTTCTTCGATACTGTAAATCAAACCAGCAATACAAGTTAGCCAAAGAGAAATTCCTGCATAATTAAAGCCAAATAAAGAAATAATCGCAATTGCCAGAGTGATACCCCAAAACTTAGCCGAATAGGTGTGATAGCTAGCAGGTTTACCATATTTAACTAAATTAACTATCCACCATATCACCTGGGCAAAAACTACTGTGAGTAAAGGTATTCGATAAGCAATTAAAACTTCTTTATGTACTAACCAAGCACTCACAAATATGCAACTAAAAAGACAAACATCAGCCCAGCTATCAGCTTGTCTTAATTCGGCAGTACTCACACCAAGTCTGCGGGCAATTATGCCATCAAAAATATCCGAGAGAAAGGCGGCGACAAAACCAACAATGAACCAAATACTAGTTTCACCATCAACAGCATCCCAGAGGAGGAAGGGAGAAATTAAAAAGCGAAATCCTACTAAAGCACTGGGAATTAATTTCAAATTCATCCTTCCTCCTAATCTTGGTGCATAACTCCTGATAGCAATCCTAAATCATTTGATAAAATTCTCTCTTCTCTCTGTGTACTCTGCGTCTCTGCGGTTCATTTATCAAAATAAATCTCACGCAAAGGCGCAAAGGCGCAAAGAAGATAAGAGTTATGGTTTCAAAGCGATTTCTGAGTTAACGGTTCTTTCCATTGGGGGAATTGCAGCTACCATTGCTGTAGTTGTGGGTTCACTCCAACGCACTAACCAAGTAGGTTGAACTCCCAAAAAGATGATTAAAACTGCCAAAATTAACGCAGGTGTTTTCTCAAACCATTCCACTTTGGGATAGTAGGCTAAATTATTGTCGAGTTTACCAAAGCAGGTGCGGTTAAGCAGAATGACGAAATAAACCGCAGTTAAACCACTAGCAACTACACACAAAATTGTGGGGATAGGAAACGCTGAGAAACTTCCTTGGAAAACGATAAATTCAGCCACGAAACCTGTTAAACCGGGAATACCAGCACTCGCCATTCCACTTAATACTAGCAAGGCACTAATTAACGGTAAACCCCGAATCGGACTCATTAAACCATTGAGTTTATCTAACTCGCGAGTTCCAACTTTGGTTTCCACAACTCCCACCAAATGGAACAAGATAGCGAGAATTAAACCGTGACTAAACATTTGGGCGACAGCACCAACTAACGCCAGGGGATTACTCGCAGCACCAGCTAGCAAGATATAACCCATGTGACCAATAGAACTGTATGCTACCATGCGCTTGATATCTTTTTGCGCGATCGCTACTACAGCCCCATATATTGCACTCACCGCACCCCAAATTGCCAATGTCGGTGCGAAAATACTCCAAGCTTGGGGAAACATCCCCATACCAAATCGTAACAATCCGTAGGTTCCCAGTTTAGCTAACACGCCACCCAAAAGAATCGCAATTGGTGCAGAAGCTTCAACATAAGCATCAGGTAACCAAGTATGGAAGGGAACCAAGGGAATTTTGATGCCAAAACCTAAGATAATTCCTGCTAAGAGAATGATTTGCAACCCAGCAGATAAAGTTTGGGTAGAAACTGCATCTAAGGCGAAACTTTTAGCACCAGTTAGCCATACAGTACCCAAGAATGTTGCTAAAATTAAAGCCCCAGAAACAGCAGTGTAAATTAGGAATTTGATACCAGCATAACCGCGTTTTTCTCCTCCCCAAATGGAAATTAGTAAATAGAAGGGAATTAATTCTAGTTCGTAGAACAAGAAGAACAGCAGTAAATTTTGTGCTAAAAATGCCCCTGCTACCCCACCACTAACTAATAAAATGAGGGAGTAAAAAAGCCTTGGTCTTTGGGTTTCTTTGCTGCTACTGTAAATAGCAATCCAGGTGAGGAGGCTATTTAACACCAACATCAAAATAGACAGCCCATCAACTCCTAATTGATAGCTCAAACCAAGAGTTTCATTCCAAGGAATATTCTCTTGAAACTGCATCCCTGGATTGCTGATATCAAATTTGAACAGAATAAAAATATTCCACAGCAATACAATTGCAGCAAAGTATAATGCGCTTAACCGCACAGTATTGGTAGGCAGATTTTTAGGTATTAACGCTATAATAGCTGCTGCTAAAATCGGGAGCCAAATCAGAACACTTAACATGGCAATTTGGGTAAATTAGTAAAAAGAAGAAGTTCTTAAATATGTGAATGGTCAAAATAGATGAGAAGGATGGGAGGACAAGGGAGACAAAGAGACAGAGGAGAAATAACTATTGACTATTGCCCATGCCCCATGCCCCATGCCCCACGCCCAAAACCTAACTAACTAAACTGACTTTGCCAGTATCTAAATCGTAATAACCACCAACTATTTTGAGTTTACCCTCTTTGATTAACTCAGCCAGAACTGGTGATGATTGTAGCTTCTCAACTTGCACTAAAATATTAGCTTTACAAGCATTTTCTAATGGATCGCCTGGTTGCCCTTTAGCTCTTTCTACACCAGGTTTAATTGCTTCGAGTAAACTACCAATTTGTCCTGGTACTGAGGCACCTTTAATAGTTGCATCTACAGCTCCGCATCTTTCATGACCTAACACCATAATTACTTTAGCGCCTAAAACTAAGCTACCAAATTCTAGGCTACCAATTTCTTCGGGAGGGGCAATATTACCTGCTACACGACAAACAAATAAATCGCCTAAACCTTGATCGAAAACAATCTCTGAAGGTACTCGTGAATCGGCACAACCGAGAATTGATGCAAACGGTTTTTGACCTTTTGCAACTTCCTGCAAGCGTTTTATTGATTGATTTGGGTAGCGTTTTTTAGCTTTGACAAATCGCTCATTTCCATCTAATAATTCTTTGAGTGCTGCATCAGGAGTAATATCTTTTTTATCTACTGCTGAGGCTTTTTCAGGTGCAGCCAAATTTGCACCTAATCCGGCTGTTACTAGGCCTGCACCAACTGCACCTGCACCGAGTTTCAGTAAATTTCTCCGAGAAACATTGGTTTGGCGATATTGTTTATTCATGGTTTGTCCCCCGACAAATGGAAATCATCGAATATTTTAATGGTTTTAAAAATTGTACGATCGCGCGTGACAACAAAGATAGGTTTTTGGGGCTAGATTTGAGAAATTTTAGCGAATCTATGTAATTTTTAAATCAATAATCCGACGAAAAAATCTCTCTTTTTTTGTCCCTACTGTCTAGCCCCTAATTACTAAAACATCAAATTGAGAAACTGCACGCCCCAAAATGGCCAAGTTACCCACATTCCTAATACGCCAACACCTAAAAGCACAGTGAAAGCATAAAATTGGGTTTGTCCAGATGTACTGTATTTCAATCCCTCACCAGTTAATAGTGAGAATAAACCCACAAAATTGACGATGCCATCAACGACAAAACGATCCAACATATCGGCAAATTTGGAAATTTGAGCGACGCTGAAAATAATCGTCATCCGATAAAGCTTGGGAGTGTAGAAATCGTAGGCGAATAAATCTTGTAAAGGTTTCCAAGGTAGGCGAACTGGTTTAGGAATGTTACCTAAATAAATTACGCCACTAATACCACAACCAAAAATTGTTGACCAAATTAACAACAGTGCAACATCTTTATTTAAGGTTGCCCAAGATGGTAGTAATGATAAGCTTTGTAACACTAATGGCAGATGTAACACAAAGCCTAGTAAAATCACCATCGGAAAAGACATTGGCCAATGTACTTCAGGCGATCGCTCGCTCATCTGTTGAGGTTTACCAGCAAAAATCAAACCGAATTCTCTGGTTAAACTCACAGCAGTTAAAGCATTCACAGCTATGACTACACCCACCAATACAGGTTGAGTTCCCCAAAGTCCATCAATTAATTCCATCAACGCCCAAAAGCCGCCTAGAGGTGGAAAACCAACTAATCCTAAAGTTCCCACAATAAAAGCGATCGCAGATATTGGACGGCGTGACCATAATCCACCCAACTGTGTAACATTTTGGGTAATGCTGTTCCAGATAATACCGCCAGTACTCATCACCAAGAGTGCGGCTGATACAGCATTAGCCAGTACTAATAACAGTGCGGCTTCATCTTGTCTTGTACCTACAGCGATAAACACTAAGCCCATGTAAGCGCTGACAGAATAGGATTGACAGCGTTTAATGTCAATTTGCGCGATCGCAATTAAAGAAGCACCAACGGCTGTAACTGCACCAATTGCTACCAAAGCTGAGGAAACGAAAGGTGATAAAGTTAATACCGGTTGCAGTTTAATTAGTACCCAAGCACCACTGGCTACTACCACCGAGTTCCGCAAAATCGTACTGGGAACTGGCCCTTCCATCGCCTCATCTAGCCACAAATGCAGGGGGAATTGAGCGCATTTACCCATTGGCCCGGCAATTAAGGCTAAACCTACCAAGGTGATGACAGTGGGGTCAACATTGGCAGTTGCTGCCCATTCAGATAATTCTGAATAATTCCAAGTCCCCGCTAAAGGCCATAACCCCAGCACACCCATCAGCAGAAATAAGTCGCCTACCCGTTTGGTGAGGAAAGCATCTCTAGCACCAGTTACCACCAACGGCTGACTAAACCACAACCCAACTAGCAAATAAGTTCCTAAAGTCAGAACTTCGAGAATTACATAACTGAAGAACAGGTTATTACACAAAGCTAGGGCACATAATCCCGCTTCAAACAGTCCTAATAGCGAATAGAACCGTCCCCAACCCCAATCCATCTCCATGTAACCAATGGCGAAAATTTGCGCTAAGAAATTTAAGCCTGTGATTACAATCAATGCGCCTACAGTAATTGAAGAAATTTCTAAAGCGATGGTAAGATTTAAACCTGCTGTAGACAGCCAAGGTATAAATACTTCTATTGCTGGTTGATTCCAAATGGCGATAAATGCGATCGCACTATGCAAAAAAGCCAGAGATGTCATGACCAAATTGACATAACCAGCCGGTCTAGGGCCAGTGCGGCGAATGATCCCTGGCGACCAGGGAACCGCTAACAGCCCACCTATTAATGCATATAACGGAACTAGCCACACAGTCTCCACAAGAAACTGAGCCATGAACTTACCTCTATAACATCCAGCACAACTCTGGGGTTACGAATCAAATAGCTTTGATCCCCACCAACCCAGCTATCACCAATACTTCAATTTTATTTTTACTTAATTTTGTTAGAAATAGCTTACCTTTATCTATGGCAAAAAGGAAATACTTCAAATAAATAAATGATCGATAACTCCTCTAATTAATTCTTATAGATGGACTTTATTTAATTAATCAATAACAACTATTGATTTTTATCTATGGATAATTTAGGAGACAAATCAATAGTTATCATTAGTAATTTCAATTGACAAAAATGACAAAAGACGCAGTTAATTGCGTCTCGATCGATGTTTATATCTTGAGGAAGATGAAACGAGTAAATTTTTAGTACCAACTAGTAGCCACAATTGCTGGTGGTTGGTTGAGTTGGCTAATGGGTGCGGGTTTCATGTCGCGGTAGTCGAGGATTTGGACTATGATGAGATATGCGATCGCTAAAATAATCGATATCGCACCTGTAATAATGGCAATTATTTTTGAGCGTTCCATTAGGCTTTCCTGTAAATGAATTTTTCTGCTGTGCCGATAGCATTCTCTATTGGATAAAATACAAACCATTCGTAGGCGCATAGCAGTGCCATGCCCGATTGTGTATTGCATCTACATGAGAATCGCTATATATCCACATTGCCACAGTCGCTCACTTACTGATATATATCACTGCGATGAGCGATTCACACAATAGTAATTGCAATTTAAGAAAAGAATGGGATGTAGGGGCACTGGCACTGCCATGCCCTGAAGCGCGTACCTCATTTAGCTGAAATATGCTGTATACAAATATTTTGGCGTACCCGATGATTGTCAGGGCACGGTGATGCCGATGCCCCTACCTGCATACTTGATTTTTGCTTGTCATTTGAGGGTATTTATAAATATTTTGGCGTACCCGATGAGCGTCAGGGCACGGCAATGCCGATGCCCCTACCTGTATACTTAATTTTTGCTTGTCATTTGAGGGTATTTATAAATATTTTGGCGTACCCGATAATTGTCAGGGCACGGCAATGCCGATGCCCCTACCTGCATACTTGATTTTTGCTTGTCAAGAGAATTATTTGTATTCGCGTTGAGAAGTAGGAGTTGTAGGGGCGGGTTCAGCCAAATAGTCGTGGATGATTGAATCATATCTGTAAACCCGCCCCTACAGTTTGTGAGAAATGCGGGGGATGTCTTTACCATCAAAGTAATAGCTATGAAATTTATTCAAAATCTCTTGAATAGTCGATTCTGGAGTTTGGCGATTAAGGAATTTCGTCAAATCTTACGGAGTCGAGAGACTTTAGTTTTGTTAATCATTCCTCCCACAGTGCAAATGCTGCTTTATGGCTTTGCACTTAATCCCGATGTCCATTATCTCAAGTTAGGCGTGGTCGATTACGCCAATACCTATGAAAGCCGAGAATTAGTTTCTGTCTTAACAGTTAATAAGGTATTTACTTTAGAAAAATATCTATTTAGTCCCCAAGATTTAGGTGAAGAGGTACGCCAAGGTAAAATTACAGCCGGTTTAATCATTCCCCCAGACTTTAAACGCAATTTAGCGGAAGATAAATCGGGTGAGGTACAGATATTAATTGATGCAGTCGATGCAAATACGGCGGGAATTGCTCAAGGTTATCTCAATCAAATGATTAATCAATTTAGCCGCCGTCTCTCCTCTAATCAAGCCCCTCCCTTAATTAATCCGCAGACGACTTTCCTATATAATCCAGGTTTACGCAGCAGTTGGTTTTTCATCCCCGGTGTTTTAGGTTTAGTTTTAACGCTGATTAGTTCTTTGGTTTCTTCCGTCACAGTTGTGCGCGAAAAGGATACCGGAACTCTCGAACAATTATTAATGACTCCCGCCGAAGCTTGGGAAATTTTACTGGCGAAAATTGTGCCTTTATTTATATTGTTAATGGGCGATGTAATTTTGGCTTTAAGTATCGGCAGATTAGTATTTAGCGTCCCTTTTCGCGGGAATGCGCTACTATTTTTGAGTTTATCAGGACTGTATTTATTTGTTGGTATCGGTATTGGGATTATGCTGGCGACAATTTGCCGTACTCAACAGCAAGTTGTGCTGACATCGTTTTTTATCAATTTACCGTTGATTCAACTTTCTGGCGCTATCTCACCGATTGAAAGTATGCCGGAATTCTTTAAGTATTTGTCTCTACTAGATCCGCTACGCCATTATATCGAGATTGTGCGGGGAATTTTGCTCAAAGGTGTGGGTTTAGAGGTACTTTGGTGGAATGCGATCGCACTTTTTATCTTTGCTACCTTACTCTTATCTATCAGCATTAACCAATTCCGCCGTCAATTGAGTTAATAGTGGCAAATTTAAGTCATAATCGCCCCACCCATTAATCGCTCATACCGATACTTCAATTCTTCCTTCATCAAAATCCAGCGTTCTAAAGTAGCATCCATCTCAATAACTTTCTCTGCTGCTTGTCGCGCTAACAGCAAAACTTCCTCATCTTCCACCAAACTTGCTAGGGTAAAATCCGGCACACCCGATTGCCGAGTTCCCAAGACTTCCCCAGGGCCGCGAAAACGCATATCCATTTCTGAGATGAAAAAGCCATCTTGGGATTGTTCCATCACTTTCAATCTTTGTTGCGCGTCGGGACTTCTAGAACTACTCATTAATAAACAATAGGACTGCGCCGCACCCCTTCCCACCCGTCCGCGAAGTTGGTGCAGTTGTGATAAACCAAATCTTTCCGCGTTTTCAATTAGCATTACTGTAGCATTGGGTACGTCTACGCCGACTTCTACAACGGTGGTAGAAACTAAAATTTGGGTTTCGTTATCGCGGAATTTGGTAATTGCTTCGTCTTTCTCGGCGGAACTCATGCGCCCATGTAGCAAGCCGACTTGAAAATCTGGAAAAACGCTTTCCTGTAATTTTTGATGTTCCTCAACGGCTGAACGTAAATCTAGCTTTTCTGATTCTTCCACCAAAGGTAAAATTACATATACCTGTCTTCCTTGGACAATTTCTCGCCGCATCAAGTCGTAAGCATGGCTGCGCTGTTGACCTGTGAGCATGGTAGTTTGTATCTTTTGTCTACCTGGTGGTAACTCATCAATTTGACTCACATTCATATCCCCATGTATGGTTAATGCCAATGTCCGGGGAATGGGGGTAGCTGTCATCGTTAATACATGGGGTTGTTCGCCTTTTTGCTGCAAACGTGCCCGTTGTTGCACCCCAAAGCGATGCTGTTCGTCAATCACCGCTAACCCCAATTGGCGAAAGTTTACGGGGTCTTGAATTAAGGCGTGAGTGCCAACTAATAAAGGTAATTCTCCTGTTTCTAGCTGGGAATGGATTTGTCGCCGTTTAACTGTTTTGGTGGAGCCTGTCAGTAATTCTACTGGTAAATGCAGCAAGTTAAACCAACTGACTAACTTGCGGTAATGCTGTTCTGCTAAAACTTCCGTGGGAGCCATCAAGGCAGCTTGGTAACCTGATTGAATCGCCGCTAAAATAGCTACCACAGCTACCACAGTTTTACCGGAACCTACATCGCCTTGCACTAAGCGATTCATGGGTGTAGTTTCTTGTAAATCTTTGAGAATATCGTTAATTACTCGCTGCTGTGCCCCAGTGAGTTTAAATGGGAGTATTTCGTAGAATTTTTCTAATAATTGCCCTTTAGGAGCGAGAATAGCACTGGTTTGGACTTGCCTTGCTTGATATTGTCGTTGCAGTAAACTCAATTGCAAATAGAAAAATTCATCAAAAACCAGACGACGACGGGCGACTTGCAAGCGATCGCTATCTGGGGGAAAGTGAATATTAGCGATCGCATCTTTCAATTCCATCAACCCATACTTCTCTCTCAACCCACTAGGTAAGGGATCTTTGAGATTCGCCGCCGCAGGTAAAGCCGATATTACCGCCTGTCGCACCATATTCGCCGCGATACCCTCAGTTAAGGCGTAAATCGGCACGATTCGACCGATAGTCAAAGAATCAATCGCATCGCCGGGATTTGCCAATACTTCTAATTCTGGGTTATCCAGCGTCAAACCATATCTACTTTCCTTCACCAAACCGCAAGCTGCAAGCACAGCACCCACCGGATAGCGGCGTTTTAAACTTTCTTGCCAACCGCGACTAGTAAAGCGCGTACCCGCCGAAAAGCGACTAACTTTGATTTGTCCGGTGTTATCCTTCAGTACCAGTTCTAAAATCGATAATTTCTGATTTTTCGGACTAGTAAAACAGTTACAGCGCTTCACGGTAGCAACTATCGTCACCGTCTCACCCGCCTGTAACTCGCGGATATTTACCTGACGCGCATAGTCAATATGGTCGCGGGGATAATAGTAAAGTAAATCACGCACAGTATACAAACCCAGACGCGCCAAATTATCAGCCCTTCTAATCCCAATTTCGGGTAAATCGCTGAGTTTTTGGTCAATTTTGGGCGCAAGTCTCCGACTCACTTCAGCCACAATCGGCGTTGTGGCAATTTGATTTTTCGATTGATAATTTCTTGGCTGTGACTCCGCTACCCCTACTTTTTCTGGCGGCTTGCCATCATCCTGCTGTAATTGATACAGATACCTGCGAGTTTCTGCGACTAAATGCTGCCTTTCTTCCAAACCCAAATCGGGATATTTCGCAAATTGCACCGCCAATTCTTGCCAGCGACGGCGTTCAATTGCGGGTAAACCAATGGGGAATTTACCCAGAGTTAGACTGAGAAATTCACTAAAGCGATATTGCCTACCCATCAAATCTGTAAAACCGCTTTCCGCTTCTACAGCCAAGGCTTTTTGCAATCTAATCCAATCTGGTTTGTCAGTAGTCATGGGGCATTGGGCATTGGGCATTGGGCATGGAGCATGGGGCATGGGGCATTGGGCATTGGGCATTAGTCACTAGCTATTCACAAATGAAAAATGAAAAATGACAAATGACAAATGACTAATTATTCATCATCCCAAATCGCCCGCCATGCGGCTTCGGCTTCGGCAATGGTGCGTTCGCGATGCTTTCTTTGATAGTCTTGTCCTAGTTTGTTTAACTGCAGCAGAGTGTTGCGTATCTGTTTGCGTGCTGAAGAAAGTTTCGGATCGGCAAATTCAATTTCTCCTAAACGGAGGTTTATCGCCATAACTTTTGTCAGGTTTGGTTCTTCTGCATCCTGCTCATTTTCAATTTCAATTACCACGTTTAATAGATTAGGTGGCCCTGGCATAACTTCGGCAGATGCTTCTGATGCCGCCGCAGCTACTTCTAAAATTGGTTCTGGTATCTTTCTGGGTAAAAGATTGACTTGTTGTAACACAGCATTAGCATCATAAGAGAGTTTTTTAATTATGTGGTGTGTTAACTTTTCTACACTCTGTTGCCATGCTACTAGTTCCATCGGGTTAGAAGAGTCAGTCAGTTTTAAAACCGAAAGTTGGTATTTTGAATGGATTTGAGCCTCTTCATCCTCTGTATCTTCTTCTTCCTCGATATCTTCTAATTCCTCAGTATCTTCTAGTTCATCAGTATCTTCTACTTCTGCTTCTTCATTCTCGCTGACTGGATGCTGCGCTTCTTGGCTACTAGTAATAGTCAGTAAATTTTCGGCTGCTTGTTTACCCATCTTGCGGATGGACTGTTGCAAATGGTGCCGTTGATTTAATGACAAACTCAGGAATTTTTCGGGATATCCTTGAGTACACAGGTGGTAAGTTGCCAGAATTAACTGCTGGCGCAAGGCTTGACCTAAAAGGGTGAAATAAATAGCGTAAGCTTTTTGTAGTTCTGCTGCGATCGCATTTATCGCTTCTTTCAGCGATGCAATATCCCGATCAATTCTCTCTATTGCTCTAGCCATATCTTTTCTTAATTGACCACCTAAACCCAATATGGTACAAATGTACGAATATATTTTAAAATAAACATCCCAAGGATTGAATATTTTCCTGAGAAGTATAGCAAATACCCCAGAAATAGCAGTTTAAAATTTAGTCAATAGTCAATAGTCAATAGTCAATAGTCAATAGTCCCCCTTCCCTTGTCCCCCTGCTCCCTGCCCCCTGCTCCCTGCTCCTTGTCCTCTTCTCTGACATCCAAGTGCAGAAAAATAAAAGGCAAAAGGATGAATTTCGTGATGACGCTTCCATCCCTTTACCTTTTTATGTACCTGATGCTTATTTAATGTTATCCTTTGCGTCCCTCACTGCAGCAAAGAAAAATAATCCTGTCAGAGGAATGCTTAATATGAGGATAATTGTTGTGGTTGTGACACCAAAATCTGGTTGTCCGTAACTGAGTTCAAAAATCGAACCTACAGCCGCGATCGCACTTACACAAGATCCAGCCAAAAATAAACCGCTTTTCGGAGTTAAATACACTACTACACACCCTATGCTACAGGTTTCACCGCTTGATACGAGAAGCCATTTTTAGATAGTTCCTGTGCCAAAGTCAAGGAATTATCTACGCGATCTACAAAAACCACGCCATTGAGGTGATCCATTTCGTGCTGAATACAACGTGCGAGTAAGTCTTTAGCTTTTAATGTTTGAGGACGCCCATATTCATCTTTATAGGACACTTCCACTGTTTCTGGACGCTTAACATCCATGTAAACGTTGGGAATGCTCAAACAACCTTCTTGAGCAACGCAGATTTCTTTGCTTACCTGTTTAATTGTTGGGTTAATCAATACCAGGGGTGGGTTAGCAGGGTTATCTGGTTCCAAGTCGATGACAATTAATTGTTTATGAACTCCCACTTGGGGTGCAGCCAAACCAATCCCATCTTTGCTGTACATGGTTTGCAGCATTTCGCGTACCAACTGACGCAGTTCATCATCTATTTTAGTGATGCGCTTTGCTGGTTGACGAAGAACGCGATCGCCTAAATAGTGAAGTTGCAAAGGAGGATTTTTTAACTTTTTTTTCTCGACAGCAATTTCAGAGGGCATGATTCCTTATGGGCTAGATTGTGAAAATTCCTACTAGTCTAATTCTATCAATCGGTTAGGGATTAAGGGATGGGGGACAAGGAGGACAATTGTACAGACGCGATGAATCGCGTCTCTGAGCAATGACTATTGACAAATGACTATTGACAAATGACAAATGACAAATAATTATTGACCAAAAATTTTGTGTGGAAATTTCTAACTAAATTTGACTATCTGCTCAAAGAAACTTTCCTCGGCTTGCTGCGCGGCGGTTGGATGAATTGGGCTGCTGTAAGTACTGTCACAGTCTTACTATTTTTATTTGGCATGAGTTTACAAACTTCCTGGCAATTAGAACAACTACTTTATCAGTTTGGTAGCCAATTGGAAGTATCCGTTTATCTTGATTCTGGTGTATCATCTGTCACCCTTGAACCACTAATCACAGATATGCCAGAGGTGGTAGACACGAAAACTATTACCAAAGAGCAAGCTTGGAGTAACTTAGTTAGCGAACTGAGAATTTCTGATATTGAAGGCGCTAACGAACAATTAGGTGGAAATCCCCTCGTTGATGAAATCAAGGTAAAAGCACGTAATTCTCAAGCTGTGCCCAATTTAGCGACGCAGCTAGCTAAGTTACCGGGAGTGAGTACAGTCCAGTATGTTGATGAAGTAGTTCAACGGGTAGCTCAGTTACACAAAGGTCTGAACTGGATTAGCTTGACAATTACAATTATTCTTACCTTAACTGCGATCGCTGTCACCAGCATCACAATCCGCCTGATTGTCATGGCACGTCGGCAAGAAATTGAAATTATGCAATTAGTTGGCGCAACTACTGCGTGGATTTACTTGCCATTTATTTTCCAGGGTATAACGTTTGGCTTAATTGGTGGCGCGATCGCTTGGTCTTTTATTAGCGTCACTCAACAGTTTATTAATAACCTCCTAGCTAACCAACCGGAGTTTATTCAATTTATTAGCAAGGGTTTACAACTCACACCCATACAAATTTTACTATTACCCTTGATTCTCTTAAGCTTTGGTGCAACTGTAGGATTAATGGGCAGTTTATTTGCTGTTCGCCGGTTTGCTAAAAGTTAGTCAAGAGTCAATAGTCAATAGTCAATGGTCAATAGTCCACAGTCAATTGTACAGGCGCGATTAATCGCGTCTCTGACAAAGGATAAATAATTATGACATCTCAATGGGAAAGATTACTGCTAAATCTCGGTGCTTGGGAAGGTTCATTTATTCGCTTCTCTCCTCAAGGTGAACTGTTAGCAGATGTCAAAAGCGTTGTTTCCTTGGAAAAATTGAACAATAATCAAACAATTCGCCAGATTGTCAGCCGTCAAGGACAAGAAGATTTAGTTCTAGAATATAGTTCCTTGGGTAAGAGTACTCTGTTTTTGGAAAATGGAGCATTTTCTCAAGGTTCCATCCAACTTGCACCATTTAGCGAATTTGGTGCAGAATTAGGTTTAATTCATGAAAATCGCCGTTTGCGACTAGTTCAGTTATTTGATAAAAACGGTCAACTTAGTCAACTTACCTTGATACCAGAACATCTAGCTGGTACTGAAACCACATCCAGTCCAACTGTACAGGTAAATGATTTATTAGGAGAATGGCGGGGTGAAGCAATAACCAGCTATACAGATTTGCGATCGCCTACAACTACTCCTACAACTTTAAAATTAGAATTAGATGCAGCTGGGCGATTTGTCCAAACTTTGTCTTTTGGTCAAAATACAATTACCTCCAGCGCTACTATTAAAGGGTCGATAATTCATTTCGATCAAGATCCACAAAAGCAAATGCAGGTATTACTTTTACCTCATGGTGCTTCCGCTACTTTTCCATTAAAAGTAAATTTACGCCAAAGTTTTATTTTAGAAGTTGGTTGGTTAATTAAGCCTAATCTTCGCCAGCGAATGATTCGCAGTTATAGCGATAAAGGTGAATGGGTGAGTCTTACCTTGGTTACAGAGGAAAAAGTCTAAGAACAAAATACTGTTGACTGTTGACTGTTGTAGGGGCGGGTTCACAGATATCCTCACTGATTCATGAATATCTCCCATCAACCCGCCCCTACTGAGTGTTGAGTGTTGAGTGTTGAGTGTTAACTATTGACACCCCAAGCGCAATAAAAAAGCGATCTTCTCAATCAGAGTTACGCGATCGCTTTATTATGGGAGTTGAGAAAGATAAATTTATCCTTGACAGGAAGAAGCTTCAACTAATTTTTTAAATTTCATGTATGCTTCTGGTGCCGTAAGAGAAAGAGCAGTCTTTTCATCAGGTAGAAAGAATTCTGGACTATCCGAGTAATAATGAACGCTAAAAGAAGGAATAAGCCCCAATTTTACAGCCTTTTTACCTAATTCTTCTGCTTGCTCTGCCAGACTAATTGGATCGTGAAACAAGTAGTTACTCATAAAATTAACAACCCTTAAGTTCTCTTGGTCAAATTTGACTTAACGAGGAGATAAGGGCGTTTTTTCACTGCTACTCATCTCCATCAACCATGTTATAAGCAAAGAATTTGAGGAACTTGTGAGGAATCCTACGAATTTTATTAATAAATCTTATACAAGTAAATTCCTATAACCAGCTTTAAAACTTAGCCGAACGTTTACAGACAGATATTTTTCCCGTTTCCATCCGTAGATAGTACGGTAATCACAGCCATAGTCAATGCTGAATTTGGTTGCTAAACTTTAAGTTACCCATATAAGCATAATTGCTTGTTTGGTAAACCTATCTTCAAGATGTTGGCTGACAAAGGTAGAATAAATGGTTGAACAGGTGCAAGTGATTAGAGTTGCCTGGTGCAGTCTGATGGATTTGCCCCAAGCACAAGATTGGCCTCTCCAGTTTGAATGGATTAGAGTTGATGCTCTAGCTTTATCGGCAAAAGGTTTTGACATTCTTGTACTTGACATCAAAAGTTTTCACAACTTAGAGCAAGTCAAATATCTTTACAGCACCATAGGTTTACCAACAGTAATTTTGGTAGACACAATTGAGCAAGAATCTGCTGTGCTTGATTGGTTACAACCAGGAGATGAAACCTGTCACCGTCAAGCAGTCGAGCGGCAAATAGGTTTGCGTTTACAGCGTAGTTTTTGGCATAGTCAGCACAAGTATTCCTTACATCTTGATAAACTCACAGGTGTTGCGAATTTTCAGAAGTTCAAAGATTATGCGATCGCGCTTCTCACTTCCAAAGAAGATGAAGACTCTGTATGTTTAATCTACATAGATATTGACCGCTTTAAATTTATCAGAAAAATGGGTTTAAAACCTCCCCCTTCTAGGGGGACTTCACATTAGTAAGGCTTTAGCTTACCATAGTCAATATAGTTTGGTAAGTACAATGTTAAAAGCCTACAAGTACAGAATCTATCCAACCAGTGAGCAAGCGATATTGCTTGCCAAGTCGTTTGGATGTGTACGCTGGTTTTACAACTATGCGCTTAACT
>NZ_JACJQG010000018.1 GCF_014696435.1 Calothrix anomala FACHB-343 | reverse complement strand
AAATGAATTTATAATCACAATCAAACTAATATATTTTAATCCTTCGCCCAAAAATAACATATTTTGGGCTATTTTTATCAGACTTTTCTTAACATTCAACATTTCTGCCTTTTCCCTTGCTTTATTGCAACAATATAGATAATCTCTGAGCATCACGAATAGCATGACCATCGGGGTCATTGTTGAAGTACACATAAACGTCAATTTCTTGCTTCAGAAATGAACGGATATGTTCAGCCCATATAAATAACTCGTCATCGCTATAACCAACATTCCATTGCCCACTGTGCATCCGAATATAAGTCCAAGAGGTAGTCAAAGAAATATCAAGGGGAACTGTTGGGCTAACAGGTAGACAAAGGGCTACACCTGCACTTTCTAATAATTTATAAACTTCAGGAATTAGCCAACTGGAATGACGGAATTCAACTGTAAATCTTTGCTGGGGATAGGTTTGTAATAATTCTACAAAAGGCTGAAGACGCTCAATATTAATATGCCAAGTATGAGGAAACTGAAATAAAATTGGCCCTAGTTTTTCTTGTAAACCAGATGCGCGTTCTATTAAGCGGGATAGCGGCTCTATCGGGTCTTTTAACTTTTTCATGTGGGTGAGATAGCGACTACCCTTGACAGCAAACATAAAGTTAGATGGTGTTTGCTCATGCCAAGTTTCAAAGATATACCGCTCTGGTAATCGATAAAAAGAAAAGTTAATTTCTACAGTAGAAAAGTGTTGAGCGTAAAATGATAGTTGCTGTTCACTAGGGAAATGTGGCGGATAGAAAATTTCCATCCAATGTTTATAAACCCAACCACTAGTACCGATTTGCAGCGTACTCATTTAGTTGTCTCAATACAGCAAGTATGATTTGGAAGACTAGTTTGTACCTTTTCATATCCTAAATGCTTACCTCACAGCTAGTTTCAGCTAAGTTAATTGAATATTCATCTGCTGTTGTAGCTGGCTTTTAACTGTTTTAAAATTGCTAGCCATTTGCTTTTGCTGTTCATGGCTAAAGTTGTGACGGAGTTGGGGAAAGATATCTTGCTCTTCTTGATTAATATGAATTCGTACCGCAGTTCTTAACTGCTCAACTTTGACTTTAAATTCAGATGAAGCAGGGTCAAGAGCTTTAATTTCATCTAACATATCCATTACGGTGTCTGTCTGAGCGTATATCTCATCTGTCAGATCGTAATATTGACGAATAGCTGGGTAGATTACTTCTTCTTCGGCCATTCCATGAACTTTTAAATCTTTGTAGAGTTGCCCAAAATACTCTTGAATTTTTTGAGGATCGTCAGTACTAAAAATTTCTACAAACAAAATATCAGCCTTAGTATGATCCATCAAAAGCAAGTCACGGATGCTCATCTCGTCATCGCTGCGTGTTACTACAGTACCTACCACACCAGTTAAAGCAGCAATACCATCTTCAACCCTCGCCCATAGTCCTTGCTTTGGTTGTTTTCCGGTTAGTTCCCGAACACCCAAAATCTCGATAATTCCTTTAAGCTGTTCTTGATGAGCGCGGTTTTCAAAGTTGACTGTATTTAAAGGTGTAATAGCAGCTTCAATATCAGCACCAACAACTTGAGCAGCTTTGTGGATTAGTAGTCCAGCCATTGTTTGTTTATGCTTGAGCAATTCCTGTTCTCGTACTTTCTCAAACAACGTTAGTTCAGAACCTTCCATCAGTTCTTGAACTTGCTCAATTAGTTTTTGAGTTGTTTTATTAGGCTCTTCCTGAACACCGTACTGAACAATTACAGTATCGATAACGCCCAAATTTTTATGATCTTCTTTGAGCATATCCTGTAGGCGCTGGCAAATATCATCATCAGTGCAATCTTTGATAAATTGCTGCTCATTGTGAATCAGCAGATTTTGCAGTGCTTTGATATCTGCTAATTGTGTAGCAATTGCCTGGCGCTTACTATCATCTAGAGTTGTCACCATTTTTTTAATTCCTCTGGCTTATTTTAAGGCTAGTAAATGATTGCTAACTTCTTGGAGTTGATGATGAACCCAATTACTACCTCTAGCTGTACATTGGGGGCAAATGTCTCCATATCCGTCGCCTTGGTTATTGCAGAGAATTAGGTCGCTCGCAAATATCCAAACCGATACCCCTTTCTTATTTAGGACTTAAATCAGAAAATTAAATAAAGGTTATTTACTAACTTTATATTTCCCAAATAACACTGAAATTAATATCTAATTTGATGTTCTTATTTTATCGATGTAAATTTTGGTTAGTTTCTATCTTTAGAGGCAAAAGTAATCTACACTCTTTATAACCTAAAGATAAATATAGTAGTAGAAATTAAATGTAGGGGAGCCACTGCGTTGGTGTTAGCGTAGTGGTAGCGACGTAGGAGCGTCGGCAGTCCGATCTTGGGGGTTTCCACGCCACTTGCTACAACGGGGGGAACCCCCGCAACGCAGTGGCTCCCCAGGAGGAACTGCCGAAAGGGTTCCCTGGCTCCTTCAGTGGCTTTGGGCAATGCCCGCTCTAAAGATATAGAAAAAATCAAATGCTATTCCTCTATGTAATCCAGGCTACAAATGATGGAAAAATTCAACTTAAATATGGCGTTTCTGATGCCATTGCCAAGCGTGGCTGAGAATTTCATCTAAGTTTGGGTACTGAGGTTTTCAACCTAATTTTTGTCTGGCTTTATCGCTACTGCCAACTAAAATAGGAGGGTCGCCTGCTCTGCGATCGCGTTCTTCAATTTTGATTTCTTTCCCTGTTACTTTCTTGGAAGTTCCTATTACTTCTCTAACTGAAAAACCACTACCATTACCAAGATTAGATACTTCGCTTTCTCCACCTTGGAGCAGATATTCCCAACCTAAAATATGTGCTTGGCGACAGCAGACGTAATTGCTTGGGATGAATGGGCAAAACGCCAAAGGATAGTCGCAGCAATGTCTGGCAAAATTGTTTACACACCTTCGGGTGAGCCTGTGGATTTGCAACAGATGATGCGACAGTATCCCTGTAAATGCAGTTAGTTAGTAGAACGAGAAAATAATGTTGATCTTAATGCTTACTGTCGTGCTTTTCGATATGGCTTTTTGATCTCACTAATTTTCCTTTGTGACAGTTAAGGGTGCGGAAGATGGTTTACAAGAGTGGCAGTTTAATGCAAAACTCGCTGCCTTTACCTAATTGAGATTGTACTTCTAAGCTACCGCCATGTTTTTCTAGTACAATTTGACGGGCGATCGCCAGGCAGCATCGGGATGATATTGTTGATATAGGGCAATATAGTCGAACCCCAGCTTTGCTAATCGCTCTATTTATAAAAGCGTAGATGTTTAATAGTGTTGTCAGCAATTGAAAACTGCTGACCAGTTTCATTAAAAAAATAATAACGCCCACCTTTGAAACCTGCAAAGCTAACTATTAATTTGGAGCCATTAAGAAACTCAACTTTATATAGTTTATTCAACTTCAGTTCACTGGCTGCTACGGGTTCCATATTTTATTTTTTACTATCATCCAATATCTAAAGAGTTAGAGGATATTTTAAAAGTCTTTCTTTGAATATTAAAACTTTCCACATCGCCCTAAATACCTCTTATTAAAAAGGATTTTGATTCCGGTTCACCTTTAAAAAGGAGTGTTAGAGAGGATATAAAAGTGCCGACAATCACAGCGAAACAGTTATCAAACAGGCTTTTTTGAGCTTGAATTAAATCATGTCTTGCTTGAATTATATATTGGCTAAGAATCTCTATATCAGTAAAGCTATTTTCAAAAATAAGAACTGTAGACATTATGGCTTGTTTAGCTGGATAAATCGCAGAAAGTCTTTTATAATCCTGCATTTGATTCATTTTACACAGAAGCTGTTCTGAATTACTGCATTTTTTATACAGAAATATCAAAGTTTAATTAAGGCATTTTTGGAACAATAAAAAGTAATTATATACACACAAAAACTTAATAGTTATTTCCATCAACAGGCTATATAAAAAACACTAGTAGTAACGAAAATAAAAATATTTAATTGGTAATGCCCGCTTTGTATTAATTGGTGAAGCATCTCATGGTACCCATGAATTTTATGAACAACGGGCGGAAATTACCAAGCGCCTGATTCAAGAAAAAGGCTTTACATCTGTAGCAGTGGAAGCAGACTGGCCAGATGCTTACCTTGTCAATCGATATGTACGCGGAATCAATGATGACTCTAGCCCTGTTGACGCACTCAGAGGTTTTGAGCGCTTTCCCAGTTGGATGTGGCGTAACACTGATGTCGTCAATTTTGTTGGCTGGTTACGTCAGTATAATGATGGTTTAGCGCAACCAGAAACAAAAGTTGGCTTTTACGGGCTTGACCTTTACAGCTTGTATACTTCCATAGATGAGGTTTTGGCTTACCTCGATAAAGTTGACCCCCAAGCGGCACAACAGGCGCGCCAGCGATATTCTTGCTTGGAAAACTTTGAAGAAGATACCCACGCTTATGGGTATGCTGCTAGTTATGGTTTAAGCGAAACTTGTGAGCAAGAAGTTGTGAATCAACTCATCGAGTTGCAACACCGGACTGCTGAGTATGCAGGGCGTGATAGTCAACTTGCAGAAGATGAGTTTTTCTATGCCGAACAGAATGCGCGACTGGTGAAGAATGCGGAAGAATACTATCGCTCAATGTTTCTGGGACAGATATTATCTTGGAACATACGCGATCGCCATATGGCAGAAACCTTAGATTATCTTGCCGCCCATTTGGATAAACAACACAATCCTGCAAAGATTTTAGTCTGGGCGCATAATTCTCGCTTGGGGTATGTGCGAGCAACCGATATGGGAATTGCTGGCGAACTGAACCTTGGGCAATTGGTACGAGATAAATATAGTGATGATACTGTGCTTATAGGCTTTACAACTTACACGGGTACAGTTACAGCTGCTTCTAGTTGGGGTGGTGTGTCGGAACTAAAACAAGTTATTCCCGCATTATCTGACAGTTACGAAGCTTTATTTCATCAGATAGGAATACCGCAGTTTTTGTTGAATCTACGGCAAGAAAACGAAGCAATTACAGAGTTGGAAAAACCGCGATTAGAAAGAGCGATCGGCGTAATTTATCAACCCCAAACCGAACGCCAAAACCATTACTTTTACGCTCGGCTACCCGATCAGTTTGACGCTGTAATTCACATTGATGATTCTATCGGAGTGCAACCACTCGATCGCATTTCTCATCTAGATCCAACTGAACCACCAGAGACTTTTCCTTCATCTGTTTAACACTCCTTACGGAAAGCCGCCATGTAAAGATGATTCTTCTACATACCCATAACACATTGACTGGGAATAATTATTTTATAGACCTCATGAAATGAGAGGTATGGATATTAAGTTATTAGCCCAAATAATTATGTACTAAGATAGAAGTAACATGAAAAATTTTTTCTTTACAACTTAAATAATAGTCGGTGCTACTAATTCAGTTACTGTAAGATTTTCTATGCTAATTAGTCTCAATGCCCGTATTCCCTTTCCTCGACCATTGGTATATGCCACATATCGAGATAAACTAACAGGATTTGTCGCTTATATGCCAAAAATTAGACAAATTAATTTCAAGTCAAGACAAGAGCAAGACGGGCTGATATTCCTAGAACATGAGTGGTATGGCGGTGCTGATATCCCCTCATTGGCGCGTGCTTTCATCAACGAAAATTTATTAAATTGGACAGAATATTCTACCTGGGATGATTCTGAATATACAGCTACTTGGCAAATTAAAACTCATGTTTTTACTGAAGCAGTTTACTGCACAGGTAAAAATCACTTTCTGGAAGATGGTAGCGGAACATTAATTGAGAGCCGGGGAGAAATAATCATTGACCCAAAGCAGATAAAGAATACACCACAGGCTTTAACAGTAAAGATAGCCAGCATCGTTGAAAATTCTTTAGGTAAGCAGATTACACCTAACTTTCAACAAATGAGTGAAGGAGTTTGTCAATACTTGCAGAAAGCACAAGAAAGTACAAGCTAACTGTTTCATGAATGAAAAGATAACTTACAAGAGTTTAACAACTCTCAACCATAATATTTTATCATTAGTGTTCGCTTAAGCAAATTCATCTACTTCCTGGATAGAATTAAATTATATTTAAATTAGTCACGGATATAAAAATTATACTTATCAATAACATCTCTCAGAAGCAGAAACTCAAATCGTGAGGTTTGGGAATCACCGTTCCTTTAGGTCGGTGAGGATGTCAAGGAGCGATGCTAGATCGAGCAAATTTGCAAAGGGCTAACCTCAATCGGGCTGACTTGAGCGGAGCCACGCTCATTGGTGCAGATTTAACAGAGGCTAATTTAAGCGGAGCCAACTTGAGCGATGCAATTCTTGATCGTGCAATCTTAGAAGGTGCGCTTCTTGATGAAGCCGTTCTGAATCAAGCGGATCTCAAGGCTGCTAACTTGGAACAAGCGACTCTTAGCGAGGCTGATATGCGTGAAGCTTCACTGAGTCAAGCTAACCTAGAAGCCGCAGATTTGAGTGGGGCAGATTTGGCGTTCACGGACTTGCAACAAGCAAATCTGCACCAAGCCGCATTAGAAAATGCTAATTTTAGCGGAGCTAATCTCAAAGATACTAATTTAGACGGTACTATTTTAGAAGGCGGCGACAGCAGTCTTGCAACCTGAGAATCAAAGATTTATAGCACAGCACAGTTGCACCTATTTTTATCTGCTGCTGTGCATTAAATCATTTATGTACAAAAGTGAGGAATTTCCGCTCTTAACGAATGATATCCATTCAGTATTTGAGAGAAGCCAAAACTTCGTTGTATGGAACGACACCTGCGACTGCATGGCTAACCTGTTGAGCAACACGAGGGTTCTGTTTCATTAGCCAAATTAACAGGTAATTCATGAATGAAAATTTCCTGAGTGCTTTGATACGTAAACCCGCACGCAAATCTGCTTCAAATTGAGATTCATAAAGATACTGCCAATTATCTGTTGCTGCATCAGGGGTGCTACTCATGTTAATGGCTTGTGCAACATAAAACCCACTGAGAACTGCATTTGCAATTCCCTCGCCTGTTAATGGATCGGTCAAATTTGCTGCATCACCAATCCTGAGAATTTTTCCATCTGCAACTTTGTTTCCCTTCTTTGCAGTCGCTAGCGGGAACACCTTTGGAGGTTCCTGGCTGATTACCTTAGTGAGTAGCTGTCGTGCAGTTTCGTTGTTTTGGATAAACTGCTTAAACAGTTGAATAATATTAGTTTTTCGTTTCTGATATTCATCTAACCAAACTCCAACCCCAACATTGAGTTTTATCGGATCGTCTTGCGTAGAAACAGGAAAAATCCAACCATAGCCATTCACGCCTAAGCTGCGATCAAAGTGGATTTGGGCTTCAGCCAGCGCTGTTGGAGATAAATCTTGCCGCTTGACAAGCCAATAAGCACGAATGGCGATCGCATTCACCTCACCTGCATAAACACCACGAGCATCAATTATGGTATCAAAAGCATCATATAACCCCTGACGATGCCAATCATTTTTGTTAACAGTCTGAGTTAAAAAGCTACATCCTGCATCAATTGCTTTCGCAAATAAGAGTTGATCGAAGAAAAATCTCGGTATGCAATAGGCTTGGAGTTTTGTTGTTTCACTATGAGCAATTTGATTTGAGACTCCGAGAAAAAAATGGTCAATTGGTGCATACTCTGAAGCTGATTTTCTAATATCGTGCGGGTAAATTCCCATCATCGATAATGCTTGGATGGATTCAATGCTAATACCATCACCGCATACCTTATCTTTTGGGAAAGCATGTTTGTCAAGCAGAGTAACTTCATGTCCACTTCTTGCTAAGTGATATGCGGCGGAACATCCAGCTGGCCCTGCGCCAACAACGGCAATTTTCGACATAGTCCAACCTCAATCAGATGTGAATAAACGACTCCAAAATAAAAAGGATAAGGATGCTGGACTATCTCCCGAAAGATAAACATTAACTAGACTAATCTGGAAAGTTGGTTTCAGAATCAATTGGCATCCCTATAGGGTCGGTATTAGGTAAAGTTCCTTGCATCTGTTCGCTGGGAATTTCTGGATTGTTATGCAGATTGACCGAACCCTTTTCTGAAACTGGCTCATCTGGAGAATAAGTCCCCATCATACTAGCAGAACCAGCAGTTTTTGGATCGCCAGTTGCGTCAGCTTTCACAAAATTGGTAGCAATAGGATAGTTAATAGGGTCTCCTTCTGGTTCGTTTCTTCCAGCTACCACCTGTGCATCTAGCATTGCACTCCCTGCAACATTAGCAGGTATATGAGGTTGAGCTTCTTGGGATGTAACAACAGACTTTTCTGGGTCAATGGCTGGATTTGATAAAGATTGGTCGTTATCACTCATATATTTAAACCAAAAAATAATAACTAATCAGAAAATTTTGTATTATCTAAGTCAGCCCTTATTAGGTTAGCATCTGTGAGATTGCTGCCTCTAAAAATAGCCCAACTTAAATTAGATTCACTTAAATCTACTCTCGTCAGATTTGCCTCATACACATCAGCCAAATTTAGATTAGCTCTACTGTTGTACTTGACAACTACATCCTCAACCCTAACTTGGCAATATTGTTTCTTCCTCACACCATAGAAACAGCTAATTGTTAAAATAATAAGTGTGATAGGCAACAAAGCTAATTCTTGCGATTAGCAATAGTTTTAGTAAAAATTATATTACTTATACCACTTTTAGTTAATTTAGAAGCAAACATAACTTGATTGCATGAGTCCACTAATTCTATTCACTAGATTGCATACATTTTCCTTCGTCATTAAATGCAAGCTTACACAAATAATTTATATAGCTTGATATAATTAATATCTATAAAACGATGTGAATTATGTTAACTTTAGATGTAATCTGAAATACAAATTATTTATAGCGAAGTGCTAATACATTGTTTTTTTATGCTAATTTAATAAATTTAAATAAAGTTTTATCATCCATAAGTTTGATATAAATTTTAAGTCTAGGTTCTCTTCCTGATGAAAGAGAAACTAGACATCAACATTTTCTAAAGTGGGCTTAAAGGATTAATCGTGGCACCGATCGCCATGATTACAGGTAAGTTGCTGCGAACAGCCCAATCACGATCGCGTCACCGTTATTGTCTGAGTTGTTCTCAATTGACTCAATTGAAATTGCAAATCTATCAAAGGAGTTTTTGATTAATGCAGATCAACTATGACAGCCTCTGGCGGCTCATCGCCTTTGCGATCGCTTTACTACCCGTTTTTGTACTACTCGATCGCTGGTGGCGCGAACGGATTTACAACCTGCAAGGTAAAACCATTCTGATTACAGGTGGTTCGCGCGGATTGGGACTGGTGATGGCACGCCAATTGATTGATGCAGGCGCACGCCTAGCAATCTGTGCGCGGGATGCAGCAGAACTGGAACGGGCACAAACTGAACTGGGGCAACGAGGTGGAGAAGTTTTGGCGTTAACCTGTGACGTAACAGATCAAGCTCAAGTTGAGCAAATGGTACAACAGGTACTAGACCGCTTTCGAGCGATCGACATTCTCATCAATAATGCGGGAACAGACATCGTCGGCCCGGTAGAAACCCTGACTATGCAGGATTACGACGATATGATGAAACTGCATTTCTGGGCACCACTCTACACAATGTATGCCGTTTTGCCCCAGATGCGGCAGCTAAAGAATGGACGAATTGTGAATATCTCCTCAATTGGCGGAAAACTGGCATCACCCCATATGGTGGGATATTGCGCCAGTAAATTCGCCCTGGTTGGGCTATCAGAAGGAATGCGAACCGAGTTAGCACTTGATGGAATTGCCGTTACCACCGTATGCCCTGGTTTTATTCGCACTGGAGTTGTCGATCATGCGGTGATCAAAGGGCAGCACCGCAAGGAATTTGCCTGGTTTAGCATTGGTGATTCGCTACCGTTGATTTCTGCCAGTGCCGAAAAGGTTGCCCGTGCGACAATCGCTGGATTACGCCGGGGTGCTACAGAAGTAATTGTGCCGTTGCCAACTTGGTTCTCGGTCAAATTCTATGCCCTGTTCCCCGGATTGAGTACCAATCTATTCGGTTTGGTAAATCGGTTCTTACCAGAACCGGGTGGAATTGGCAAAGAACGGGCATTTGGCAAGGACAGCCACTCAGCTTGGTCACCCTCTTGGTTAACTTATTTGAGCAATCGCGCTGCACGACGGAATAATGAACTTCCGGTAACTGAACCAAAAGGCACCACCGAGGTTAAACAGGTAGGAACCGATAATAAGCGATCGCCCCAACCCACTCTTGCAGAAGATAAGCAATCTGGCTTTCCATTAATCGATCCTAGCCAAGCACCACCTGAAGTCCAAGCCTGTTTCAACGATATTCAAAATACATTAGGGATTCCCTGGAAACCTGCTAACTGGCGGGCTTATGGGATGTTTCCCACTGTAATGCAGTTGTTTTGGCAACGACTCAAAAGAGCCACACAAACTGAATCTTTTTTAGAAGATGCGATCGCTTTGAACGAACAGGTGTATCAAGATGTTAATGACTGGTATCAACCAAGTTATCAAATCGATGTCGATCGAGCAGCCCAGAGGCAGATCCAACGAGAACTTAATGCGTTTAGCTTTGGTAATCCGCAATTGCTGATTCAACAAATCGCTTTAAGTAAAACCCTAGCAGGTGAAGTCGTTGGTCAGGATGGTAATGCAGATATGCGGGGTGGTTCCCATGCCTATCGTCATCCAGAAATTCAATTAATTGGGGAGCAGGAAGCAAGAGAAATTTCTACAAAAATGCAGAGTGTGTATCGTGACATTAAGCAAACTCTGGGGGTTCCAATCGTCAACTCTGATTACCAAGCTCTTGCTCATTGGTCTGACTTTTTTATTGTCGCCTGGGAAGACATCAAACTCTGGCGCGAGCGACCGGAATATCAACTTCTCAAGCAAGCAATTGTGCAAAGAGCAGAGAATGCTGCCAGTCGGCTTAGTCCTGCAGTTGTCATCGGTGAGTCAGAAGTACGCGATTTGTTAGACAATCCCGAAGATTTCCAGCAAATTCAGCAGACAGTGCAGATGTTTACAGACATTTTGCCAGAACTGATGATCCAGGATGCTTTGTTTTATCTGGGTTTAGCAGGTGTACAGCCTGCGATCGCTCACTGAAACTCACGATGATCGGACGAGGTGAGGGGATGACGTAGATGACAAGCGTTTATCACCCTCACATCATCTACCGTAACTAAAAATTTTAATATCTGAATTTGCTAATTACTCAAAGACATTATTAGTATTTTTAGCCTAGAATCTGATGTCATATTTCAGGAAATATCATTATTTAAAAGCAATTTAATTGTATTCATATTGAATCATTGCTTATCTTTAATGTCCATATATTTTAACCAATTAAATCATAATTTATTGTTATAAATAAATTAAATCACTTAAGATATTTAGTGAATATAGATATAGATAATAAATTTAAAAAATAATACTACTGGCACAGAATCTACTTAAACTTATGACAGATAATAGTTAATTTTTTAGAAGTTAAAACTATAAGTAAAGTCTAGTAACACAACAAGCAAAAGACATGATTACAAATATTTTGACATTACCGAAGTTTAGCCAAGGTCAAAAAGTAGTATTTATCGGTGGAGAAGGCATCATTAAAAACTACAGACCAGAGTCGGATAGCTGGGTATATTTAGTAGAGATGCCTTTAAAGCAGCAAAATATAGATAGAGTCGGCTATGAAACTATGCTCTGGCTATCTGAATCAGATTTACAGCAGATTTCATTGGCATGAGATACCAATTGATTAGTTTTGAGGCAGGAGGTAGAAGAAAAATTGTTATCTTTACTTCTCTATTTTTTAGCAATCACAACTGTTACATATACAGTTTTATTTCTATCACTAGTTCTTTTTTTGATTATGATTTTTATCAACAAATTTTATTATGACTATCCCCAGTCACCCTTGGATATTAATGTTGAGAATTTACCGTGATGTAATTCCAACAGTTAATGGTCATTTATCTAAATGGAAAGAACGTGCCAAACAAATTCCCGATCCAGAACTGCGTAAGCAAGCATTAACGAGCCTAGAAACGAAAGCATTTCATTGTGAAGGCGGAGCAATTTATGGATTGTTAGCCAGAGACTACCGTGAAGAAGCTATTGATTTTATAGTCACTTATCAAACTATTAGTGATTATTTAGATAATCTATGCGATCGCAGTACTTCTCTCAACCCTGATGATTTTCGCGCTTTACATGAATCTATATTTCATGCTTTAACGCCAGGAGCAAAATGCACCAATTATTATCGTTATCGCCAAGAACAGGAAGATGGTGGTTATTTAAGAAAATTAGTTAAGACTTGCCAAACAGTATTGCAGAAAATGCCAGCCTATGAAAAAACTTCAGTTACCTTACATGAGCTTGCTACCTATTATTGTGATTTACAAGTTCATAAGCATGTACAAATTGAAGAAAGAATCCCGCGTCTTAAAGCTTGGTACGCATTGTATCAGCATAAGTTACCTCAGATGAGTTGGTATGAGTTTTCTGCTGCTACTGGGTCAACTTTAGGTATTTTTTGTTTAATTTCTTATGGCTTTGATAAAAATTTTTCTGAGGATATGAGCCAGCTTGTTAAAAATAGTTACTTCCCCTGGTTACAGGGATTGCATATTTTACTTGATTATTTAATTGACCAAGATGAAGACCATATCAATGGGGATTTGAATTTTTGTGATTTTTACAAAAATCATTATCAAATGTCTCAAAGATTTTTAACTTTTTTCCAAAATGCTAATAAAAGTGCTGCTAAGTTACCAGATACCAATTTTCATCGAATAATTAATCAGGCTTTATTAGGTATTTACTTAGCCGATAACAAGGTACAACAACAAAAAGAAGTTCATCAAATGGCAAAATATCTTTTAAATAAGGGTGGTGCAACAGCATACTTTTTTTATTTAAACGGTAGGATTATGGCTTATCTGCGCTCATGGAGTAAATGAAATTTCAACCATATCCTGCCATCGGATACCAAAATGAACATTCGTTTCAATCCCTAATAGGGAGTAAATGAAATTTCAACGTGTTTTGAATGCGCCAATCTCTTGCACTTCATCGTTTCAATCCCTAATAGGGAGTAAATGAAATTTCAACATATCAAGGATTGGGTGCATACCAACCTGATGTTTGTTTCAATCCCTAATAGGGAGTAAATGAAATTTCAACGCAAAACGACATAGAGAAAGCGCGGGAAATTGGGGGTTTCAATCCCTAATAGGGAGTAAATGAAATTTCAACTGGCTAAAATTATCGATAATAAGTCTTGTACTGAGTTTCAATCCCTAATAGGGAGTAAATGAAATTTCAACTGGGAGCAAGGGCGATGTGGGCATCACGGGAAAGGTTTCAATCCCTAATAGGGAGTAAATGAAATTTCAACTTCAGCCGAGGCGACGCCTGTGTCGTAAGCTAGCTTGTTTCAATCCCTAATAGGGAGTAAATGAAATTTCAACAATACGCCAACTGGCTAAAGTACCGAGAATTTGAAGTTTCAATCCCTAATAGGGAGTAAATGAAATTTCAACAACATCCTCAAACTCTGGCGAATCCAAGTCAATTGTTTCAATCCCTAATAGGGAGTAAATGAAATTTCAACGGTAAGCATTTTATTAGCTGTAAATCTAAAAATCGTTTCAATCCCTAATAGGGAGTAAATGAAATTTCAACTGCGGAAGCTTTAAAGTTAATCTATATGCAGTTTTCAAGGTTCTGGAGCGCGGATAGCGCCATAATAACTTGACACTCCCTGGGCTAAAGCCACAGGGATTCTTGATTCAACGAGTCCACTTAAATTAGACCCCTTGCGGTATCTAAACTAGAGGTGGTTCTCTCCTCAAGCGTTAACTTTCCGAGTGCCCCTCGGTAGTTGGATTACTCCAAAGAATTTGTTTGTTCAAATTCTGTTTCGTCTAGCCCCCATGAAGATTTTACCTATTCCTGGGCAGGAACTAGAACTATGGAATAGAACCCCATATCTTCAATTGTCAAGGTACAGATTGCCGTTAGGCAGTTAGGTTTTTATACAGGTTGATTACCGTTCCTGTTAGACTTAATTTTACCAAAACCTGACCCAGGCGTAAACACCTTCTAGCAGCTTTCATGAGGCAGTGCGTTGGACGGGTTTCCCGGCTTGAAGCAACTGCCGTCCCCTTGCCTGAAGTACGAAAAGCGCAACTGCGTTGCTGTTTCTCAAGGGTTTTCAGCTAGCCTTCCTTATAAGCAATAGTGAAAATGCAAAACCAAAATGACTGAAAGTCTTTCTATGTAAGGCGCGCGGGTGATTGGAAAACAGTGAATGGTTGAAAGCCTTAAGTAGAAATAGTTTCACCTAATTTTTGGTGAAACTATATTTTCCACACCTACCCATCCGCGCATTCGGCAAAGAAAATAGTATCATCGGGGACTGGTTCGCCGCCAATACGTTCAACCTTACCAAAGCAGCAACTACACAGAGAGTAAAAACGGATATTGTCCGTATCAGTTTTGATCAACTTATGCAATCGCGATCGCAGTTTGGCGTACTGCGTGTCATTCAACTGACATTCAAAAATACTATACTGCACCCATTGCCCATAAGACTTGAGAATGTTATGAATCTTTGTGCGGCGCTTGTCTTCGGAAATATCGTAGGATATAACAACATTCATCGGTAATTTTCCTCTGTAGTATTTACTTCAAAATTAAAGGTGGATACTTTTCAATTTCGCCCATGAGGTATTTCGCCACTAATCGAGCTTGTAATTCAAAGGCTTCTTGATAAGTACATTTACGCCCAAATACGGGATGTTTAAATTCCGATAATTTCTTCTGTGCGTATAACTGTAGAAATGTTTTTCGTCCAGAAGCAGTGAGAGAAACCGCACCGCTTAAGGGTTCAGTAACAAAATCAGCAGTTGTTAATAAGCATTTATTTAAAGCAGATAACACTACCGTATCGACAACTAAGGGGCGAAATTCTTCCATTAAATCTAGTGCCAAAGATGGTCTACCATAACGTTCGCAATGCAAGTAACCTAAATATGGGTCAAAGCCTACAATATTAATTGCACCTTGCACATCATGACGCAGCAAAGCATAGCCAAAGCTAAGTAAAGAATTCACCGGATCGGTAGGCGGACGCCGAACACGACCGTTAAAATCAAATTCTGGAACCCGAATTAGCTCAGAAAAACAGCCAAAATAAGCCGCGCTACCAGCACCTTCCAAGCCTCTCAGAGAATTGATGTTATGAGTTGTGTCAATTGGTGCGATCGCCTGCTCAATGCGAGTAATATTCTTTGATAAGTCTAGTCCTTGTGATTCGCGCTGTCGGCGCAGTAATATCTGACGATAATTTTTCAGTTTACCGCGCACAAAACCCTGTACCAAATGAATCGCTTGGGGTGATTCTCCCGCCGCTTGCCATTGCGCCTTGCGAACAAATATATTTTTAGTAACCTCTGGTTCTAAGCGTCCCAAATAACCACCAGTATGAGTCAAAAATGTTAGCGGAATATGACGCTCAAGTAATTCAGAAATGATAGCAGGTGAAACAGTAGCACGTCCTAAAACTACAACACCATCGATTTTTAGCAAAGGTACATCTAAAATCGTCTTTTTCTCAAACTTAACATTCAGACGCTCATCTACCTTCCCAATAAAAGCATCTTCTTGGGTAATATAAACTGTGCCCATAATCAAATCTCAAAGTAAATTACAAAAAATAGGAAGATTTGTCGGGTGTGTTATGCCGTAGGTTAACGCACCGTGAATCATTGATGGTATATCGGTGCGTTTACTCCGTGAGACAACACACCCTACTCACTGTCTGCTTAATGTGACTCTTGATAACGCTTGACTTTATCGGTTGCTTGTGGTATGCATGAAGGGTAAAGACTGCAACCATCACAGCGTTTTGTTTTCACGGGTATTGGCATTGCACCTGTAAATAGCAATTGTTGAACAGCCTCAATTATTGCGATCGCACTTTGCCGCAATTCAGGAGTAATTTCTACTAACTGACGTTGATGTGAATGTGCATAATATATATAACCTGTGCTGATACTCTTCCCCGTCATTTCTTCCAAACATAAAGCTTGCGCACAAACTTGCATTTCATCATTATCCCATTCACCCTTGCGACCACGCTTGTATTCAATTGGGTAAAATGTGCCATTTTCCACTTCAATTAAATCTGATTTGCCTATCAATTTATACTTATCAGATTTCAACCAAATAGCGCGGATTTGCCAAGTATCTTCACGATATCCATCACCAATTGTATGCACCCGCTCATGTAAAGTTGTACCTTCAATTGTGTATTGATTATCGATAAATTCTCCTGCACAAAACATCCGCCAACAGCGATGCGCACAGTAGGAATATTGATTTAATGCCGCAATAAAAATGTAATCAATTTCATTCATAACTCATTCAGATTATCCAAAACAATACTTTATCGTAAATTAAAGGTTGTAACACTTATATATCAACAGGTAATATTAGTTCTAGATGGCATTTAAATTACCTAAATAAATGTCTTCAATTTTGAATTTTGAATTTTGAATTTTGAATTTTTAAACTCGGCGTACCATACCCATACCCATTGTTGTTTTTCTCCCCAACCCTGCATATAATGCAAAATCAGCTAAAGCGTTAATTTGCTTAATTGCTAATGGTTCTACATCGCCTAAAATCCGATAGCTAATTGTGCCAATGCAACCGATAAACTTACTTTCATAGTTGCTGACAACTTCAGTATTGATATCAAACGCACTCGGATAAATTGATTCAATAGGAATACTAGAGATTTCCATCAGGCTGTACTTATTCCACCGACTAAGTAAGCTATTAAACACACATTCTTTAATAGGGAGAACTGTATCGTATCCACCTTGACGGAAAGATACAGGTGTAGCAAAGCTAAAGCTTACATTACGCTCTTTATTTGATGCTTGTTCGTAAAGTTGTGCATAATTACAAGCATTAGCCCAAGGTTGCTTTGATTGCACTGTACCTTGAATTTGAGTAATATACAAATTTGCCGAACCTAAATGCCAAGGTTTTTCTGGGTTGAGATTTAGCCACAATGGGGTTAATTTGCTAAATAAACCATCATCAAGTAAAGACACACGCCACCAACAGGGAGTACCAGCCGGAATAGGTTTTTGATGGATAAATTGCAACGTTTGGTAATGTGGTTTAGGTTGTCGTTGGATTTGCAATGGTGAAAGAGTAAAAGCTTTATCTGCATTTGATGAGTGTAGATATTCTCCCAAACTGGGATCTACAGAACTGATGAGAGTAAGAAATAGTGCATGGAAATGTCTACCAGTCAGAAATTCTGGGTAAATGGGAGATTGGGGAACGAGATTAAGAACAAGGCTATAAGGCATTTTTTCAGCTTTTTTTTAGACTGAGATCTGCTACATGCAGGTAAAACTTAAATTATGCAAATGTTACTCTACTTTTGGTAAGTGTGATTACACCAGGAGAAAGACAGATGAGAATTGATGATTACAATGCAGCCAAAGCGCTGACTGACAAATTAAAGCAGAGCTTACCAATTACAGTTAAGGCTGGTAAAGAATTTCTCAAGACATTAAAGCAAAAAGGAGAAGACGCCAATCCAGACAGAGAATTTGAAGTTGATTTTGTCGGTTATTCAGGGGATGATGGCGGGATTATGTGCGGATTAAAAGAGCCGAATAATCCCGAAAGTAAAGAAAAATATGTTTCTTCTATTACTCACCTCAAAATTGATCCCCATCATCCCCTAGCTGCTGAAGTACAGGCTTACCAACGGCAGCGAATTCGCAAGTTAATGTTGCAAAATTCCGGAGGTTTTACAGCAGAGTTAATGACAATAGAGCCAATGAAAAAGAAAAAGTCTGCTAAAGGTTTCGGGAATTAACTCCGAAAACGATATTCCATGCAAATGGGAATCTTGAGTTCTTTCATTTCTTTAAATTGGTAGTATTGCCCTCGCATTTGCACATTTTGAATTAGACTAACTGGAGGCATATTCACCACATCGTAGCTAATTACTTGATTAGTGAACATTACATCTAAAGGATTTAAAGGATATTTGTAGGTAAAGACACCTTCTGTAGTTTGAGGTTGAGGTAATTGTTCCACTATCACCTCAGCCTTACTCATCCATTTACCCAAGCGAATCCATTTTGGTAGCTTCATTGGCTTTTGAGAAATTACAAAAAACTCAAATTGGCTTTCTGGTGCAATTTCTTTAGCTCTACCAAAACTAGGAATATTTTTTTGCGTTTTCTCCATTTCTACATGATAGTTATTATTCGCATATTTCCATGTATTGAGAATCGCAGTATGATTAACTGCACGCGCAGGTGTGACATAAATTCCCTGCTGATTTAGCGGCGTTAAATGTTCCTCATATTTCGGTACTTGTTCAGAGCAAAAATAACGATAGGAATGTTCTTCAGCTACATTGGTAGAGTAAACTTCGCTATCAACTAAGCCTAATGCATAGCAGAGTGCGTAATTATGAATTACCGCTTCTGTTTCGTATAATCTGCCGATTTCACGAGTAGCATAATAAAGGCTGTCGTGTAATTCTAATTGACAGCAATAAATAATTGGCATAGCGATTACCCTGCTTTAGCAGCCGATTTCTTTTTGCTGATGTGTTTGTTGGCGTATTCTTTAGCTTCTGCATCAGCTTTTTGCAAAATTGATTTTATTCCTGCTTCGCTATTTGTGAGCGCTTTAACTTCACTTAGCAAGGGTACGAAAGTCTCACCAATAAAGTCAGTATGAACAATAAATTCATCAGCCATTAATTCCTCAATCGCACTTTTAGCAGCATTAATGACATCATCTTCATCTAAAGGTTCAGGAGAATTGATACTGTTATTTGCCTGCATTTTGTCGTATATTGCTTGAGTCCAGCGTAAATTACTAGTAATTTCTCCATCAGCAAAAATAACACCGATTAACTCATTTCTTACACGACCTGTGCGGGTTGTTTGCGCTCCATAATGGCGAGTTCGGAGGATGTTATTAAATACGTAAAGAAAACTAGCTTCAGTAGGGTCTTTTAATGTGACAATACTAGGAAAGAAAGTTTGTGGTCTGATGTGGTCTTGCTGGTTAATTCTGCTAGTAACTTCCCCAGGTTTAGAACCATCTTCACCTTTAGAAGCCATCGTCCCATTTTCATAAGGAGCATTCAGAGTAAAAGTTTCGTGTGATTCATCAAAAGCTGTAATCGAAAATGCTGTATCTACCACAACTTTTGATTTCTCTGAGCCAGAATCGCCAATTGCAAAACCATAAATAATGCAATCAGGATTATCCATTGCAAAGTTAACATTGTATTCGCATTCTTCAGCAGTCATTAAGCCATAGTTACGCAACAATTCTCGTCCAACTAAACGTTCTGGTGTTGATTGTTTGCGTTTAAACATTGACAGGCGGCTAATTGTAGTTTTATCTTTAACTCCAGCCCTAACTCTGGCTTTATTGAGTTCGCCATCTGTTTGAAATAATGGGTAGGATTCGGTGATGCGAATAGTTAAAAAGTGGACATATTTACCCATCGGTTTGTAGGGAATTGCGGTTTGAAATAATTTAGGTTCAACAGTTTTGAGCAAAGCCATGATATTTCTCCAAAAAATATGATTATTCGATGCGATTGGCAGATTTATTAGCTGAGAATAGCTGGTTTTTATTCCTTATCTGATTCCGGTGGCTTTTGATTTTTCTCTAAATTTTCTTTGTCGTCTTCTAAGCGATAAAGAAATTCGCAAGTATCGCGAATTAAGTTGAGTTGACGGCCTGCTAAACGCGCGCGATCGCCTGCAAAAGATTTTTCAAATACATCAACTACAAAATACTGTGCAAAATCTAAAATTGCTTGTCGTTCTTCCTCCCGTTTACTCATTACCCAGCGTCCCTCAGCAGTGGAAGAATGAACGCGATCCATAAGTTTAAAAACTTCGGCGGCTACAGCTGTAACTAATGTTTCACCGCGAAATACACTTAACTCAGCTTTAAGTATAGTTTCAGATGCAATATCAATCGGTTTTAATACAGCATTAGCTTTGGGATTATATCGCTTATTAGCTCTATAAAAGCGGCGATAAAGTTCTGTTAATTTCTTAGGATGATTGAGACTTGATTCTTCTCCCACAATTAATTCCTCTTTGGTGTAGTCAAATTTTGCACAAGGGTCAAAACAAGGATAAAAATGATAGGTGTAAAGCCGAATCTTTTCAATTCTGGCTGAGTCAACTCCCTGGTTACGTGCCCAACGATTTAGATAATAAAATGCATACAAAGGACTAGTTTCTAAATCCTTCGCTAATTCGCTAAATCTTCCCCAGTTGGCGTCATAACCAGATTTACCTTGTCGCGCATTCACATCTAAATGAATCGCATAAGCAGCAGTCAACACATTCAGGGGAGCAGGGTATTGAATACCGTTTTCTTGCCAACCTTCCAGAATATAATCTAAACGGAACCTATCTCTTTTTACCAAAGCGCGAAAAGCATGAGGCGCACTGTCAAGAAAAACGCTTTCTTCAAACTCTGCACCATCATTAAATGGTGGAATTGGCGATTCAGAAACTACAGTTTTGACATCCAAAATCATTGGGAAAGCAAAGGCTAACCAAGTAGGCATAACCCAAGATTCCGTATCTGTGCTGTCTCGTCCTGGAGGTAGCGCCATGAAATAAAATGTTAAAGGCTGGTCTTCTGGATAAGCAAGCTTAAATGTCCGGTCTTTTTCATTATCGAGATTTTCATCTATTAAAAAACTATCTACACTTTGATAATTTTCTTTATCTAAGTGCGCTTGAAAATCTTTGGAGATAAAATGATTACGGATGCTAGTATCAAAGCGAGTTTGAGCTACGCCACTATAAGCTTTCTGTAAAAACTTATTAGTTTCTGGGGTAAAGTAATAAGTTGGATAAAAGTAAAGATAGCGATATTTACCATCTTCAAAACGTTTACCTACTGCTTGAGTTTGATTCATCAAAATTTGTCGCAACATCATTTCCACACCTGCAATACTAGAAATATTGCGCTTGGCATTAGAACCACCTAACATTTGTTTATTTGTATAAACTTGCGGTGTAAATAAAACTGCTGATTCCATCTGCTCTGTTACTGTGTAAGCAGAATGGGAAATTGAACAAATTAATTGTCTTCCCCTTCCAGGTTTTTTAGCAGCATTATAGTTACCTAACTCATTGAGAAAGTTTTTAGTTTGCGTTTCAGGTGATTGTTGTTGATTTGTATTTGGCAACATCACCACTCTTGATACCCATTGTCTTAAATCATCCCAACCATCAGGTAATTGATATTGAGAGAGGATGGGAGAAATTAAACCTGTCAAGTATTTAATAACTTGCTGGCAAATTTCCCTGACATCTTCCACGCCTGGATGTGCTTCCAGATACTTAGCAGCGAGATAATACCATTCATAAGGTACGCCGCCAGTATTACCTTTTAACTTGTTTTCTTTCAGGCTTTCATTGATGCGCTGAATGTGGCGAATTTCAGGGATAGATTCTGTTAAATTCCAGAATTCAGTAACTTTATGTGTTAAATCAAAAGCAGGTATAGCGGGTAATTTTTTATCTTTCTTGCGAATTGCTTCAATCCGGTTAACGGCTTCATCCCAAATTTTACGACTAACTAAATCGCCAAATTCAGCTATTTGGTCAATGCGGATATCATCGGTAAAATTAAAATCAAACTCAGCAGGTAAAACCCCTTGTTGTTGAAACTTAACTAAGTTATCACTGCGACTTTTAGCAACAGATGGTTTAGTAGAACTTAAAATGCGTAATGTTGCATCTAAAGCTACTTCCATTAAGCCGGGAGAGTCAAAAAATAAGTTATAATATTCGGCATATTTCATGCCTTTACCATCACGACCAAATCCTGTTTGTCTGCGTTTTAATTGTCCTGCACATAGGAACTTAATATTATTAACTACAAGGTCTGGTAAGTCTTT
The DNA here is from genome assembly GCF_014696435.1 of Calothrix anomala FACHB-343. Classification (GTDB taxonomy): domain Bacteria; phylum Cyanobacteriota; class Cyanobacteriia; order Cyanobacteriales; family Nostocaceae; genus Aulosira; species Aulosira anomala_A. The sequence goes on along the minus strand of NZ_JACJQG010000018.1, from coordinate 100,496 downwards.
TGTAGATAGAGAAGGAGCGTTACGCGCAGCGAGATAAATTACACCTGTTGGCAGATATAGTAAAGGTTCATAATATATCTGCTCATTGGTATTGAGACTAGTATAAGCTTGAATTACGGCATTATTGACAACATTAGTTAAAACACCCCGATTTTCTGCAATACGGTGATAGGTAAATTTCAGTTGTCCATCGCTGAGATTATGAATAATTTCTTGCAATCTCGGATTTTCTGCATCTTGGGGATGTTTAACAATAGAAGCGAGAGAATCAGCTAAACAAGTTAAATCAGCTAGACTGCGAAGAGTACGGTCTTTAAGAACAGGATTTAAGCCAAATTCCGAAAAATTCCAGTTAGTATCCCAACGGCGTTGAGCATTGTAAGCCAAGCATAATAAATCGTCGAGATATTCTGTATAAGCTTCTGGATTATCGGGATTGATAAACTGATCGAGTCCTAATTGTTTGACTTTTTCATCAATAATTTGACGATGTTCTACTAACGCTAATTTGCGGCAATTTTCTGGTACATCGGGGAATTTTTCAAAGTCATGTAAAATGAACCCAGCAATGACTAAACGCCGTTCTCTTTCTCTGACTACGCGCCGAATAGTTGTATCCAGGTTTTCTAAGCGTTTCTCAATTAAATTTGCAGGAAATAAACCGTTGAGTAAATGTGTATTGAGTGATTGATCGGCTGCATTATCTCGCCTAACTTTAGTTTTACCTGCTGCTTCTCGCTGTTGGTCTATTTCATCAAAGAATTTACCACCTTTAGCTGTGACACCAATTGCTATTTTTAGCAGATTTGGTAAAACATATTTGGCAAAATCTGCCATGACTATATCATCAGGATTTTGCGCTGTAATCGCTTCTTGCAGTAGCTTGAGTGTGAGTAATTGTTGTTTAGTTGCGATAGTGCGATCGCTATCACTATCAAAACCAAAATCACCCGATAACCAATCTTCATCTGATGATTCAGAATTTACAGTGTTTTCTATATCTAAAAGTGATAATTGCTGATATTTATCTGAAGCTTTTGCAGCTTTACTTTTTTTAGCCATTCTCTTCACTCAAGGAAATTAAATATGAGTTGACTTGTCTGACATACAGTGGATATTGCTGTAAAGCAAAACTAATTGCCCTAAAAACTTGCTGCGGATCTATATCGTCATATTCATGAACTAGACGATTTCTTAATCCTGCTGATGGTGCCAATTGTCTTGCTAGTTCGGGAGTAATGACACCATATTTACCAAGCTCAATAAAAGCTTCAAAGTTAGTATTTGAATTTCCTGGATTTAGCTTTGACAAGATATGATCGTTAATATCTATCGCAGCTTGAGCCATTAATTGTAGCAGTCTTTCTACAACAAGTTGCTGACGGAAATCAGCTAAGAAGTCATCGAGAGTAGTAGCTCGAAACTCTTCTAACGTGTTGTAATATTTGGTAATGAACCTAAGTCTCACTAAAACTATTTCGGGATCTATATTACTCATGCTCCCCACTTATTTAGTTCTCTTTCAATAATTTGATGTTGCTCTTGCCGAAATTTCTTTAACTCTGATTCAGTTTTTAAGGAATTTAATCGAAAAGATTCAAATTGCTCAGGATATTTTTCAAACAAGAGAATTCCATCACGAGCCACGAAATGAGCTATTAGCCAAGAGCATTGGTTAAGTTCTACAATATCAATGTGGTCAGCATTGATTTTTAATACTTCGCCAATCAGCATAGGTAATTCAAACAAACCTGAAATATTATTTTTTATGTAAGCTTCACGCTGTTCTTCATCACACAAAACTGCAAAATCCCAGTCACTTTTTGCGTTTGCATTACCAGTGGCTCTAGAACCAAATAGGATTAACATTTTTAAGTAAGGAATTTTTTCAGGAAGTTGTGAGGCTAATTCTTGCAGTTCTGCAATTGTTGGAATGGGGTTCTGCATTTGCTAATTCTCCATTATTGTAAATAGTTGAATTACATAAATGGTTTGAAGAGTAATTATTTACATAGTAAAAATTACATTGAAATTCAGCTTATTAATTTCTCGCACCATTAGTGCGAGAAATTAATTTGTTGAGTTTTAGGCATCATTCTCTGGTGGTCTAATTCTCACTCTGCCTAATTCCGCAGTGACAATTGCACCTGATGCTAATTCATTACCGTAAAGCTGAAGTACTCGCAGACAAACAACTGATTGTTCTGTGGTAGTAAGATTAACTAAACGTAAAATGCCACAGTGAGGATTTCCCCTTACAATTGCCAACTCTCCAAAGTCTTTATCCAGCGTTACTAAAATTCGACCTTCACGGTAAGCAGTTGCTAAAATCTCCTCATCGCCAGGATCTTCTGACCAATCTCCACTCCAAACTACGTCATAGCCAGCAGCAAGTAAATTGGTACGCACCCCGAACCACACACAAGTATCTAGCAGTATTTTCACATTTGTTACTCTATCAATAATGGTTCAACTCGTTCATGAGCAACTAGCCTCCTTGCATAAACTAAGCAAGCTTGTACATCTTCTCGTTCTAACCAGGGATAAGCTTCTAGTAAGGTTTCGATAGTATCTCCTGCTGCAAGCATCCCTAAAATATGTTCAACTCCTAAACGGCGACCTCGAATAATAGGTTTACCGCCAAATATTTTGGGGTTGACTGTGATTCTTTCTAGTAGTTTTTGTTCGTTCATAACTAGTCTGTGCTTTGAAATTAGATTGTTGATGCTGTGTACACTGCAAATAGCACCTTAGTCTGATGGTTCGAGAAAAGCCAAACGATTCTCTAAGTCGTCGTTTTTGTAAACTAAGTGTCTCAAATAGGGAATTTCTGCTTCTATAAAACTAATTAATTCTTGGTTCTCTTGAAGCTGACTAGTATTTGCGTTTGTGAGATTTTCTAATTTGTTAAGTTTTAGCAATATTTCTTGATTTTGCTGTTCTAAAGTCCTGATGCGACACTCATGCTTGTAGACTTCCTCAACAAGCCGATGAATCAGCATTTGGTTAATCTGTTGGAGCTGATTGATGTCAGCATTAAGTACGCATTTCAACAGGTGGGGGTCGGCATTTTGGTTTTGCATTTGCCTGTTTCAGATAAAGGTACAGTATTTTCAGTTCACAGCGTATTAACGAGACAAACTTCTTTATCTTGACTAAAGTGTTTGTACTATACTTATACTGTAAGTCAAAGTCTAAGGCAATAACATACTCTAACTCCCTATGAGGGATTGAAACAATACTCTGTGAACGTATTACTGTTCCTTTTTCTGCCTTTAGACTTTGAATCCCATAAATCCCTATGAGGGATTGAAACCTCAAGCAATCCATATCTCATCTCCTTTACTTTTAAAGGTGTACGCCAGCGTATCTAGTAGTAGTGCAGAGTGACCAAACGCGATCGCATACGGTGTGTTAGCATCATGAACGCTGTACTGGTCGCTAATCGGGTAAATTTGAAAGTGCATCGGTAGCCGTAGCCGCATCCGCACTTCTGCAACGGGACGGCGAAGCACATAACATACCAAACCCTGTGTTTTTAAACGTTTGTTTATCTCCCTAATCCATTGGTTTTCTGGTTGCCAAACTTCTATGCCTGTTAAAACCTGGACTTTCCACGCATCAGCTATTGGTTGCAAGTCGCCAGGGTAAGTAAATTTCCAGTTCAACCTTTCCTCACGGTAAGAACGCAACTTGATAAATGCTAGACAGTGAGCAAATCTACCTTTGGCAATTGGTTGTCCGGTGCGTTGTGCAGTTTCTTTCAGTGTCCGTGTAAATGCCGCCTCTGTCCACGTTTCAATTTCTAAGTTGCTCAAAATTCCGGGTAAGTCGTAGGTTTTAAACCTATCTACTTCGTTGGCTTCGGTTAAGTCGTACAAACCACATTGCAATGGACTAGAACCGCGAAAACTAGCAGCATCTTCAGCAATAGGATTTCCTGATTTTCCGGAGATTTCTTGCCATTCTTTAACCCATCCTTTAATTCGTCCAGCCATAGATTTCAAACTGGTATTAAATAGTTGCTCGCTGACTGTTTGAAATTTATCTCGGCTTTGGGCATACTGTTGTTGAATAGTGCGATCGCTTAATTGACAACATAACCAAAAAGACTGTACAGCACCCCAACGGCAATAATATCCCTGAAAATCATTAATTTGGCGATATTGCTCTTTAATAGTGTTTTGTAGAAACGGGCGATCGCAAATACAATTAACTGTTAAGGGTGGAGATTCTACCTGAAATAAACGCTCGACTAAAAAGTTGGGTACAAGTGCATAAGCTGTGAAATTTGCAAACTGAATTTGCTTACCTTCTTTGTCATAGCCATCATGTCTGCCCAACCTGCCTAAACGTTGGGTAAAGTTACCTGCATCGGATGATTCAAAAATTAGAAAGTTAATTTTAAAATCAACCCCTACATCAATTGTACTCGTGCCGATAACTAAATCAGCAGCAAGGCTTTGCTCTTTGATTCTTTTCCCAGAAAGTCCGGTATTTTCGCCTACTTTTAAACCATAAGGCTGTAAAATTTCTTGAAAAAATGGAGTTAGACGCTTGACGGACGCAATAGAATTGAGAATAATTGCGCCTTTACTACCTGGATATTGTTGAAATTGATTGACAATCAAATCAATATTTTCTTTTAACCAAGTCTCTGATGCTTTAAAAGCTGGTTCTAAGGGGATAAAATTTAAAGCGATTGGTCTTGCTACTTGCCGCCATCCTTGAGATTTTAATTGCTGTTCTTGTTCTTCAGTCTCAGGAAATTGATATTTATTTTGTTCGTGGGGATTAATTTCTCGACAACGAAAACCTGCTATTTCTAGTTTAGTGATTAAATTTTTATCTGGTGTAGCTGAAAGGAATAAAAATTTTTTGCGGCGATTGGTGCAGCGAATTAATAACATTGTATTAATAATACTGGCAATTTGGGGAGCAGCAAATACATGAAATTCATCTACAAGAAATAAATCAAAATCTTTATCGATTCTGCCCCATAATTTATCTGGACTATCGCCACGAATAATATAAGCACCGCGATGTAAATAATGGAAAATATCAGGGTTAGTTAATAATGCTTCTCGTTGGCTAGTGAGAGTTGCGATCGCAGCACTTTTCTTTAAGCCTTCATTTTCTGCATATATTTCTAAATCAGCACCACTGAGTCGCACTACACGGGGCTGATTTGCAGGTTTAAATGCTGCAATATAGCCTTGAATTTGTATTTCTTGATCGCGTGCTAGTTCATTAGTTGGGTAAAGTCCAATAGCCGAAGATTCACCCTGAAGCACTTCTAAATATGCAGCTAAACTTTTACCATCGCCTGTCATGGCGTTGTTGAATATTACATCAATATTTGGATCGCGTAAGGCTTCTAAAGTGGCTGCTTGATGCCAAGATAATGACCAATCTTGGGGTAATTGTACACCTTTGGGTGTGGGGACTGTTTGGGAATAAACAGATTTGAGATTAATTTTGTAACTTTCGGACATAAACTTAAATAGTGTCCGTAACTGGTTGTTAAAAACAATATTGGCACGCAAAATAGAAGTTGACAAGATATATCCGTATAAAAGTGTCCGTATAAAAATGAGTAGAAAGGGTCAGTCTATAACTTTATCGGTATCAGAACGAGATAAAGCCGAGTTAGAAAACTTAGCGCTAGAGTTTGGGATGAAGTGGGGCGATCGCCCAAATATCTCTAAACTAATAGAAGCGATCGCTCGTCATCATTTAATTATTGGTAAAAATCATGACTGGTCAGAATCGCGTCTGCGTGCTGTTCATCGTGCAATGCTTGCCTTAGCAGATATTGGGCAAAATGAGCAAGCGCAACTAATAGCACAATTATTACTTGAGCGTAGCGAACTACCTATACCTCTGCGTACTGAAGTTGACAATTTTTTAGGAAACTTACCGCCAGCTTGGCGTTTAGAAATAGATCGTTACATTTTACGCGAGCAACCATTTCAACTGAGTTATCAAGACGCAAGACAGCATATCTGGAATTTTACTGTCCGTTACGCTAAAATTACGCCCCACGAAAAGCGCCAATATCTTGATTGCTGGTGTGAAGAGACTGAGGGTAACTTGGATGTAGAAGACTTGCAGCACAATTGGAGTTTACGTTTAGACAGGATTCAGGATGCTGCTGTTTCACCGATTGTTGGTGAGTGGCGGGGTTCTGGGTTAGCAGAAATAGATGTAGAAATGCATCTGTTTGCAGGTTTAGCTTTTGCTTATCAAGCCAAACTCGAAGACAAAATTAATGAATGGCTACCAGATAAAGCAAAAGTCAAGCGTGTTGTTAGGCGTGTTTCTAATACTTTTTGGTTCATTCGCGAGGTAATGCAATATGCACCAGATTGTGTAATTGTTACACCAGAAAATGTGCGATCGCTTATTCAAAATAAAATTAAAACTCTTTATCATAATTATGGGTTAGATATTTTTTCATAAAAATTGCAGTGGCGAAATCGTAATAAGGTGCTGGGGGATAAGAAACTGAAAATTAGAGCGTCTAAAAACGCTCGTGACTTTTACGCCAGAACAGAGTCAACTCACATATAAACAACCTTTTTACGGTACAAAAGTCGAACTAGTTGACAGATGGTATCCCAAAAAATCTGCTGTAAGTGCCATCACGTTCAACCAATGATTTTATCTCAAAGGATTTTTTGTTGTGAAAGCTGTGGGCATTCTCAAGACAGGGACGAAAATGCGTCCGTCCATCTTGAGAATGCCCCTATTGATAAAGTAAGGTCGGCTTGACCTGAACTTAACGCCTGTGGACAAGTAGTAGCCGTCTACCTTGGTTGAAGCAGGAAGAAATCTCTAAGCTAATCAACAAGTTTGACTAAGTTTAAGTAAGTATTTCAGAGCAGGATGTCAACAAATTGATATGGTACTGTTCAGCATCGCTGTCAATGCGGATAAATTCGGTTAATGGATTGTATATATCAAAATTTTGGAGATTTTTCTCTCGATTCTGAGAATTCTCTAAATAAGTTAAAGCTAATGTAGAAGTGACATAAATGTTGCCATGTTGTTTGAACCCGGCGATTAATTCAGATTCTGGTGGATAATCTTTGACTAAACGTTCGGCTAGATATCCTTTTAAAATGATGCCTCTTAAGCCTGTTTCTTTGTACCCTTCTTTAGCGATCGCTAATGATATATCATCAGGATCGCGATGCTGAAAATTCTCGTAATCCTCAAAAACTGGGCAAAAAATCTTCATTAGCTTTTTTACCGGATTTTTAACTTTCCCGTAGTTGGAATCTTGCTGTTTTCTTCGCTTCGATTCACCCATGCTAGTTAGCTCCTCATCAATGCTAAAATTCTCATTGTTTTGACCCAAGAAAGTACAAAATGCTTAAAAATAGGTAATTGCAGTCAGTAGAGTTAATTCCCCATTGTAATTACTAAATTCAAGCATTACCTTGTACTTGCTTTGCCATTGAATCTTAATTCTTGGTTTTTAATTTGGCAAGAAAACAGAGAAACTAGCTAAACTTTACTTTCTACAGGTTCTGGCACAACACTGGTTACAGCCAATTTTCTGCCATAGTTAATTGCTATTAAACCTGTGATATTCATAAACAAACTGTAAATAGCCGCAGGTATTGCCATATCGGGATTGTTGAGTAAGCCTGCGGTAATGGCGATCGCAAGTGTACCATTTTGAATGCCCACTTCAATGGCAATGCAGATTTGCTGGGCAGAATTGAGGTTAAATAATTTGCTGATATAATATCCGACTATCATACCGATAGTATTTAACAACACTACACCCACGCCAACTTGCATAATAAAGCCGGGTAGATTACTCCACTCACGAATAATCAGTATCAGAATAATGAGCGCCAGAAAGCCAACTGCTAGGCGGTTAGTGACTTTTTCTAGACGACGGGCGATTTCGGGAAATATTTGCCGCACAGTCATTCCCAAGCCAATGGGCAAAAGTGTCATCAAGAAAACTTGTAATATTGTGGCACCAATGGGTAATGCGATCGCCGCAGTTTTGCCAATAAAGTGTTGGTAGGCAAGATTTCCTAATATGGGAATTGTAAATACTGTAATTACGCTGCTAAAAGCTGTCAAAGTAACTGAGAGAGCAACATCGCCTTTAGCCAAAAATGTAATTACATTTGAAGATACTCCACCAGGACAAAGTGCGATTACCATTAACCCCATAGCAATGGTAGGTTGCATGGGTACGAGTGTAGCTATGAGAAAACCGATAACAGGTAAAAAAATTAACTGACTAATTAAGCCAATTAAAACAGCTTTTGGATACTTCTTTACACGTTGAAAATCTTCGGGTACCAGAGACAAACCCATTCCTAGCATGATAATTGCTAAGGCAACAGGTAAAGCAACAGCAGTAAAAAAGCTTGCTTGCATAATCAATTTTGGATTAATTAGACAAAATTGATAATATCAGAATATTTCTCCGTATAGCGGTGCAATTTGAAGATAAATGGCGGTGGGTGTCATTTGTCATTGGTCATTGGTCATTGGTCATTGGTCATTTGTCATTTGTGAGAGACGCGATTAATCGCGTCTGTACAATTGGCGATACATCAATATATTTTAGAGAGCAAGGCAGTGCTTTGCGCCTACAATCTGTTGTACTCTTTTTTTAAGTGGTATTAATTTCAGGAATGTTGAAAAATTATAAAAAATGAGTTCGTAGTCAGGGCTTTAGTTATGCTTTGTAAACAACTAAAATCCTGATTACGAACTTATAAAAATTAATGCTTTTTTGCATTAATTAGAAATAGAATTAAATTTCATTCTTACCAAATATGCCTAAAGCTGTGGCAATACCTAATGCTGCAACTGCTAATGCACCCCATTTCAAGGGCGGATTTTTATCCAAATTATCTAAAAAACTGGGTATGGACAAGTTTCTAAAATCTCCCTCTACTTTGTCATAGCCTGCAATTGGCTCAAAAACATTGTTGGGTGCATCGGCTGATTTTGGCTCATTGGTACGCTGTCCTTGAAATGCGATCGCTAATAATAGAGAATCAGCTAAGGCTGGCGAAACTCGTTGCACTAAATCTAAGATTTTCCCCGCATCCCCCACCACAAAATCACGGGTGGGATGTTCAGCTGCGTAAAGAATGGCATCGCTAACCAAACTCGGCTGATAATATGGCGGTACTCCTGTAGGCTTCACCCCTAATTTGGTACGAACTTTATTGTAGTAAGGGGTATTAATTGTTGCTGGCAGTATGGATGTGACAGCAATCGGCCATTTTTCGTGTTGTAACTCTACCCGCAACGCATCAAGAAATCCTTCTAAACCATGCTTGGCTGTCGAATAGGGACTTTGTAAAGGCAAACTCCGCCTTCCTTCCATTGAGGAAATATGAATTAACGCTCCCCTTCCCTCTTGTTTAAGATGGGGTAAGGCTGCCATTGCTCCGTATACCTGTCCCATCAAGGTAACATCTACAACTCTGGCAAACTCCTCTGGTGTAATTTTTTCAAAGGGAGCGATAACACCTGTAGCAGCCGTATGCACCCAAGTATCGAGGCGTCCGTATTCTGCTACAGTTTTATCTGCGATCGCTTTTACTTGCTGAAAATCACTGACATCGGCAATTACATAGGTGGCTTCACCGCCCAAATTGCGGATCTCAGCCACCAGAGACTGTAATCCTGGTTCGCTACGAGCAGCAACTACCACCTTCGCGCCCCGTTCCGCAAACTTCACTGCTGTATCCCGCCCAATCCCACTAGAAGCCCCAACGATAGCTACCACCTGCTGCCCAATTGATTTTAATTGCATAGTTAATCATTCTTAACACCTTCCCTTCAATCAATAGGCGCGATTTGTGCTAAGTTCATCTCTCGCTGGGCTTAGGCTGGATGGGGCAGGGGGCACGGAGCAGGGGGCAGGGAGCAGGGGGACAAATGATCATTGTACAGACGCGATTAATCGCGTCTCTCACAAATAACCAATGACTATTGACTATTGACTATTGACTAATAACTAATCTCTCCACAAAGCTATGCCGCCTAATAAACCGGTAATATTAGGAATTAGTTTGACATTTAAAGGTAGCTGGAGATTGACGCGGACGGCTTCACCACCGCCGATATAAAGGCAATCATAATTAAATAAATGTTCGAGAGATGCGATCGCTTTTTCTAAGCGTCGATTCCATTTTTTATCGCCAATTTTTTCTAACGCCGCCCGCCCTAGTTGTTCTTCGTAAGTCTCGCCTTTGCGGAACTGATGATGCCCCATTTCCATATTCGGGACTAGCTTACCATCAACAAATAACGCGGAACCAAATCCTGTACCCAAGGTAATCACTAATTCCACACCTTTACCTGCGATCGCGCCTAACCCTTGCATATCGGCATCATTAATTACCCGTACAGGTTTATTTAATTTATTGGCTAAGGCTGTTTGAAAATCAAAACCAATCCAATCTCGATCTAAATTTACCGCCGTTTCCGTGACTCCATGACGCACCACACCAGGAAAACCCACAGAAACGCGATGAAATTCACCTTGATTAGCTGCTAAAACAGCAATGGCATTAATTACTGTGTCTGGTTTTGCTGGTTGGGGTGTTTCTAAACGTCCCCTTTCGGTTACAGGTTGTCCTGTAACATCTAAAACCAAAGCTTTGACACCACTACCACCAATATCTACTGATAGAGTGCGAATTGAGCCATTATCTTCCACCATTGCCATATCTCCCAGCTATGTTGTGCTACTTGGTTATTATGCGCTCCTGTTTTTGATTTACGTGCAGAAGTTTTGATAGTCTTCACAAGTAGAATAGGGGCTAGGGGCTAGGGGCTAGGGAAGGGAGACGAATGACAACCATTGTAGAGACGCGATTCATCGCGTCTTTGCCCCATGCCCAATGCCAAATGCCCAATGCCCAATGCCCAATGCCCCATGCCCCATGCCCTAAACTGTCAACGTTGCTAGTGCTTTTTCTACAGCTTGTAAGGCTGTGTTAACTTCTGCTTCTGTGACAATTAATGGTGGTACAAACCGCAGAACTTTCGGCCCTGCTGGTACAAGCAATACACCTTCAGCGATCGCAACTTTGACAATTTCAGCTGCTGTTAGCTGAATATCTGCTTGCAATTCCATACCGTTGATTAAGCCCCAGCCGCGAACATCGGCGATAAGATGAGGATTTTTAGCAGCGATCGCATTTAAGCCCTCGCGCAGTTGTTCACCCCGTTGTTGCACATTCTCTAAGATATTTTCTTTCTCTAAAGTCTGGCAGACACTCAAGGCGACTCCGCAAGCAAAGGGATTACCGCCAAAGGTGCTGGCGTGTTCTCCTGGTTGGAAGACATCGCAGAATTTTTTACTCATCATGGCACCGATGGGGATACCACCACCTAATCCTTTAGCGCTGGTGAAAATATCCGGTTCTACGCCGAGAGTTTCGTAACCCCATAATTTACCGGTGCGTCCCATTCCGACTTGCACTTCGTCAAAAATCAACAAAACGCCGGTTTCGTCGCAAATTTGCCGCAGTTTTTGGAAGTAAGCGCGATCGCCTGGACGCACGCCGCCTTCTCCTTGTAATGGTTCTAATAATATTGCTGCTACGCGGTAATCGCCTTCATCGAGTTCGCTAATTGCCGCTTCTATCGCGCCAATATCGTTGTAAGGCACATAATGAAACCCAGGCACTAAGGGATCGAAGTGTTTTTGATACTTGGGTTGTCCTGTAGCCGTAATTGTGGCTAAAGTCCGCCCGTGAAAACTAGCATTAGCGGTTAAAATAATTGGTCGTTCAATTTCTAAGACAGTATGGGCGTATTTCCGCGCCAGTTTAATTGCGGCTTCGTTAGCTTCCGCCCCAGAATTACAGAAAAAAACGCGATCGGCGCAGGAATGTTGAATCAGCCATTGTGCTAATTCACCCTGTTCGCGAATGTAGTACAAATTAGACACGTGATGCAGCTTTTGGATTTGCCGCGTCACCGCTTCTACCATAGCTGGGTGGGCATGTCCCAATGTACAAGTGGCAATTCCGGCAACAAAGTCGAGGTATTCTCGCCCTTCGCTATCCCAAACCCGGCATCCTGCACCCCGTTCTAAGGCTAGGGGAAATCGAGCATAAGTAGACATCACCGCTTCATCAAAGCTGTTGGCATCAAAAGGGCTTGATGACAACGAATCAGACTTTGGGGGGTTGGTGGCTGCTTCAACTAAACTTTGTATGCTCACTACCGCTCCTTAAGAAAATCTTTAATCGTATAGTTATCTACTAGTGTCGTAGAAATTTCTCAAAAATTTCGACTATTTTTGAGAACTCATGATTTTATAATTTTTAGATTGACAAAAATCTTAAAATATGGTTAAGGAATTTAAGTATTCAATCTTGATTTTCCCACACTTTTTAGACAATGCCTAACCTTAAGTGCCCTTGAAACCCACACAAGGAAGGGCGGGGTTACCCCGCCCCTACCAAAATATTAATTACCTATCAAAACGCGGATTGGTATGACAAATGACTATTGACCATTGACCATTGACCATTAACATTTTCTCATCAATCGCAGAGGTAAAAAAATTGTGTACTTAATACCTGAGCAAAAATATCAACGTATTCAAAAGGAGTTGATACTAGCAACGATCGCGCTTTGCTGTGTTTTCTTGCTTGGGACTTTATGGTACTGTTTGGTTGAGGGTTGGTCATGGGAAGATGCTGCTTACATGACGGTGATTACCTTGGCTACAGTCGGATATGGTGAGACTAACCCCCTCGGCAATCGCGGCAGATTATTTACCATCGCTTTAATTTTGACGGGTGTAATCAATATTGGTTACATTGTCAATTTATTTACACAAGCAGTAATTGAAGGCTACTTTCAAGAAGGAATTCGCATCAGGCAACAGAGGCGTTTAATGGAATCCTTATCGGGACATTATATTATTTGTGGATTTAGTCGGACGGGACGCCAAATCGCCAAAGAATTTCGGGCAGAAGGTGTATCTTTCGTCGTCATTGATTCCGAAGTGGAATCTGTGCAAAGGGCACAAACCGAAGGTTATATAGTATACCAAGGTGATGCCACGTTAGATGAATCGCTGTTAAGAGTTGGCATAGAACGAGCGATTTGTATTGTTGCAGCACTGCCTTCTGATGCAGAAAATTTATACACAGTCTTATCAGCAAAAACTTTGAATCCGGGCATTAGAGCGATCGCCAGAGCTAGTACGGAAGAAGCGTTACAAAAATTACAACGCGGAGGCGCTGATGCGGTAATTTCTCCTTATATTACAGGCGGAAAGCGGATGGCAGCTGCAGCCCTGAGACCGCAAATTTTAGATTTTGTTGATGGTATACTTTCTGGTTCAGACCGCCAATTGTACATGGAAGAATTTCTCCTAGAACCAGCTTACTGTCCTTTTGTCGGACAAACCCTACAAAAAGCCAAATTGCGATCGCAAACCGGCGCATTAGTTCTAGCAATTCGCCGTACCGATGGTAACTTGATTGGCGGCCCCACTGGTGACACAGTATTAATGCCAGGTGATACCCTCATTTGCATGGGTACAGCCGAACAATTGCGTAGTCTCAACCAAATTCTCGGCCCCATCGTTTCCCAAAAGTTGCGGAAACCGAAGCAAAGCTGATGCATTCAGCCGTAAAGGTAGGGTTGCAGAGTGCAAGTGTTAAGGGGAAAGATATTCACAGCTTGTAGGCGTGGATTAAGCCAGATATTTGTGAATAATTGGCTCTTACAGCAGTTTTAATGCATTTGAACCACAATCATAGTAGGGGCACGGCACCAGTAAGATTATTGTATATACGAGAAGATTTTGGGTGCCGTGCCCCTACAGTGTGGTCTATTTACCTGAAAATTGCTGTAATCTGTAAACTATCCTACTGCATGTACAAAGTGTGGGTATCAATTAATTCAATTCATCCCTTAACGATGCAAACTGCTATTTTTAATGTGCAAATAAAAAAAAGGTTTGGCTGGTTACCAGACCTCTATATAAATCCAGTGCATAACAACATCCCGATTTAATCTACTGTTTATTTTTAGGTTTGACATCTTCCTCTAGGATGTGTTCAAATCCAAAAACAGATGATAGTACCTAAATCAAAATGATAATAGACACTAGGAAAAAGAGATTTTCATGCATCATTATCCTGAGATTGTCGAGAAATTGACAAAAGGAAATTAACTCGCCTTATTAAGAATATGTAAATAATATTACCTATGCTAATTCGACAATTAACTAAATTTTAACTAGTACAAGTCGGCGGAAATAAACAGACCGTTTAAAATACAACATATTTCTGGTAAATCAGGTACGCACTTCGGGGCATGGCAGTGCCAGTGCCCCTACAATCAACGATAATCTGCTGTAGGTAAAAATCTTGTAATATAATGATTATTTCTTGTGAATTGTGACTTATAAATTTTGCCTTGTCGTACTAGATTGATATTAAAAGAATCTCCAAGAAATTACGCAAAATAAAAGACGGGAATTATCCCGCCAAGATAGCTTGAAAGAGGTAATACACCTTGGACTCTGAAAAAAATACACAGCGAATTAAATAGGTTGCCAGAATTATTAAGGGTGCAAACATAAATAACCATTAGTTGTTCATTATTTCCTGTTTAAACCCCAGTTTATTCCTGACAAGCCTTATGAAAATAGCATAGCTAAATTTTGGTAAGTTGCCAAAATGCCAAATAGTAAAAATGTAAAAAATCAAAAAGACGGGTGCGGCCCCGTCTTCTGTATATGAGTGTAAACATCTTGGTAATAATTGCAATATATCAAGTAAGTTTTGGGGATAGTTGCCAAAATGCCAAAGGGTTAAATTTACAACAAATCTATTGATTGTCTTGCTATTTTGACAAGTTATATCTAATATGAGAAACTCCGTAATTATTGCTTTATTTGTCATTTGTCAGAGACGCGATTAATCGCGTCTGTACAATTCTCCTCCATGCCCAATGCCCCATGCCCCATGCCCCATGCCCCATGCCCATTTTCAATCTATTTGCAACCGAATTTTGAAAAAGCGATCGCATTCTATATAATCTAATTCTTGTCCCTGAGATGTCACTTCTACATCATCAACCCAAGCTTGCTGAATTTTTAGCCCGTGTAAATGCAGTTTGACGCTGGTATAGGGGAAAGGATAATCGCCTTGTTCTTCCCGTGTCAGTTCTAAATTATCTGCAAATCTTACCAGATGTAATGTATCTAATCGGGATGAACCATAGCCATCACCCGCATCGCTATATAGCTGAGTTAAGCTTTCACCTTCCCCAGATGGGTAAATATGTAGGGTAAGTTGCTGATTCTCTTCCATAGGTAAAATACTCCCAGCTTTCACCAATACAGGAATATTTTCTAATGGTGCGGAAAGTGTTACCTGTTTTCCGCCTGCAAAGACGGTATCATCCCAAAAACTATACCAATTCCCAGGGGGTAACATTACTTGACGCGATCGCTCTTTTTCTTGGACAATCGGACAAATTAGTAAAGCATCACCCAACATAAAAGCATCTTCCACATCCCACAATCTCATATCATCGCTAGCAGCCCAAAACAGGGGACGCACGGGAGGATAACCTTTTTGTGTAGCTTCCCAAGATAAAGTATAAAAGTAGGGTAACAAGCTATAGCGCAATTCCAAGAAAGAGCGAATAATACTCAGATATGGTTCGCCATAAGTCCAGGGGGTGCGATGTTCAACGTTATTTGAGGAATGAGTGCGGTAAAAGGTGAAAAATGTTGCCATTTGGAACCAGCGCAAGTATAACTCTGCACTAGGATTACCCTGGAAACCACCGATATCCGGGCCGCTGTAGGGAATACCAGATAAGCCTAAACCAATAACTGTGGATATTGTTTGACGCAATGCAGGCCAAGTACATTCTACATCGCCTGTCCAAGTCCAAGCATAACGCTGAAGTCCTGCCCAACCAGCACGAGAAACTATAAAAGGTCGTTTTTCTGGGCGATATTGACGCAAACTTTCATAACCTGCTTCGGCTTGTAACAGTCCGTAAATATTATGTGCCTCTCGATGATCGCCGCCGCGGCCTTCCATATAATGTTGGGTAACTTTGGGTAAAGAGCGATCGCCATCGGTAATAAAAGCCGCAGGTTCGTTCATATCATGCCAAAAACCTGCCACGCCCACATCTAGCAAATAAGCATACTGGCGGCTCCACCAACTGCGCACCTTGGGGTTAGTAAAATCGGGAAATACACACCAACCAGGCCAAACAGGTGCAACTAACAGTTTGCCATTAGGCAGTTTACAAAAACCATCGAGAATTTGACCTTCTAAAAATAGATTACTGTGGCGACTGTACTTAATTCCTGGGTTGAGGATAGCAATAAATTGTACACCGATTTCCGCAAGTTCCTGGGTAAAGCTTGCCAAGTTTGGGAATCTTTCGGGGTCGATGGTAAAAGCTCGGTAGCCAACTTGACAATCAATATCTAAATGAATTGCGCTTAAAGGTAAATTATGCGCTTGAAAAGCCTTTGCTTCCTCTCTCACCGCCGCTTCGGTACGATATCCCCATTTTGACTGATGATAGCCTAACGCCCAGCGCGGGGGAAGAGGCGCATGTCCAGTTAATTCGGTGTATCGCTCTAGTAATTGTTTGGGAGAACCGACCGTGAAATAATAACGTAGGGCACCGCCTGTAAAGTCAGCTGTAGCAGTTTCCCCAAAGGTAAAATTGGCATCAAAGGAATTTTCATAAAAAATCAAATAACTACCTAGAGAATGCATACCCAAATACACGGGAATGCAGAGATACATGGGATCTGAGCCGGGAGCATACATACCTGCGGCGTCATAATTCCACATGCGGTAGGTTTTACTTTGTTGCCGCTCATCTTTAGCCGCCCGCAGATTTAGCGAAGAAGCTCGTTCCCCTAAGCCATAAATGCGTTCTTCTGGGCGGAGTTGTGCTTGATGAACCCAGCCTTCTATTTTATACTGGGGCGGTAGTTCTTCGCGGATAATTTGTCCAGAGCGATCGCTAAATTTTAGCTTACCATCTACTTCAACAATTACCTTCAGCCTTTCTGTAAATACAGCGCAGTTAGTCTCGGTTTCTGTTAATTTTACTTCTACTTCCGGCCATTCCTGACGAGCAATTCCGTAAGGAATCGGTGCTATACCTTGTTTCCAGTCAACCCGCACTAAATCTTCAGCGAGAAAATAAACCTCTAATTCTGCAAGCTCAAAATAAAAATTAGCACCTGTTGCAGTAGCTTCAGCACGGATTAATTTTCCCGGTAAACTTACACCGTCATCTGTGGTTCTGGCGATAAACTGGCGTTCTAATTTGTCTCGTCTTTTCGTGTATATAAGCGCTTTGGGAGCATAACTCAGATAAAATAATGAACCCAAAAAAAACTTTAATTTTAATTGGATTTGCTTGAATATATCCATTATTAAGCTGCTCCACTACCCAAGGTTTTTGAATGTTATTGCAGAATTTGGACTGCCAACTCTTCAATAATTTGCCAACTAACGCCAAAAAGTTAATTCACCCTGAGTAGGATTTATATTTGAGAATTACGCAATTAGAATTAAGCCAAAAGATTGTCTGATTTCTACAGTCATAAAGTCACCCATAATTCAGAGAGATTGCTAACATAAAATTAAGTACCATAAAGTCATTTCAGTAATTTAGTAATTTGGAAAATCCCATAATAGCAAGCACAACTATGAATACTTTAGAAAATACTCAATTGATTCTGGAAACGGGTAAAACTACAAAAGAAGAAGCTTTACAGTTATTTGATGTGCTTGAACCAGTTAATTTAGAGTTTATGTTTGGTCGTTGGCAAGGATCTGGATTGCATACAGATCATCCAATCGATGGGTTATTAGAAATTTCTAATTGGTATGGGAAAGAATTTGTCGATGCGGAAAATGTTCATCCATTGTTATTTTTAGATAATCGGGGAAAAATCTTTAAGATTGCGCCTAATGCTAATTTAATCAACTGGGTATTGAAATTGCCGATTCCTCGAAATGATTCGCTAAAACCGTTATTAGTCTGGATGAATTCTTTACTGAAAACTGAGAAACCTCAAGCTAGACTGCGGATGATGGAGTATCGAGGAAAAGTGACTGCGACGATGGTTTATGATTATTTGCCGATTAATGATTCCTTTCGCAAAGTAGATGAGAATACTGTGTTAGGAATTATGGATTATAAGAATATAAATCAACCTTTCTTTTTCGTTCTCAGACGATGCATTTAATTGTTATAGGACTTACGCAAAAATTATCAAAAACCTTAATTTATCGAACCGCCAAGATACCAAGACGCCAAGAACTCGTAGAGTATGCGTAAATCCTATGTTATTCAGATTAGCTAATACCAATTTAATATAAAAATGCATATAATTTAGCCTGCGTAGGCAGGCTTTGTTTGTTTAGCCCCAGGCTTCTAGCCTGCGGGGGTTTATGTGCCACTTCACAGAAAATTGGTATAATACAAATTCAAATAATCTTGGCGACACATAAAAATATTCTAGAGGGCATGGCAGTGCCAGTGCCCCTACAATCTGGCGCATTCTTTTTGCCAATTGGGATAAATCAAAAATAATCCGTCTAAATTAGGGAAATCTACTGATGCGTATCACATAAAAACTCTCCCGTCAACCTGTATTTGGCGGGAGGATTTCAATTAATTCAAAAAAGTTGTTGATTAAAAAAGTTTGGATTTAAATCTACAGGAAATAACAACATTTCACTGGCTGACTCCTGCTGGGCTTGTTGAGAAATTTCGATTGCTTTTGCTAAACGACAGTATTTAATCGGTATCCATTGTCCATCGGAGAAGAAATATATGACCACTCTGTGATTTAGGTATTGTTCTAAAGGAAGTGGAAGACTCCAGTTGGAAATCACCATCTATTTCTTGAGGAATATATCTACTAAGCATTGCATTATCAATTGCTTGATTTATTCCTCATCCTATTTATATAAAGCGATCGTTCTTGACTGTCTCTAGTTAGGTTCCTATTTACTACCAAAGTTATAATCATCTAATTGGGAATTTAAAATACTGTTGTAACATTACAATCTGTCTGATTCTTTTTTTCAATTGGTGTTAGTTTTAAAATCAAATAGTAATCTTATATGCTAGGTGCATAATTTCTGAAACTACAGGAAATGCATTTGTAGGAGGGTTTTATGCCGTTTGCATTAAAACTTGTCACGGCTTTAGGCTGCGGGTTGGTGGCGGGAGTCTTTTTTGCTTTCTCGACTTTTGTGATGAGTGCGTTGGGGCGACTGCAACCAAAAGAAGGCATAATCGCCATGCAATCGGTTAATATTACCGCGATCAATCCCTGGTTTATGCTGGCGCTGTTTGGTACGGCTTTGGCTTGTCTGTGGATAGCGATCGCTTCCTGCACAAATTTGGCTCAACCTGGTAATATTTACTTGCTCATCGGTAGTTTAATTTACTTAATTGGGACAATTTTAGTTACAATCGCCTTCAATGTACCCCTCAATGATGCCCTAGCGATCGCTAATCCAGATAGTACAGAGGGTGCAAATCTTTGGGCTAGATATCTCACCAATTGGACATTGTGGAATCATGTCCGCACAATTAGTTCCTTGGGGGCTGCGGTATTGCTGACGATCGGTCTTACTAAATAAATACAGCATATTTCAGGTAAATGAGGTACGCGCTTCGAGGCATGGCAGTGCCAATGCCCCTACAATGAACGATTATCTGTACCTCACCAACTTGCAATTTGCACTCATTAGCGATCGCACTTTGTTGACATCAACTAATAAATGTAATCCCTGGAGTTGTCGCTGTAAAACTCACATCCTCAGCTACAGCAATTACATCACCGAAAGCAGGCGCACCGAAGAAAATGACTGTATCAACAATAGATGAGTTATTAGTGATAGTACCAGTACTAAACTGTTGCTGTACAAAAGTGTAATCGCTCGCAGTACCGCGTAAAATTAGTTTTTCGCCCTCGATGACAGAGAAATCTGTGATAATTGCATGACCGGCTTGGCGATAGGAATCATTGAGGGAGAAAGTATCAACATATTGAACACCATTGAATGCAGAACCGCCAGATAAGGTATCTATTTCGCCGGTATTAAAGCCACCGCTACCAAGCAGGGTATCATTACCTACACCACCAAACATACTATCATTACCAAGACCGGCATCTAGGCGATCGTTACCTACACCACCGTTGAGATTATCATTGCCTAATCCACCAAATACTGTATCGTTACCGCTACCGCCCAGCAGGATATCACGGCCATCAAGACCATTGAGAATCACATTTTGAAAGGCGCGACTAGCATCAATGCGATTGCTACCATTTCCGCCGTGAATTTCTACGGTTTCAATACCTTCTAGGGTATCAGTACCTGTGGCTGAGTCATCTAAGTTTGCACCCAAGCCAAACTTACCACCTTTGAGTTGAGCTTTAGTTGGTTCACTAAATGAGAACAGCTCAAAGTTATTGTCACCATCTATGAATAAATAATCATCACCAGCACCGCCGATGTAGCGGTCATCACCTGCGCCATCAAAAGCACTATCGACAAAAGTATCTCTACCTGTTCCACCTTGAACTAAGTCATCTCCAGCGCCACCTTCTAAATTATTATTGTCATTCCCGCCTCTAAGGGTGTCATTACCATCGTTACCCCGCAGGAAGTTAAATCCTGCACCACCGACGATACTGTCGTTACCGCTACCACCGTAAATTTGGTCTAAACCGCGACTACCGATAATGGTGTCGTTACCTTCATTACCAAAAAGAAAAGTTCTATCTGTCAACAAAGCTTGAGAGGCGTTAATCGTGTCGTTACCGGAAGTACCTGTTAACCTAACTCTCTCAATCTCAGAAAACTGATGGACTAAATTACCCACAAATAGCTGATTATTAGTCAAAACATAATTTGTGGCTCCCGTGACACGTAACTCATCATTACCAGCACCGCCAATTAGGGTATCGCCAACATCACCTATACCCGGAAATTGTCCGTTTTGGGCGATGAGAATATCGTTACCTGCACCACCATTTACAAGATTGTTCCCGGTGTCACCAGAAAGGTTATCGTTGCCATTACCACCGTTGAGAATGTCGTTACCACTCCCACCAATGAGAGTGTCATTGCCATCAAGACCATTAATCGTATCATCCCCGGCTACACCATTTAAAACATTATTCGCGCTATTGCCAAGAATGATATTGCTCAAAGAATTACCTGTACCATTGATATTGGCAGTTCCCACGAGTGTCAATCTTTCCAGGTTGGCTCCCAGAGTATAACTGATGGAAGAATTAACGATATCGTTGCCTTCATTCGCCTGCTCAATCACAATGGTATCTACTGAGCCGATAGAGTAAGTATCGTTACCTGTTGCGCCAACAAGAGTATCTCGCCCTAACCCTCCATTAAGTTGATCGTCTCCTGCACCACCGTTGAGGCTATCATTACCAATGCCGTTAAATATATCTCCAGAAAGATTGTCATTGCCATCACCGCCCATAAGAACGTCATCACCGACAGCACCGAGCAGGTTATCATTACCACTACCACCGATGAGGGTGTCATTGCCACCGTTACCATTGACAGTATCATTACCTGCCAAGGCATCAATTAAGTTATTCGCGCTATCACCACTGATATTGTCGTTACCAGGAGTAGGGTTACCAATAATAGCCATAATGTTGTGTCTCCTTGAATGAGGTTGTGAGTTTGCTTGTGATGTAGTAATAATTCGTAACGGCTCGATGGGGTTGGAACCAAAGAACTGAGTTAACAACAGATAAAATGTTTAACTATTGATATACTGGCGATCGCTATGTTGCCTTTGATTCTGTAAAAGGTAAATGTGGATAATTTAAGGAGTTTGATGAGCAACAATTCAGTCCGCAAAAATCTTAAGTAAGATTAAGTCACAATATTTAAGGAGACTCATCTGTGTAAAAATAAGCAATGTCTCGATTTTCGCTATTTCCAGATTGTTAAAGAAAAAATCTGGAAAGTTAAAAATTCGAGTTGTAGCTAAATCAGCCAATAGTTGTAATTCATCCCTGAGCAATGGACTTTGAAACAGCATTCAAAATCTTAGATGCAGCAGTTGTTGCCCAGACTAAAAGACACTTGAAAGATATTGAAGTGGCAATACTTCGTAGTTCTTGGCAAGGGAAGAAATATGATGAGATTGCTCAAACTTATGGCTATACTACCGAGTATCTCCAACATGATGTAGGCCCTAAGCTGTGGCAAATGTTGTCAGAAGCATTTGGTGAAAAGGTAAGTAAAAAGAATTTTCAAGCAGCTATCGAGCGACAAAGACTTTTACGTAATGGGGCGCTAACAAAGCAGTTAGAGACAATTATACAATCTGATTTCATGTTATCTTCACCGTTAACAGTGGGGACAACAACATCAAATTATCCAGGTTATCCCAGCAATGCGTCAGAATTAATTGCTGTAAATAGCAATGCAGGAACCCAACTAAATACAGAGTTAGAATTTCCCGCAGGTCAAGTACCTTTAGCTTCTAAATTTTATATTGAACGTCCGCCGATTGAAGAACGTTGTTATCAAGAAATTTTGCAACCAGGGGCTTTAATTCGGATAAAAGCACCGGGACAGATGGGTAAAACTTCCCTGATGGCGAGGATGTTAGATGAAGCGCGAAAGCATGGTTATCAAACAGTATCTTTAAGTTTTCATTTAGCAGATAAAGCAGTTTTTACCAGCTTAGATATATTTTTACGCTGGTTTTGTGAAAGTGTAGGACGGAAATTAAAGCAACTGCATCAATTAGATGATTATTGGAGTATTTATGGCAGTAAAGATAAAGCTACTGCTTATTTTGAAGAATGTTTGTTAGAAGAAATTAACAGCCCCTTAGTTATTAGTTTAGATGGTGTCGATCGCATTTTTCCCTATCGCGACATAGCCGAAGACTTTTTTAGCTTGTTACGCGCTTGGTATGAATATGCTAAATATGGCGATCGCAGTAGCGAATTATGGCAAAAACTCCGCTTAGTTTTGGTACATTCCAAGGAAGTATATATCCCCTTAAATATCAATCAATCGCCCTTTAACGTCGGCTTGAGCGTGGAATTACCAGAATTCACCTCAGAACAAGTGAAAATTCTCGTTGAGCGCCATCAGAGGCTAAATTGGACGGATGCCCAAGTAACAAAACTGATGGAAATGGTAGGGGGACATCCTTATTTAGTCAGACTCGCCCTTTATCACCTGCAACAGCAAGATATTACCCTAGAGCAGTTGTTACAAACAGCCCCAACAGAAGCGGGAATTTATAGCGATCATTTGCGATCGCATTTATGCAATCTCGAACCCCATGCCAATTTAGCCACAGCCTTTAACCAAGTTGTTAACAGTTCGTTACCAATCGAACTAGATTCAGAATCAGCCTTTAAATTACATAGCATGGGTTTGGTAGTATATTCTCATGAAAATAAAGTGATACCAAGTTGCGACTTGTACCGCCAGTATTTTCAGAATCGCCTCAGTTAAAGGGCTAGATCCTAACAAGTGATCCCCCCTTGCTAGCCTCAGAAAGGTAAGCCAGGGAGGATCGGTGAGAGATGATTTAATTAATTGCACTGTAGTATTACGTTAAATTGGAGTGCGATCGCGTGTACGACATCTCTCTTGAGTACACACAACTGCTAACTCTAGGTAATTTTGACTATTAACTAATCAAAATACCTCATCTTCGATACCTTGCCACCATTCGCCCAAGTTCATCATATCTTGGAAGATATCTTCTAATTCCTCAACATAAACTTCTTGAGGAATCTGGGATTGACGTTCTTGGAGTTTTTTCAGGCGCAGTTGCACTAAGAGCCAAGGTTTAGCGATGCCATCCGTGGCTTCCATGTATCTAGCCAGTTGTCTGCTATCCATGATTTTTATATTTGTGATGAGGCCATTACTTTTTACGATACAAGACGTAGCCGTAAGTGACCATTTTTTGTTAAAAATGGGCATGGGGCATGGGGCATTGGGCATGGAAGGGAGACAAAGGGAACAAGGAAGAAATTGTACAGACGCGATTCATCGCGTCTCTAACAAATGACTTATTTACAGCAGTTTTCACCTATTTGAACCACATCTATCGTAGGGGCACGGCACCGACAATCTGTTGGTACATACAATAATTTTACTAATGCCGTGCCCCTACAGCGTGGTCTATTTACCTGAAAATAGCTGTAAATAAATCTAAATCTGTCACAGCCCCAACGCTGCTAGAAGCAACTAACTTAGCATATTTGGCTAAGATACCTTTGGTATAACGGGGTGGACGGGGTTGCCATTTAGCGCGACGATTAGCTAATTCGGCATCGTCAAGGTTGATTTGTAATAAGCGCCCATGAGCATCAATAGTAATACTATCGCCTTCTTCGACTAAAGCGATCGCGCCACCAACAGCAGCCTCAGGTGCAACATGTCCGACTACCATTCCGTAAGTACCGCCAGAAAAGCGTCCGTCAGTAATTAAACCTACAGAATCGCCCAAACCCGCACCAATTATTGCTGAGGTAGGTGCTAGCATTTCCCGCATTCCGGGGCCGCCTTTGGGGCCTTCGTAGCGAATGACAATTACATCACCAGCTTTAATTTTACCTGCAAGGATGGCATCTAAACATTCTTCCTCGGAATCAAATACTCTTGCAGGGCCGGTAATACTGGGATTTTTCACCCCGGTAATTTTTGCTACTGCTCCTTCTGTCGCCAGATTTCCTTTGAGAATGGCTAAATGGCCTTGCGCATACATCGGATGATTCCAAGGACGAATTACATCTTGATTGGCGGGTGGTTCGTCGGGGATATGGGCTAAGGTTTCGGCGATGGTTTTACCTGTGATAGTGATACAGTCACCGTGAAGTAATCCATGTACCAATAGCATTTTCATTACTTGGGGAATACCGCCAGCTTGATGTAAATCTGTGGCGACATATCTACCACTGGGCTTTAAATCGCATAAAACCGGGACTCTACCGCGAATAGTTTCAAAATCATCTAAATTAAGTTCTACACCAGCCGCACGCGCGATCGCGAGAAAATGTAACACGGCGTTAGTTGAACCACCCACCGCCATAATTACAGAGATGGCATTTTCAATAGATTTACGGGTGATAATTTGTCGGGGTAACAGTTGATGGCGAATTGCTTCTACTAATACCTTGGCTGACTCTTCCGTACTATCGGCTTTTTCCTCATCTTCCGCCGCCATTGTGGAAGAATAGGGTAAGCTCATACCCATTGCTTCAAAAGCTGAAGACATAGTATTAGCCGTGTACATCCCACCGCAAGAACCAGCACCAGGACAAGCTTGACGTTCAACTGCTAATAGTTCTTCAGAGTTAATTTTACCAGCGCTATACTCGCCTACAGCTTCAAAGGAACTAACAACCGTTAAATCTTTACCGTTATAATGTCCTGGTTTAATTGTCCCACCATAAACAAAAATAGCCGGGATATTCATTCTCGCTATGGCAATCATCGCCCCTGGCATATTTTTATCACAGCCACCGATAGCAATCACCCCATCCATACTTTGTCCATTACAGACTGTTTCAATGGAGTCTGCAATTACTTCTCGCGAAACTAGGGAATATTTCATTCCCTCAGTTCCCATTGAAATCCCATCGCTAATGGTAATTGTGCCGAAAATTTGCGGCATTGCACCCGCCAGTTTAATTCCGGCTTCTGCTCTTTGTGCTAATTTATTGATTCCCATGTTACAGGGCGTGATGGTGCTGTAGGCATTAGCTACACCCACAATTGCTTTGTTAAAGTCTTCATTCTCAAAACCCACCGCTCGTAGCATAGCGCGATTAGGCGATCGCTGTACTCCCTGTGTAATTGCTTGACTACGAAAATTCTCTGACATTGCTTTTTCTCCTACTCCTGGGATCTCGATATGAGTATGATATGTAGGCTGTTTTGAGATGTCCAATATATATTAGTTAGCAATTAAGACTTTTAAAGTATTAAAAATATGGAACTACGACACCTGCGCTACTTTATTGCTGTAGCGGAAGAACTACATTTCAGTAAAGCTGCAGAAAGACTGCACATAGCACAACCGCCTCTCAGCCAACAAATTCAGCAGCTAGAAGCAGAACTCGGAGTTAAACTTTTTCATCGCCAAACCAAGCGACAAGTACAGCTAACAGAAGCAGGTAAGGTGTTTTTACAAGAAGCTTATCAATTACTGATGCAATTAGATACCGCAGTTGCCTTAACTCAAAGGATTGGTAGAGGACAAACAGGACAACTGCGCATCGGCTTTACTAGTTTGGTGATTTACGACTTATTACCCTTGATTTTGCGACAATTTCGCGAACAATTTCCCGCAGTAGAATTAGTGTTACGGGAGTTAACCACAAGTCAACAAGAGCAAGCCTTGAGAGATGGGGGAATTCATGTAGGTTTTGCTCATCCACCTTTAGAAGATGATACCATCTCATACCAGTGTATTCACAGACAAACCTTAGTTATTGCTTTACCGCCAACTCATTCACTAGCGCAAACAGAACATATTTCTGTGCAAAATCTCCTCAATGAACCTTTAATTATATTTCCCCGCTATCTCGCACCCGGACTTTACGATTTAATTATGAGTGTTTTTAGTCAGGGAAATATCAAACCGCACATTACGCAAGAAGCAGTGCAAATGCAGACAATTATTGGACTAGTCTCGGCGGGAATGGGTTTGGCGATTACTCCATCTTCACTACAAAATCTGCAAAGGCCTGGTGTTACTTATCGTCCTTTATTGGAAGCAGCACCTGTAATAGAAACTGCGCTGATTTGGCAGCAAAACTGTTTAACGCCTCTGGTAGAAAATTTTTTACAATTTACGCAACAGTTTTTGTTGACGGTTGACTGTTGACTGTTGACGGTTGACTGTTGACTGTTGACTGGGGAGATAGATTTTTTTGTGAGCGAGTAATTTGCAGCGCGATCGCATTTATCTACTTCCTGCTTGATGCTCTATTTCCAAATTGTAGGTGCGATCGCTGCCATGAGCAAGAGAAAACCAATTTCTAGGACATAGCTGATATAAACAGTGCTATTTAATAACCCATCCCAAACATAGCCTTTACGTTTGGGTGTGGGAATGCGCTTGAGAGTGCGAGTCCAGTTACCATAAATACTTGGGCTATGAAAACCACACTGCTGAGTCAGAATTGTTTCGATTTCCGCGACACGGGGATAAAAACCGCGCTGAAAGTGTTTCCACTGACTTTCGAGTATCCAAAAAAATGCAGGGATAGCACAACCAATAAGTGCGATCGCCGTAGCATTGGTTTTTTGCTGTATCATCAATCCTAAAACAGCCCCAGTCCCCGTAATTCCCAGCGCTTTGATTACCCAAATCTGCTTATTGTAGTCCTCAATAGTATTTTGCAGAAAAAAGTATTCTTCCTTGAGCAAGCCTAATTCAAACTCGCTGAGTGGCTTTGGTTGAGGTTCCGCAGGTAATGGGTTAGACATAGCGAAAGGTAAAAGTCACGCAGATAATAATTGAGATTAATATAAAGTACAATCCTGCGCTAGTTATACCAATTTGAAAAAAGAATGTCACACATCGGTAGGGACACAGCACTGCTCACCTGTGTCAACTTAAGCCACAGATAGCTTATTGCAAGGCTTACCTACTCGCCTTGGAATGAATTCCAAGGGACAAAGGCAAAGTAGGGGCGGGTTAAGCGAGATAGTCGTGAATTATTCGAGCATATCTGTGAACCTGCCCCTACTAAAGTAAACCTACGGTGTACACAGATCTCTGTGCTAAGTGCAAAATGTAGCTAGATCCCCCTAAATCCCCCTTAAAAAGGGGGACTTTGATTCTCTTCCCCCCTTTTTTAAGGGGGGTTAGGGGGGATCAAAACGTTATCGGGCTAGGTTATAAGACTTGTGTGTACACCGTAGACTAAAGTAAACAGGGGATAAGTGATAATTTTTAGTTAGCTTTAGCTTACTTTTGTTATTAGACTCAGAATTCATTCTGAGGCGGGCTATGGGTTTCGCCTTAAGTTGACACCAATGAGCACTGCTGTGCTCTATTGAGTATTGCATCTAAACGAGAAGCACTATAATACTCCCTCACGAGATTCAAAAACTCATTCACCGAGCAAAAAGCCTCATTCACGAGCAAAATAACCTCATTCACGAGCAAAATAACCTCATTCACAAGCAAAATAACCTCATTCACGAGCAAAATAACCTCGTTCACGAGCAAAATAACCTCGCTCACGAGCAAAAAAGCCTCATTCACGAGCAAAATAACCTCATTCACGAGCAAAAAAGCCTCATTCACGAGCAAAATAACCTCGCTCACGAACAAAATAACCTCATTAGAGATATTAAATTCCAAAAATATCGTCATTTTAGGGGCAAGACTGCGATCAATCGCATATCTGCCTCACCAAAAATCTTTCTTCGTCGTCCCCCTACTCACCGAATATAGCCGTTCTCAGTTGAATACAATCCAAAATTATATCGTCGCCTGTAGGGGCATCGGCACTGCCGTGCCCTTAAAATTGTATGGACTCAACCGATAACCACAATAACTTGTATTTTATTTTGAATTTTGAATTTTGAATTTTGAATTTTGAATTGATTCATTATCCCCTTCACGAAATTTTACGCTAAGTCCAGCAAAACACCATTAAGCAACCTCAACAACACAATCTGGGAAGCTAAACTATAATAAGCTGCGTTTTCCTTAGCACTCAGCAATCACCACCGCATACTTGCTACCCAAGCACCCCATTTTCTCACGCCCTATGGTCAACTGGTCTGACTATCTACAATCTCTCTGCAATGATAAAAAATACGTACAATGGTGGGATGCTTACACGCTGACAGATGTAATTGGAAAGCAGCGAGTTGAACGGGAAAAGTCGCCCTTACTGCTGAATTTTACGGTGGAGACAGTCAAGCCAGCTAAGGGAGAACCCAACGCAGCACAGGAGAAAACCGAGCGATTAGATGTGCTGGAAGGCTTGCGGAAGTATGCTAAAGAACACGTATTACTAGTAGGGCGTCCTGGTTCTGGGAAATCCACAGCCTTAGTGCGGTTGTTGCTGGAGGAAGCAGAGAAGGCGAGATCCCCCCTCAATCCCCCTTTAGAAAGGGGGGAAGTAAAATCTTCAGAACCCCCCTTTTTAAGGGGGGCTGGGGGGATCATCCCCGTGTTGGTAGAGTTACGCTATTACCAGACTTCCATACTGGATTTAATTCGAGACTTCTGCAAACGCCATCGCCTACTGCTAGATACTACAACCATAGAACAACTGCTATTTGCTGGCGAATTACTGCTGTTAGTCGATGGTATCAACGAATTACCCTCAGAAGCAGCGCGGCAAGACTTGTATAAATTCCGCCAAGACTACGAAAAAACCACGCCGATGATATTCACCACGCGGGATTTAGGCGTGGGGGGCGATTTGGGCATTACCAAGAAGCTAGAAATGCAACCCCTGACAGCAGAACAGATGCAGCAATTTGTCTGCGCCTATCTTCCAGAACAGGGTGAGCAAATGTTGCAGAAGTTAGGCGACAGGTTGCGGGAATTTGGGGAAACGCCACTGCTGCTGTGGATGCTCTGTTCATTATTTGATCCCAAAGTTGGGATACCGCCGAACTTGGGTTTAGTGTTTCGCGAGTTTACCCAAAATTCTTATAAAAACCTCAAGCAAGATATCTTAGTTAAAGATGAAACTTGGGATTGGTGGTTCTTATTATTACAACATCTGGCATTCCGCATGACTAAAGGGGATAAGCTGACAGAATTAAATGTCGCCATACCCAAGTCAGAAGTTGAGAAAGTTTTAACGGAGTTTTTGAAGGGTGAGAAATTTGATCCACCCCGTGACCACGCATTCAAATCACTGCGAGATTTACTCAAATACCATTTAATTCAACTTGGTGCCAATGAGCAAATTGAATTTCGCCACCAACTAATTCAGGAATATTACACCGCCGAATGCTTACTCAAGCAGTTAACAAACCTCAGCGATGATTGTCTCAAGCGAGAGTATTTGAATTACTTGAAATGGACAGAACCCCTGAGATTGATGCTGGAATTGCTGGATAATGAAGTGTCGGCTTTGCGAGTGGTGAAGTTAGCCTTAGAGGTAGATTGGCAGTTAGGGGCAAGGTTAGCAGGTGCGGTAAAGTCAGATTTGCAGCAGCAGACAGTTAATTTAGTTGCTGAGTTGGAAATTCCCCTGTTATTTAAAATCCGGCTTTTAGGTTTAACAAAATCTGAGCAGGCGATACCGGGATTAATTAAATTGCTCGAAGATGAAGACTACTCTGTGCGTATAATTGCGGCAGAAGCCCTGGGAGAAATCAAATCTGAGCAGGCGATACCGGGATTAATTAAATTGCTCGAAGATGAAGACTCCTATGTGCGTAGAATTGCGGCAAAAGCCCTGGGAGAAATCAAATCTGAGCAGGCGATACCGGGATTAATTAAATTGCTCGAACATGAAGACTCCGATGTGCGTTCTCGTGCGGCAGAAGCCCTGGTAAAAATCAAATCTGAGCAGGCGATACCAGGATTAATTAAATTGCTCGAAGATGAAGACTCCTCTGTGCGTATCACTGCGGCATATCACCTGAAAAAAATCAAATCTGAGCAGGCGATACCAGGATTAATTAAATTGCTCGAAGATGAAGACTCCTCTGTGCGTTCTCTTGCGGCAGAAGCCCTGGGAGAAATCAAATCTGAGCAGGGGATAACGGGATTAATTAAATTTCTCGAAGATGAAGACTCCTATGTGCGTTCTAGTGCGGCATATGCCCTGGGAGAAATCAAATCTGAGCAGGGGATAACGGGATTAATTAAATTGCTCGAAGATGAAGACTACTCTGTGCGTATAATTGCGGCAGAAGCCCTGGGAAAAATCAAATCTGAGCAGGGGATAACGGGATTAATGAAATTGCTCGAACATGAAGACTCCAATGTGCGTGATCGTGCGGCACAAGCCCTGAGAGAAATCAAATCTGAGCAGGCGATACCGGGATTAATTAAATTGCTCGAACATGAAGACTCCGATGTGCGTTCTCATGCGGCACAAGCCCTGAGAGAAATCAAATCTGAGCAGGCGATACCGGGATTAATTAAATTGCTCGAACATGAAGACTCCGATGTGCGTTCTCATGCGGCATATGCCCTGGTAAAAATCAAATCTGAGCAGGCGATTCCGGGATTAATTAAATTGCTCGAAGATGAAGACTCCGATGTGCGTTATCGTGCGGCATCTGCCCTGGGAGAAATCAAATCTGAGCAGGCGATTCCGGGATTAATTCAATTGCTCGAAGATGAAGACTCCGAGGTGCGTTATAGTGCGGCAGATGCCCTGGAAGAAATCAAATCTGAGCAGGGGATACCGGGATTAATTAAATTGCTCGAAGATGAAGACTCCGATGTGCGTTATCGTGCGGCAAAAGCCCTGGGAAAAATCAAATCTGAGCAGGCGATACCGGGATTAATTAAATTGCTCGAAGATGAAGACTCAGATGTGCGTTCTAGTGCGGCATATGCCCTGGTAAAAATCAAATCTGAGCAGGGGATAACGGGATTAATTAAATTGCTCGAAGATGAACAATCCTGGGTGCGTAAAACTGCGGCAGAAGCCCTGGTAAAAATCAAATCTGAGCAGGCGATACCGGGATTAATTAAATTGCTCGAAGATGAAGACTCCTGGGTGCGTAGAATTGCGGCAGATGCCCTGGGAGAAATCAAATCTGAGCAGGCGATACCGGAATTAATTAAATTGCTCGAACATGAAGACTCCGATGTGCGTTGTCGTGCGGCAGATGCCCTGGGAGAAATCAAATCTGAGCAGGTGATTCCGGGATTAATTAAATTGCTCGAACATGAAGACTCCAATGTGCGTTATAGTGCGAAAGAAGCCCTGGTAAAAATCAAATCTGAGCAGGCGATACTCCAGATTATGAATCTGCTAAAAAATGAAGAGTTTGTAGCCGCAAATAATGGAGATACGCTGCATTATGGACTACAAGTACTTGAAGCAATACAAGAAAACTGTAAATATTACAACTACACCATAAAAAATTATCAGAATATAGGAGTTTATCCAGATAAAATGTCGCTTAAGAAACAATTAATAGATTTACTAGAAAATTACTTCCATACAGTCAAAGACCGAAAAACATTATTGTCATATTTGGATTTTAATGAATTGATTAAAAAAGTAGATTTAGAAGGTACTTCCCTACAATTCACTGTTCATTTAGTCCATGTGCTAGAGATGGAGGGGTACGACTTCCTCTTACATTTTATTGACAGCTTGGCGAATAGCGATTATTTAGGAATAGAGGCTAAGGAGCAATTAAATAAATTAAGTAAAAATATTAAAACTATTCCTGCCGATAATTGGCGTAGTGTGTTTGCCGACAATCAATTACAGCCTAAATTAACACCATCTCCAATTACTCCGTCAAGCTTACCCAGCACAATAAATTACATTCTCCACCTCTCAGACCTGCACTTTACCACGCCCAATCAAGCCCAACTTTGGTCTAACCAACTAGCAAACGATTTACGAAAAGAACTCAACATTCCTCACCTTGATACCCTCATCCTCTCCGGTGACATCGCCAACTACTCCACCCCCGAAGAATACCAAATCGCTGAAGAATTTCTCTCCCACCTCCGCCAAGATTTCCCCCTCAAACCTGAGCAAATTATCATCGTTCCCGGTAATCATGACCTGAATTGGAAAATATCAGAAGAAGAAGGTTACACACCAGTACTTCGTAAAAAATATCAAGGGTCAATGGATGAAAATCACGTTATTGATGACAGTGGTAATTACATTGCAGTTGTAAAGCCAGAAGATTACAAAAGACGCTTTGAAAACTTCAGCAACTTCTACCAAACCATCAAAGGTAAACCCTATCCCCTGGAATATGACAAGCAATACACCCTCGATTATTTCCCCAACCAAAACCTGCTAATACTAGGGCTAAACTCCGCTTGGCAATTGGATCATCATTACAAATCCCGTGCCAGCATTAACATGAATGCACTCAGCAACGCCCTCAGTGAAATTCGCCGCAATCCAGAATATAGAAACTGCATTAAAATTGCTGTTTGGCATCATCCCCTAGACAGCGCATGGGATGACCGCATCAAAGACCAAGGCTTTATGGAACAGTTAGCCGTCTCTGGCTTCCGCTTCTTTCTCCACGGACACATCCACAAAGCCGAAACCAGCCAATACCGTTACGACCTCAGCACCAACGGGCGCAAACTTGACCGCATCTGCGCCGGAACATTTGGCGCACCAGTCCGCGAGTGGGTTCCCGGTTATCCCCTGCAATACAATCTGCTGAAGTTTGCAGGCGATAAGTTAACAGTTAACACCCGCCGCCGCGAAGAACTCAACGGTGCGTGGAAACCAGATGCGCGTTGGCTAATGGGCGCGGGGCAAAATCCGTTACCTTATTATGAAATTCCTCTAGCGTAGTCAGGTTTGGGCTGACGCGCTTTCAGGGGAGACGCAAATACGCGGAGATTAGACTTTACAGTAGTTTATCAGGTATTTGAACCACATCTATCGTAGGGGCACGGCAGTGCCGATTGGTGTCAACTTAACGCATAACCCAGTTACCGCAAGGAACTGAAGTTCCTTGCTAATAGCTAAAGTCATCTCAAGATGACTAGATACAGCAGATTGCTAGTTGGTGAAGTACAGATTATATCGTTGATTGTAGGGGCACTGGCACTGCCATGCCCCGAAGCGCGTACTTCATTTACCTTAAACAGCAAGAAGGCTCACACTGTACCTGTACCCAGGTCAGTGTTGAGATGAATTGCGCGTGAGTTGAGGAGTGTGGTCTGACCATATTTGGCAAGTGCGAAAACCGCTCAGACCACAACGACGAAACGAGCAAAATATTGATTGAATCACGCCTTTTTGATAAGATTAACTTGGTCGATGACCCACTCGACTGTATGGAACACAAAGGCTAACTTCAAAGTAGTAAGACTTGCCGCAGCAACATCAGAGATCGGGGAAAGAACATTTCTAGATGGTATGCCATTGCAGTAAATCCGAGGAATGTTGTACGAACAAAAATTAAACTGCCTATGGAAGATGGGCGGCTGCCTGGGTTCTCCCTTGAGGAGATAAAGGTCGCAAGACCAGAGACGCTGTGTAAGACCAAATTAAACATGAGTTTAACGAGGCAACGGCGAATGAGACGGGAAGCCTACTGTGTACGCGAAGCGTCACTGTAGGTACTTCACCAACATATACAAGGCGTTGGGGTGTTGGGTTTCGTTCCTCAACCCAACCTACATTTGTAGCGATCATTCTTCAAATTGGTATAAGACAGAGGCTATTTTTAGACAGATAAATTCTTTGTAGGGGCACGGCATCCGCAATCTTTTGGCATATCAAATTATCTTACTGGTGCCGTGCCCCTACTACCCATCTGTCGCGTTCTTTTTTCAAAATGGTATAAGCTGACACGTATGAGCAATGCTGTGCCCTGAGAGCGTGGTATTTTTAGCTGAAAATTGTTAGGACTTACGCACCGAACACAAAAACCCTCACAAGGGTAGTCAAAAGTCAAAAGTCAATAGTCAAAATTCAGGTTTTTGGACTATGGACTATTGACCATTGACAAAAAGCATGAAAAATATCTGACACTGCGTAAGTCCTAATTGTAATAAGTCACCCTTATGGATACTATCAGGCTTTTGTTGTCAACTCCTATTGACCATTCGTAACAAAATCGTTAAATTTAGTTACATAAGGTAATAACCAGGAACAGCAAACCATGTATACAACAACTAACGAAGAAGGTATTCTCAACAACTACGCAACTGAACCAGAAATTTACTACGCGGCTTACCCTTCAGATGAACAGCAAAGTCGCTACGCTTTCCAAGGCGCAGTTGCAACCTTATTAGTTACAGCGTTGATATTGTTTGCTTGTGGTGTTAGCTAAAATTTTTCCTTCTTAATCGCTATCAAATCGTCATTGAAACTTCTCCCATCAGCCTCGGCTAGTCACCGGGGTTTTATTTATGGAGAAAGTTCTCTCGCATAACCGAAATAACGCCCGCAGGCTGGAAGCCTGGGGCTATCGTTACAAAGCCTGCTCAAGCAGGCTGAATTTTTTTAGCCCACGCAGGTGGGTTTTGTTCAATTAGCCGCACCCTTGGAGGGTGACGGCGGGATTGTGGGATTAACTAACGCAATTGATTGATCATGCCATTCATGTCAACGCCTAATTTTTGTCCTAGTTTCAACAAGCGATCGCATTGTGAATTACCTCGCCCATGATTAATATTTGAAATACACAGGGGTAATATTTGAGTTTGCAAGCAGCTGAAATACAGTTCTTGGGATCGATGCAAGGAAATGCCCAAGTTTAGCTGATATGCGGTATCAATTAACCGTTCTAGAACTTGGATATCTGCATCCCAATTGCCGTTGGGATCGTGCAACAATTGCCAAAGTAGGCGCATAATCAACTGTTCTAATATCTGTTTACCTTCGGGAATATCTAGCTGACAGCGCATGTGCTTGGCTTCGTTGGCGATCGCTTCTAATTCCACGATATAACTTAAACTTAATTGCACATCGGTGATATCTTGCTCAAGCGATCGCAATGTTGTCATAGAACGATAACCTAAGGCAATCTCCGCCGCTACTTGCAATTCTCGCGGTACAGCTAATTCATCTCGGTGAAAGGCTGCAATAATGCCGTAATTATCCCGGTAAGTTTGAGTATAAAGCTGGTCTAGTCTTGTCAGTGTTTCTTGACTCAACAACCGCATAATTCTGTGGCGTTCCTCAGCAAAGAGATTTTCTAAGCTAAAGGTTTCGTCACTAAATAACTGCGTCATCATCAAAATAGTTTTGGCTGCACTAGCTTGTTCTAAAGACACAAACAGCTTTTCTTTAATTTGGCTGTAGTCTCGTCTCCCCGCAAAAGGCTGAATGCAGCAGTGAAAATCCCAGCCGCCTAAATGGAGAACTGCAAACACTAAATCTTCACTTTCCCAGGTAATATCTGACACCAAGCGCAAATGACCAACCGCCAAAGTTAGCGATCCCATGCGTTGTAGCTGGTAATCTAACTCATTAGCGCTGTAGCAGTAAACATGTTTTTGAGATACATGGGGATGTTTGCCATGAGTATCTTGTGCAGTTAGGAAATTATAGCTTTCTGTCGGTCGATGATTGGCAAACAAAGAAGTAATCGCATAATGGGCTGCTACCTGCTTTAAACTAATTTGGGCAGTTAACACTGATTGGCGATAAACTTCCGCACCATGTTTGAAATGATCGATATTACTAGGGGCTAAACCTAAACGTTTGAGGAAGCCTTTTTCTAATTGCATCCCCGCCACATCCCCAGCTAATTCTAAAGCACGGGCAGCATAACGGAGAATCTGTGTCCCTTCTGGGCGAGAAAGTTCTTCAAAAAACCAGCCACAACTAGTAAACATCAACAAAGCATGACGCTGCATTTCTAATAAACGCAAAGCATCTACTTGTTCGGCGGCGGTGAGTTTGTGAGTTTGATGGTGATTGAGAAAACGGCTAACATTGGTAGCAGAGCGATCGCGAATTACTTGAATATACTCATCTCTTGCTAGCCAGGGATCGCGGAAAAATTGCTTTCCATACTCTTCATACACTTCAATTAACCGATCCCGCAGCCAATTTAAGGCATTTCGCAGGGGACGACGCCATTTTTGATGCCAAAGACTGCCTTCACCACCGCAACCACAATCATCTTGCCATCTATCAACACCGTGGGCGCAACTCCAAGCGGTGATGGGCTTTAATTCTACTTCCCAAGCGGGACTGTTTAAACTTAGGTAATGTGCATAGTTAGTTACTGTCCAACCGTGCTGAGGAAACTCATTGATAAAACCATAGGCTAAGGTTTTCTCAGTTCCTTTTTTATGATGTCCAAAGGTTTCCCCATCGGTGGCGACAGAAATTAATTGCGCTGGACGATGATCCCCACGGACTGCAGAACCGATCCTTGCTGCTAAATGATTGGAACTATAGACAACATCACTAAAACCCATATCCCGTGATATCGGGCCGTCGTAGAAGAA
Source organism: Calothrix anomala FACHB-343 (assembly GCF_014696435.1). Taxonomy (GTDB): domain Bacteria; phylum Cyanobacteriota; class Cyanobacteriia; order Cyanobacteriales; family Nostocaceae; genus Aulosira; species Aulosira anomala_A. Next base: position 63,302 of record NZ_JACJQG010000018.1, on the reverse strand, counting down.
AATATCAATATAAGGTAATCCAGCTAAGGATTCTGCATCATCCAAGGTAGCCTTGTCAGAGACTGCATTGAGAGGTGAGGATGCAATACTCAATGTCGGCTTTAAATAACAACGATAGGGACGGGTGGGATCAATCTGACTACCGCCAACCTCATGCCATTCTGGCTGGGGATCGTCTTTTGTTGGTAGCGGACGACAGCGTTGTGCTTGCGATGGTGCGAGGACAATAAAGCGAATTCCTTCCGCCACCAAAGCCTCTAAAGTGGCATAATCTACAGCCGCTTCTGCCAACCACATACCTTCGGGATCGCGCCCAAAGCGGGAGCGGAAGTCTTCTTTGCCCCAACGAATTTGCGTATACTTATCGCGTTCGTTAGCCAGAGGCATGATGATGTGATTGTATACTTGCGCGATCGCATTACCATGACCATTCAAGCGCTGGGAACTTTTAGCATCAGCCTCCAAAATTCGCTGATAAACCTCCACATCGTAGCGTTCTAGCCACGACATCAACGTGGGGCCGATATTAAAGCTCAAATACTCGTAATTATTCACAATATCAATGACTTCGCCCCGGTCATTTAACACCCTAGCAAAGGCATTCGGACGATAGCATTCCCAGTGAATCCGCTCATTCCAATCGTGAAAAGGCGACGCGCTAGGTTGGCGTTCAATCGCGTCTAGATAAGGATTTTCACGCGGTGGCTGGTAAAAATGACCGTGTACCGTGACATACACACCCGTCGCCGTTCTCAGGGGATCGCTTTGCGGGGTGTGTTTCGCATCGTATTGTGACGTAAATGTAGAGCCAGAGCTAGCTGGCAGTTCAGCAGCAGAAGTCATGTATCTGTTATCCAAAATCAAAAAAAACTTGCAATTACGACAAAAACGGATCTATAAAACTTTCTTCACAGGCTTTAACCCAAAATCCGTACCGATAACAACGATGGTATACAGCCCTTCCAAGAAAGCGGTTTTAGTATAGCGGGAAATCTGCGTTATCGCACAGACCTTTCCCAAAAGCAATTAAATTATTATCCATCGAAAAACCCCTATTTGGGAGTTTATTTGGTCGAGCCAATAAACTTAATTGTCTTTTAATATATTAAACCGCATTTTTACGATAAAATATCAACCTCTAGTTATAGTTTTGCTACAAAACATTGCAAAACCTACTTAAAACTCAATCTTATATTACATATCTGCCATCAAAACCGAAACCGTAAAATCGCGGAATTGTCAATAGTCAATAGTCAATGGTCAATGGTCAATGGTCAATGGTCAATGGTCATTAGTCATTAGTCATTAGTCCTCCTTGTCCCCCTTGTCTTCCTTGTCCTCCTTGTCTTCCTTGTCCCCCTGCTCCCTGCCCCCTGCTCCCTGCCCCCTGCCCCCTGCTCCCTGCTCCCTGCCCCCTGCCCCCTGCCCATACTGTTGACTATTGACCCTTGACCATTGACCATTGACTATTAAATCGGTGACTAAATGCCCTTAACTCAAAGCGATCGATGTCAGTTAAAAACCTTATCTTTCTCGTACTGTTATTGTTTATACCAGTTTCCTTGGCTGCCCATTATTTGGAATGGGGAGAACTGGTAGTATTCATCACAGCTGGATTAGCAATTCTCCCCTTAGCAGCTTGGATGGGTACAGCCACAGAAGAAATAGCTGTAGTTGTCGGCCCTTCTCTAGGGGGGTTGTTGAATGCAACGTTTGGGAATGCTACGGAACTAATTATTGCTCTGGTGGCGCTAAATGCTGGATTTGTCAATGTAGTTAAAGCCAGTATTACCGGGTCGATTATTGGTAACTTACTACTAGTGATGGGTCTTTCTATGCTTTTAGGCGGACTGCGTCATAAAGAACAGACATTTCAGCCCATTGTCGCGCGGGTAAATGCTTCGGCTATGAATTTGGCGGTAATTGCCATATTATTACCCACAGCGATGCAAATTACCTCTACTGGTATTGGCGAACAAACTATCCAAAATTTCTCGGTAGCTGTGGCTATAGTATTAATTTTGGTCTATGCTCTCACCCTGCTATTTTCCATGAAAACCCACTCTTATCTATATGATGTGGGTATGGTAGAGGTAGAAGAAGAAGAAATTAGCCATAAAAAGCCAAATCTTTGGCTATGGAGTGGTGTATTGCTAGTATGTACGCTCTTTGTTGCCTTAGAGTCAGAAATGCTCGTTGATTCTTTAGAAGTAGCGACATCGCAGTTAGGTTTAACAGCACTATTTACTGGGGTAATTATTGTCCCGATTGTAGGTAATGCTGCGGAACATGCTACCGCCGTGACTGTAGCGATGAAAGATAAAATGGATCTTTCTCTTTCCGTCGCTGTGGGATCGAGTATGCAAATAGCTTTATTTGTTGCTCCCGTATTAGTGATAGCTGGCTGGGTGCTAGGTCAACCAATGGATTTAAATTTTCAACCTTTTGAATTAGTCGCGGTGGCAGTATCGGTGCTAATTGCCAATAGTATCAGTTCTGATGGTAAATCTAATTGGCTGGAAGGAACTCTATTATTAGCCGCTTATACAGTCTTAGGTATAGCTTTCTACTTCCATCCTATCATTGAGGGTATTGGTTAGTTACCAACAAACTTCAATTTTATGAGCGATCGCCTACACTTTAATCGAGAGCGATCGTTTTTTATTGGTCATTGCTCAGAGACGCGATGAATCGCGTCTGTACAATTGTCCTCCTTGTCCCCTTCCCTAGCCCCTAATTATGGAAACAAATCAAGCACAACCTTTAAATACACAGGCTACATCTAACGTCGGTTTGCCAAACCTACGTTTTGGTGATGCGGGTGATGCTGTCAGAGTTTTACAACGGCTGTTAATAAATAACCGCTATGCGATTAAAGTTGACGGTGTTTTTGGTGCGTTAACTGAAACTGCCGTTAAAGCGTTTCAAAGTCAGCGAAATTTAAAGGCAGATGGTATAGTTGGTCAAAGAACTTGGCGCGAGTTAGCTAATTAGCATCAGTCGAACTCAGCAGAGAAATTAACCCTCAAGTAACTGTATGCTAATTAACATCAAATTATATAATCTCCCGTCAAACTAATAAGGCATCAAGTAAAAATAAGTAGTGCGAGCATCTTGCTCGCGCGGGCAAGATGCCCGCACTACAAATATTAAATTGTTCAATTTATTTTTACACGACTCCTAAGTATTAAATCTCTCAAGTCAAACATTTAGATTTACAGTGTTTTCTCGAACGATACTCTTAAGATACAAGGTTGGGCTTACCGTGTGTAAACCGAACAAACCCCTGGAAATGTTGGGTTTCGTCCCTCAACCCAACCTACACCAAATCTTGTTTTTGAGGCTAACTGAACCGTATTGCTCTATAGGTAGGGAATATATTTATTTACCTACCATATTTTGTATGCAAACGATCGCAATTTTTAGCCAATAAAAAATTTAATCCGAATTAAAAAAAATAATGTGACAGATTGTAGGGTTATGGCAGTGCCATGCCCTCTAGAATATATTGATATGTCGCCAACATTATTTGATTTGGTATAACCAGTGTCAATCCAGATTCAATCTGATATTTATTAATTATTAATTGCTAATTACAAATTATGAATTACTATTATTCTCCGAATCTTTTTTATTTTTGCCTATACTTTATTCCGGAATAATAGCAGTTGTTGATGTCAAAAGGAATATTGGTGTTAGTAGAACGAACTATATGAGTGAAATTGGCCTGCTAATGACGGGCTTGGTAACAACAGGACAAGTATATTTACTGGATATACCAGAGCAGCAAACGCTTCATGAAGAAAACGAGATACAGAACTTTATCCAGAGTCAGTCACTTCAGGTAGTTTCCACTGCGCAAATTACACCACCAGAATTTATAGAGACAGATGGTAATTCTCTAAGTCAGCCATTATCTTCTCAAGTACAGCAAGAACATTTATTAAAAGAACTTGACAGAAATCTTATAGGGTATCCTCGCTCTGTTATTGCAGATAGTTTAATCGTCAAAGCCAGAGTCAAAAATTATAATAGTCAAACCTTGCCAATTTTACGTTTTGGTAGTTCAGGTATTTCTGTAAAAGTCTTGCAAAAGCTACTAATTGCTAATGGCTATGGAATGCGCATTGATGGGATATTTGGCCCTTTGACAGAAGCAGCTGTAAAAGCATTTCAAAATCGGCGGAGTTTATTAGTAGATGGAATTGTCGGTCAAAGAACTTGGCGAGAGTTGACATTATAGTCAATGGTCAATGGTCAATAGTCAATGGTCAATAGTCAATGGTCATTTCTCATTGGTAATGATTATCAGGAAATTGATGTTTGTAACATATCTAGTAGGTTAAGCTTATATTTCTGCCTTTAGCTCGACTTTATCCAAAATTAAGAACTTGGCTTTCCTTATCCGGCAAAAATCCTGGTTTTTTGGCAAATACTTTTTCCATGTCACTGATGTGGACTCAAGTCCAAAAACTAAAACTACCATCCCGTAATGGTTTCAGCGTCGGGTTTTGGGCTTCGTAAAAATGGATAAAGTCGAGTTTAGAGGATGTTTTAAAAGTCCTGTCGTTGGTAGCAAAAAGTTTTAGATCCCCCTAAATCCCCCTTAAAAAGGGGAGGCAGTGCGTTGGGCGGGTTTCCCGACTTGAAGCAACTGCCGTGGACTTTGATTGTATTTCCCCCCTTTTTTAAGGGGGGGTAGGGGGGATCAATAAGTGAAAAGGTACAGCCAAAAACTTTTCAAACAACCTCTTATGTTGGGTATCACTTTGTTCAACCCAACCTACAATTTATCTACTAATTTATCTACATTTTTTTGAACTAAATAAGAAAAAGTAGGAAGAAAAATTTCCCCCTACTATCAATTACCATTGACCATTGACTATTGACTATTGACTGTTGACCATTGACTATTAACTATTGACCAACTACCGATACTTATGCTGCTCTAATAGTTGTTGCGCTCTTGGCTTGTAAATTAAATAGAATAAAGTCTCGATGTAGCGCAGCAAGTCTTCGCGGTTTTCGTGAGATGTAAAGTTCCAAAAGCCATAAATTCGGGCTAGAGATAGCAACTTGTTTGTGTGAATTCGCCAAGTATAGGTACTGTAAACTCGCTCTATACTCTGCTGAGAAATTTGGTGCCAATAATCGGGATTATGTTCGCACTTGCTGACAAATTCTAAAATTTTGGCGGCGGTTTCTTCTAATTGGGTGGGATTGATATAAAATCCATTTACTTTGTCTTGAATAATTTCTAAGGGGCCGCCAAATTGTGTGGCGAAAGTTGGTATCCCGGAAATCATGGCTTCAAGAATTGTCAAACCAAAAGCTTCAAATAAAGCTGGTTGGACAAATATACCTTGACGGTCGGCGATGACGCGGTAAATTTCTCCTGAGTCGGTTTTAGATAAACGCACGCCTAACCAGCGAATTTTACCGTGAAGATTGTATTGGTCAATTATTTGGTAAAGTTTGATAATTTCGTCTCTTTCTTCGTTATCTCCTGATTCTTCAACGCGCAATTTACCTGCTACTAAAATTAAGTTACAATGCTCTTGTAATTCTTGGTTTTTCCCGAAGCATTCTGCTAAACCTGTGAGGTTTTTAATTCTATCGAGACGCGCCATTGAAAAAATAGGGCGTTTGTCGGGATTGTCGAGTTTACCAAATATTTGACTTGGATCATCTAGGGTAAAAAGCATGTCTTGAATTCGCAAGCGATCGCTCTCTACTCGGTCTTGATTTTTGGTATAGGGAAAATAGTAATTTTCGTTAACTCCTGGGGGCACAACATTAAACTTAGGACTGAATAATTCAATGCCATTTACTACATGATATAAATCTGGCATGGTGAAGCATTTATATGATTCATATTGTCCTACGCTATCCGGCGTTCCCACAATTTCTTGATAAGTACTGCTAATGACAAAGTTAGCAGCATTCATGGCAATTAAATCAGCAGTAAATTGCAATGAAAAATGATATTTATCTTCTAAATCGTTCCAGTACAAGTTACTGAATAAATATTTAGATTTTTCTAAAGCGTGAGCAATATTACATTGGGTAACTTTCATCTTCCGCGCGAGGAGAAATGCGACTAAATTACCATCAGAATAGTTACCAACAATTAAATCTGGTCTTCCTTGTAATTCTGCTCTGATTTCTTTTTCTGCATCGATGGCGTAGGTTTCTAAATAAGGCCAAAACTCAAACCGGGAAATCCAGTTTTGTGTCATGTTGGGATTAAATTCTCGCAACGGTACGCGCAATATCCAAGCGTTTTCTGTGCCGTGAACTTTTTCTAAACGCTGGTTACAAAGAGTACCATCGCTGTTAGGAATTAATCTGGTTAAAATAATTACCTTGGGCTGGACATTTAAGCCTTCTAAACCAGCGAGGGTGACATCTTCTTGGAGTTGCTTTTCTAAGGATTTGGCTTGATCCAGGACATAAACTACTTGTCCCCCAGTATCGGGACGCCCTAATACTCCTTCTTGTCCAAACCAACCGTGGGGAGATACCAGGACGATTTTAAAAATCATCGGTATGCGAGAAATAAAGGCTTCTAAAGCTTGGGGATCGGGAGAATCGATTAATTCATCCAGAATATTTAAGGTTTCTAGGGTGCGCTGGGCTGTATTTCCCCAACCCGGCTCAAAACCCATTGTTTGCAAGGTGAAGCGGAATTTTTCATAGGGTTCATCAGCAGGTCGATCGCTCACAAAGCTGATAGCGTTTTTTACTTGCTCGGAAAGTTGTTGTTGTGATTGGATGCGATCGTTTATGAGTAATTGTACGCCATTATATTGATGTAAACGCAAGAAATTAAATAAACTCTCTAACCACTGTTTTGCATCTTGTAATAATTTGCTGGAGAGATAGCGGTTGAGGAAGTTTACACCTTTACCAATATTTTTGGGATCGCGAATAACTGGAGAATAATCATAAAATGGCCCAAAGTCTAGTTCTAGCAAGTCACCTTCATTGGGATGATATCTGTTGACTATGCGATCGCGCATATCTAACAATTCCTGCACATTCATTTTCTCAACTTTTAAGTCTTCCGTCAGCCGATAAATTTCTTGGCTAGCTATTTTCGGGCGAATAATAAAGCAGAGATTTGAATCTTCTTGAATGATTTCTTGTGTATAGTAAATTAATTTTGCTAAATGTGAAGAATGGCGATATTCTTCAGACATATCATATTTTGTGCAATATTCACTATATGAATTAATAATATCATTACGTAATAGATATTTATTTTCTTGATGGCGCAGTTCGCTGATAAAGGAACGCAAATCACTTTTTTCTTCACTATTGAGAACTGTTTGGATTAATTCAGACATAGTATCTCCTGAAAACTTGCGTTACTTTACTTAAAATATCTATTGTCTAATTCGTTGCACTCTAACTAAAGGCAGAGAATTTTATGTACTTTTTATAGGTGCGATCCCTGAAAGTCTTACTGTGTAAATATTTGAACGACTAGATTTTTGTGATGTTAAATTAATTTAAAATGTAGTGCAGATCTCACAGTCAAGATAAATAAACTGCCAAGCTTACTGACAAAAATATTGTTTCTTAAATAAATATAATTTGACCAATGAAAGGCAGAGGGCAGGAGGCAGATGGCAGAAGGAAGAAATACAATTTTTGCCCTCTGCCAAAAGGGAACAGAGCAACTAAATTTATTTATGAAAAAATAAAGAAATATGTATTTCAACGAGTAGGCGCAAGAAATACTTTGTCCTTATATAAATCCCCTAAATTTATTTATGGGGATTCCCTTCTGCCCTCTGCCTTAGTACTTCTGCCTTCTTAATGATAAGTCTCACGAAAGTAAACTTTGATGAGAGAAAATATAGCTAGTTTTTAAAGATTTGCTTTTGACTGCAAGTTATTCCAGTATTCAGGCAAATACTAATATGAAGAATTAAACCCAAATAAAATAGTAATGCCATAATGGAAGATTACTTTATCTTGATCCTGTGATTGTAAACTGCAATGCTCACCAGAAGACAATTCAAAAAGTTATTTTTTGGGAGCCTTTTGTTCTCTGGTGTCAAAAGTTGTACTCACAGCAAAAAAACTGATGTGACAGTTAATTCCGCGACTAGTGAAGAACTATTTATTTTATGGGAGCGCGGGTACTTAAGCGAAGAAAATCAAGGCATTATGCAGATAGTTGCCGGATGGCAGCGTTATACGGGCAAAAAAGTCAATTTAAAGTTAGTTTCCGATGATTTTATTGAACAAACATTATGGGAAACTTTGAAAAATCCCAATAATGGCAAAGAGCCTGACATTGTATTTTCCATTAAATCAACTTATTGCTTTGCTCCTTTATTGGCATGGGAAGATAAACTGGTGGATTTATCTGAGGTAATTGAGCCGATCGCGTCAAATTTTCAAGCTGATGTATTAACTCAAGTACTGTATCAAAATCGAGTCCAAGGCGATCGCAGTTATTATGCCTTACCCATCGGTCAATCGGATGCTTACATTCATTATTGGAAAGACTCTCTAGCTGAAATTGGCTATGGCGAGAGCGATATTCCCCAAGAATGGCATCAATTTTGGCAATTTTGGCAAACAGCGCAAACCAAATTGCGATCGCGTCAATACCCTAACATCTATGGATTGGGTTTGTGTATGTCTGCAAGCGGTTTTGACACCGCAGCCGCTTTTCAACTGTTTTTAGATGCGCATAATGTGGCGATCGCTAATCATCAAGATGGTTTAGTTATAGTTGAAACTAAGAACCGACAGCTTTTTACTGAAGCGATCGCTGAATTTACAAACCTTTACCGCCAAGGCTACATCCCAGCAAATGCTTTAGATTGGTCAGGTTCAGGCAATAATATCGCATTTCTCAATCGTCAAGTCCTGATGACTGTCAACATGACTTTATCTATTCCCAGAACCCAAAAATTAGAGAATAACCAATATAATCAAAGTGCTAGGCAGCGTTATCAAGATATTGGCACATTAATAACTTACCCCAAAACAATGAACGGTACCACTTTGCAAGTACCTAGAGTACTTAATCAAATTTTGGCGATTAAACAGGAGCGTAAGTCACAAAACACCATAGATTTTCTGCGATATCTGCTGCAACCTCATAATCTCCAGCGCCTCATTCAAGGATTTAATGGGCGAATTTTACCAACTATGACTCAATTGTTAAAAGATCCCATCTGGCAAGAACCAGCCGATCCTCATTCAGCCGCAGCTTTGGCGATTTACAATCAGTCTCGCCTACCTGAATATGACAAACTCCACCCCGTTTGGAGCCAAATTTACACACAACAACTTTGGTCGCAAATTATACATCGTGTTATTCTCACCAATGCTTCGCCTAAGCAAGCTGCTGATTGGGGAATTGAACAAATCGCCAATTTTTGGCAAAAATATGAGAAAAAACCATGATTGCTTGGAATCGCCACAGTTTATTGTCTCAGTTGGTCTATCGATTTTCGATTATTTCTTGGGTGGCAATTGGGGTAGCTGCTGCGAGCGCTTGCTGGTATTCTCGCCAAAATTTACAGAGAGAAGTTGTCACGCGCTTAAACAATTCCCTAGATTTTAAATCCCAAGAACTAGACTACTGGATTAACTTTCAATTGCGCGATGTACTCCAACTTGCTCAACAAACTGAGATTGTTGAGGTTGTACCCAAACTAATCTCCGATCAAAATTCTCCCAGTCGTCAAGCAGCTTACAATCGTCTGCAACAATATTTACATAAAACCGCAAAGATTAAAACTAATCTGAGCAATATTTGTATTACTAGAAATAGCGGTTTTGTGGCTTTTTGTTCTCTCTCTCCTGGCAAAGAAAATAAGTATTCACCTAGCGGTTATCCTGTTACTTTTCTGACTCAAGAAAATTTAAATTCAATTACACCTAATTTTTATTTGAACTCAGAACGCAAACCAGTAATTACAGTAGCCACACCCTTACAAGATCGTTCCGGGATACAGATGGGAGTCTTAGCGGTGGATCTGAATATTACTGAATTGCGCCAGCTATTGTTAGCCAGTACCCTAAAAACGGAAACTCAAGCTTTTTACTTGGTAGGAGAATCTAATTTAAAAGCCGTTGCTTTTTTAAATACAAGAACAGATAAATCTCTGAATCCAGCAGATTCGGTTGTGGATGTACCAATGAAAAGCGCAGCCATCGATCGCGCGATCGCTCAAGAAAATGGTATGGCCTTATACCGTAATCAATATGGCGTGCCTGTAATTGGCGTGTATCGTTGGTTACCCAGATATAACTTGGGATTAATTGCCGAAATGACTCAAGCCGAAGCCTTTGCGCCTGCTAATAGTTTAGTCTTGAGCTTCTTGCTGTGCGGTTGTTTAGCATCTGCGCTGTTAATGTTTGCAATTTACTTGCTATCGCGACAGATTACCCAACCGATTCTCAACATTAGCCAAGCTGCTGAACGTTTAACCCAGGGAGATTTAAATCAGTATGTACCTGTAATTGGGAACAATGAAGTCAGTATTCTCGCCCAGACTTTTAACACAATGGCCGAGCAATTAAAGTTAGATCGAGAACATTTAGAACGACGGGTAGAAGAACGCACCTTTGAACTAGCTGTAGCTAAAGGACAAGCGGAATTTGCGAACCAAGCCAAGAGTGAATTTCTCGCTAACATGAGTCATGAATTGCGCACTCCCCTGAATGTGATTCTGGGCAATTGCGAGTTATTGCTCGAAGGAATTTATGGATCAGTGAACGAGCTACAAAAACAGTCAATTTTGACTGTAGAAAATAGCGGGCAACATCTTTTAGCTTTAATTAACGATATTTTAGATGTTTCTAAAATTGAAGCCGGTCATTTAGAATTGAGAATTTCCCCAGTAGCGATCGCTTATTTGTGTGAATCAAGTTTGGCATTTGTCACACAACAGGCGCGAAACAAAGAAATTACCATAAAAACCCATATAGAGGCGGATTGCGGCGAATATATCACCGTAGATGAACTGCGGATGCGTCAATTGCTGATTAATTTACTCACCAACGCCATTAAATTTACCCCCAATGGTGGAAGAGTCAACTTAAATGTTTACCGCAAACAACAGACAGAAGAAGATTGGCTGTGTTTCGCCGTCAGCGATACGGGAATTGGGATACCCGAATCTTATCAAAATAAACTTTTTCAACCATTCGTCCAGGTAGACAGCAAACTCAACCGCCAATATGAGGGAACTGGTTTAGGATTAACCTTAGTTAGACAAATTGCTGAACTGCATCAAGGTTCAGTCAGTTTAGTCAGCGAACTGGGAAAGGGTAGTTGTTTTACCATTCAGTTACCTGCTAGCTGTTCTCAAATAGAGATATCTTTACCTAATTCCCCGACTGCATCCGCAAATTTAGCACCCAGGGACACAGATACCCTAGTAACCGGGAAAACAGCGCCTTTAGTGTTATTAGCAGAAGATAACGAAGACAATATCGTCACCATTTCCCAATACCTCATAGCTAGAGGCTTTCGGTTGCTGGTGGCTCAAAATGGAGAAGAAGCGATCGCAATTACCCAAAGCCAACATCCTGATATTATTCTCATGGACATTCAAATGCCAGGATTAGACGGCATAGAAGCGATCGCCCGCATCCGTCAAGATAGCCAAATCGCCCATATCCCCATTATCGCCCTCACCGCTTTAGCCATGTCAGGCGATCGCGATCGTTGTCTTGCTGCTGGCGCTAACGATTATCTAGCTAAACCAGTCAAACTTAAACAACTGGAAACTACTATAAAGCAATTGGTTGACTGTTGACTGTTGACTGTTGACTGTTGACTGGTGACTGTTAAGCAATGCCCCATGCCCAGTGCCCTAAACCCATGTTAGTATTGCTGAAAACAGTCTATATCTCACTCATGGGCGAGAATGTTTAAGTCTATTTTTTTAGAGGGCGAACGATGGGACTCGAACCCACGAATGGTGGTACCACAAACCACTGCCTTAACCACTTGGCTACGCTCGCCATTAACTACCTGAGTATAACACGTCTCTGCTAATTTGATCAAGAGAATGTTTTTTTCTTGGAACGGACTCAGTTAATTTGTAGTCTGATGACCAAAACAAATCATAGCTGAAAAACATGAAACCATTAAATATTATTGCATATCTAGGAGTAGCAGGTCTAGCTGTTGTGGGTTTGATCATGGCTAAGACCAATCCCTCTGGGGCTGCATATCAAGACTATGCTGTACAACGCTTGAGCTTATATCTCAAAACCGATGTTTGCCAGAAAACTCAGAACTTTTTGGAAACTTTAGTCAAGTTTAATTGCGAAAAAACTGTAGATTCAATTCAACCCCAAATGCGAGATATTATTGCCGCTACGACGCAAAGACAAGATTATCTACTGTTTAGTATTTATCAAACAGACTTAAAAGTGAGTTCTCTGATACCTTCTTATAAGTTTGAGACTGTGGGAGCTTTTAATAACTTTTATACCTACTCAGCACAACAGCGATGATCGGTAATGAGTTGGGAATACTTTTATAAGGATGGCAGGCTGAAAACCCTTGAGGAACAGGCGCACAGCGCCGTCCAAGCGTACTTCAGGCAAGGGGACGGCAGTTGCTTCAAGCCGGGGAACCCGTCCAACGCACTGCCTCATGAAAGCCGCCAGAAGGCGTTTACGCCTCAGTGACGCAATGTTTTCTAATCATCTCTTCTAAATATTCACTAGCACTAACATTATTTTTTGCGGCTAATTCTTGTATAGAATGCCAAGCTGTATCTGTAAGCATAACGCCTCTTTTCTTTTTTGGTTCATCGTATAGAACCGGGATGTTTTTTACTCTTTTTTTACCTTTTGCAGTTGACATATTTAGAACATTCACCTATGCTAGACATAGTATAAGCAAGGCAAGGAAGTGAGTCAAGTTGCTGGTTCTAGAATACAAAATCAAAGCTAAAAAACTTCAATATTTAGCAATTGAGGAAGCTATTAAGACTACTCAGTTCATTAGAAATAAATGTCTGAGATATTGGATGGATGCCCCACCAGAAGCAAAAATTGATAGATTTGCGCTCAACAAGTATTCAACGGAACTACGCAACGAATTTAAATTTGTGGCTAACTTAAACTCGATGGCTGTACAATCATCAGCCGAGAGAGCATGGTTAGCTATATCAAGGTTTTACGATAATTGTAAAAAGAAAGTAGCTCTTAAAAAGGGGTATCCCCGGTTTCAGCATGATAATCGCTCGGTTGAGTACAAGACATCAGGCTGGAAAATAAACCCAATCAAACGCCGTATTACCATTACTGATAAAAAAGGTATTGGTGAGTTAAAACTTCTGGGCAAGTGGGATATTCAAATCTACCCTGTTAAATCGATTAAGCGTGTTAGATTGGTGCGTCGTGCTGATGGCTATTACTGTCAGTTTTGTATTGATGTTGAAATTAAAGATATTCAACCATTGACAGGTAATGAAATTGGTTTGGATGTAGGATTGGAGAGTTTTTACACTGATTCAAACGGACATCAAGAATTTAATCCAAAGTTTTTAAGAAAGGTTGAGAAGTCAGTTAAACACGCTCAAAGCCGCATTTACAAAAAGAAAAAAGGTTCATCAGGATGTAAAAAAGCTAGAGCTATATTTGCCAGAAAGCACTTGAGAATAAGTAGGCAACGGAATGAACACGCAAAGAGAATTGCGCGTAACGTGTGCAAGTCTAACGACTTAGTAGCCTATGAAAACCTACAAGTGCGTAACTTACTCAGAAACCATTGTTTGGCTAAGTCAATCTCTGATGCTAGCTGGTATTTGTTTAGGCAATGGATTGAGTATTTTGCTGGTAAATTTGGTAAGTTAGCTGTTGCTGTATCGCCACATTACACATCACAAAAATGTTCAAATTGTGGCGCGATTGTGAAAAAATCTCTATCAACTCGCACCCATGTTTGTAGTTGTGGATGTAGTCTACATAGAGACGAAAATGCAGCAATTAACATTTTAAATCTTGCAAGACAAGCTAGGGATGGGCAATCCCCAAGTAACGCTAATGGACTAGTTGCCTCTGCTCTTTCTGGCGAAAGCTTGATTGAGCAAGTAACTAGGAAGAAGTTAGAATCCCCTCGCCTTTAGGCAGGGGAGTGTCAATTCGTCAAGAAGCAGTCCGTCTGAGAGAGTTGCAGCATCCCCAAATTCCCCAACTGCTAGAGTACTTTGAATTAGACACCGATTTATATTTGGTGGAAGAATGGATTCCGGGACAGACTTTAGCACAGGAATTAGAAACCCAAGGACTTTTTAGCGAAGCGCAAATTTGGGAAATTCTGCAGCAGTTGTTACCAGTGCTGCAATTTATTCATGTGCGCCAAGTCATTCATCGGGATATTAAGCCAGCAAATATCATGCGCCGAACTGCTGTTGGGGGAACTGGGAAGGATTTGGTGTTGATTGATTTTGGCGTGGCGAAACAAATTACAGCTACAGCTTTGCTGTATACGGGGACAACGGTGGGAAGTCCCGGATATATGGCTCCAGAACACATGCGGGGGAAAGCGCTTCCCGCTAGCGATATTTACGGTTTAGGGGTAAGTTGTATTTACTTGTTAACGGGGATTTCTCCCTTTGATTTATTTGATGTGACGAGCGATCGCTGGGTGTGGCGCGATTATATTTTAAATAAAGATGCGGTAAGCGATCGCCTCGCCGCAATTCTCGATAAACTTCTGCAAAATTCCCTTCCCCAACGCTACAAATCGGCGGCGGAAGCCTTAGTAGCACTCAACTGCGCCATTAAACTTGAGTCTTCCCAGCCTGGAAAGCCAAAGTCAGGTGATAATTTAAAATCTCAAGCTGGCGTTGATTATCATCACCTGAGAGATTTACTAGCTTTACGACAATGGCAAGCAGCAGATAAACAAACTTGGGCGCTGATGTGTCAAGCTATTAGAAAGCCTATAGGTAGCTATCTATTTACTGGCGATATTGAAAATTTACCTTGTGAAGATTTACAAATAATTGACGAATTGTGGAAAAAATATAGTAAGGGAAGGTTTGGTTTTAGCGTCCAGAAGCAAATTTACGACAGCGTAGACGGCGATTATGCTAAGTTTTGCGCGACGATTGGCTGGAGTTTAGCCCTTTCTCCTTCTTCTGTGCAGCAATTATCGTTTCGCTTGTCAGCACCGCCAGGACATTTACCCTCTCATAACTGGGCTGCGGGGACTCAAGTATGGCGACATTTGAATGCGTTAAATGCAAAATTGGCAAACTGTTAATTAATTTTAGATTTTGGATTTTGGATTTTAGATTTTAGATTAATCAATGCGGTGGTAGGAATGGGGTTGAGCTAATCGAATTACGCTTGTGTCTAATTAATTTATTTCTGGATTGTCGCAAAGGGCGGGGAAACCCCGCCCCTACGGGGATGGTGTAATTGCAAGGTGGATTAGGGAAACCCACCTGTGTTAACTTAAGGCGAAACTCAGTTACCGCAAGGAACTTCAGTTCCTTGCTAATAGCCAAAGTCATCGTCAGATTCCTAAATATCCTCAAAATCTTGAGTCTACTTCAGTAGACTTGGACTATTAGCCTGAGAATTCATTCTCAGGCGGGCAACAAAGCTAAGAAAAAGGCTATTTTGAACTTAAGTTGACACCTATGGGGGAAACCCCGCCCCTACGGGGATGGTGTAATTGGAGGGCGGATTGGTTGAAAATGCGATCGCCTACTTAACTGAATCGCGCCCTCGTCCCCCACTGAATTCTGTACTCAGAATCAGTGGCGGGATATAAGGCGGGCTGCGACGATTGCATCTTTGATCATCATCAACCGCTCTTTGGTAAGAGAGAAGATGCATGAGGAGTAGCCAAATATTTTCCGGTTTTGCTTTACTAGTAAGTGTAGATAGTAGTAAGATATAAAAATCAAGGAGGTGATATTGAGTGCTACATAAAGCTGTTCAAGTTCGTTTATACCCATCAAAAGAGCAAGAAACACTATTGGCGCAGGCATTTGGATGTTCTCGCTGGTGGTGGAATTACGCTCTAAATAAATCAATTGAGACTTACAAACAGACGGGTAAGGGACTGGGACAGTCGGCACTCAATGCGCTTTTACCCAAGCTTAAAAAAGCAGAGGATACCAAGTGGCTGGCTGATTGTTATAGTCAAGTTTTGCAGGCTACAACTCTCAACCTGACCACTGCGTATAAGAACTTTTTTGATAAGCGTGCGGGGTTTCCTAGATTCAAATCTAAGCACGGCAAGCAGTCGATTCAATACCCACAAAACGTCAAAATTGTGGATGGTAATGTCAAACTTCCCGGTAACATCGGGATAGTTAGAGCCAAAATCCACAGACCAATTGAGGGGAAAATTAAAACCGTAACCGTCAGCAAGTCCCCGTCAGGAAAGTATTTTGCATCTATCCTGACTGAATTGGAGGGAGATGCTCCAACGGTTGCAGAAGGCAAGATTTATGGTGTTGATTTAGGTTTGAAGCATTTTGCTGTTGTCACTGATGGCGAAAAGATTTCTAAATACGACAACCCAAGACATATTGCCAAGCATGAGCGTAATTTGAAGCGTAAGCAGAAAAAATTAGCGCGTAAACAAAAGGGGAGTAATTCAAGGAATAGATATCGTAAAGTTGTCGCTAAAGTGTACGAACGGGTTAGTAACTCAAGGCAAGATTTTTTACATAAACTTAGTTACAAGTTGGTCAGCGATAGCCAAGCTGTCATAGTAGAGAATCTTCATGTCAAGGGCATGGTTCTTAATCACAAGTTAGCAAAAGCAATATCTGATGCTGGATGGGGAACGTTTACCAACTTCTTAGCCTACAAACTAGAACGCAAAGGTGCGAAGTTGGTAGAAATTGACAGATGGTTCCCCAGTTCCAAGCTCTGCTCTAATTGTTTCTATCAGGTTAGCGAGATGTCACTGGATGTGAGGGAATGGACTTGTCCTCACTGTGGCGCACATCATGACCGCGATGGAAACGCTGCGATAAACATTAGAGCAGAGGGTGTCAGAATGCTAAAGGCGGAAGGTTCAGCCGTCTCTGCTGTAGGAGGGGAGGTAAGACCAAAGATGGGGCGAAAGTCTCATCTGCGGCACTCCCCCGTGAGTACAGAAGCCCACACTGTACCGTCAGGTCAGTGTGGGTAGTTCACTATTAAGTAACATATTAAAGATAACTGTTAAACCCTCAACCCTTGCCCATGTCTTGTGCATATCTGCTGGTATCTCACGGAAGTCGCGATCCCCGTCCGGAAATTGCTGTCCAGCAGTTGTTGGGGTTGATCCGGGAGCAAGCAAAAGAAGGTATCTTTGATAGTGCTTGTTTAGAATTGCAGCCGGAACCTTTGCATCAGCAGATTAAAAAATTTGCTGTCACGGCTTTAGCTGCTGGGTGCGATCGCCTGCAGGTGATACCCTTATTTCTAGCGCCGGGAGTACATGCTATGAAAGATATTCCCGATGAAATAGCTTTAGCGCAACAAGCCCTTGGTGAAAATATGATTGTGGATTTACAACCATATATAGGCACTCATCCCAATTTAAAAAGCTTACTCGCCAAACAAATTTCGCCAAAAAATACAGCATCATGGATTATTTTAGCACATGGTAGCCGTCGCCCAAGCTCGCAAGCGCAAGTAGAAGCAATGGCAGAAAATTTAGGCGCAATGGTCGCTTATTGGTCTATAGCTCCGAGTTTAGAAGCAAAAGTCAAAGATTTGATTGCTGTTGGTAAAAGAGAAATTGCAATTTTGCCATACTTTTTATTCCCTGGTAGCATCACCGATGCGATCGCCCAATCCATAGACCAGTTAAAATTACAATTTCCCCTTGTAAATTTTTATTTAGCACCGCCCTTGGGTGCCAATACACAAGAATTAGCCCAGTTAATCTGGGATTCTATAAATACATGAACGCTACAGATACGCAGGAGAATAAGTTTTTGGGAAAAGTATATTTGTTAGGTGCGGGGCCTGGAGATCCAGGATTAATGACTCTCAAAGGTAAAGGTCTGCTGGAATGCGCCGATGTGGTAATTTATGATGCATTGGTGAGTCCCGCAATTCTGGCAATGATTAACCCCCAAGCAGAACAAATTAATGCGGGTAAGCGGATGGGAAGACATTCGCTTTTACAAGAAGATACAACCAAGCTGCTAATTGAGAAAGCCCAGGAACACGCCATAGTTGTACGCCTCAAAGGTGGCGATCCGTTTATTTTTGGTCGCGGTGGCGAAGAAATGGCAGAATTAGTAGAAGCGGGCATTCCTGTAGAAGTTGTGCCAGGAATTACATCGGGTATCGCCGCCCCAGCCTATGCCGGGATACCCTTAACCCATCGGCTGTATAGTTCATCTGTAACTTTTGTGACTGGTCACGAGTCAGCGGGTAAGTATAGACCGAGTATTAATTGGAGTGCGATCGCTCAAGGTTCCGAAACCATTGTGATTTACATGGGAATTCACAATTTACCTTATATTGTCGAGCAATTGACCGCCGCAGGCTTGAGTTTAGACACCCCAATAGGTTTAGTCCGTTGGGGTACGCGCCCAGATCAAGAAGAATTAATTGGCAAAATCGGCACCATAGTCGAGCAAGTCGAAAACACCGGATTTGAAGCCCCCGCGATCGCTGTTATTGGCGCAGTCGTGAACATGCACAGTATTTTATCTGGTTGTCGTCCTCATGGTTGACGGTTGACGGTTGACTGTTGACGGTTGACTGTTGACGGTTGACGACTTGCCCCATGCCCCATGCCCCATGCCCTATTGTTAAAGAGCAACAATTCGTGGTACAATATAATTCCACCTGGTTGCTGATTGAATTGCCCTCAGTAAATCTTCAGGAGTGAAAGGCTTAGTTAAATAAACATCGGCACCTTGTTTCCTCGCCCATAAGTTATCAATTGCCTGATTTTTATTGCTACAGACAACTATTGGCACTTTTTGATGAGTTAAATGGATTTTCAAAAAGCGGCATAATTCAAAACCGCTTTTTGCTGGACTAACTACGTCGGTAACGATCGCATCTGGTTTTTCTTCTAACGCTATTTCTAAAGCCTCTTGAGCATGAGAAGCTTTAATAATGTTGTATCCCCAATCTTCGAGATAATGACTAATTACTTGCCATTCTCGCAGAGAATCTTTGATAATCAAAATTTTCCCAGCCCAAGTAATACTCAAACCTCAACCCCCTACAAAAATGTATTGGCTTGGTATCGTTATACTGCTGATTTAGAAATTACACCACTTGCTTACACCACTTACTTACACCATGTGGTGAAAAATGGTTTTGAGTAAATCACCTTGGGTAAAAGGTTTGGTTAAATAACCTGAGGCTTTCACCATTTTGGCTTTGGCTCTATCAATTAACCCGGTTTTTCCCGTCACCATGATTACAGGTGTATTCTTAAATTGTGAATGTTTTCGCAATAGCGAACATAACTCATATCCATCTAAATTAGGCATGGTAATGTCTAATAAAATTAAGTCGGGTTTGGTGCGGAGAATTTCCATTAAAGCTTTTAAGGAATCGGTGACACCAACAACAGAAAACATTTGCTCGTCCAAAAAGTTCTTGATGATATTCAATACACTGGGGCTATCATCAATGCAAAAAATCGTGTATGTTTTTGTGTCGTTAATTGGAGGAGAAACTTGTTCCAAACTATGACCGCGATTGTGGTTATAATTGGGCATATAGTGCGGTCTTTCTGCTAACTGAGTCGTCGGGTAGTTCAGTGATGATGGTACTTTTACCCCAGGTTGGGATGGTTTTGGGTTGGTAAATGCCCCTGGTTTGGAGTGATGAGGTGATGATGTGACGCGCCCTACAGAATCTCCCCGATATGTTTGACTATGTTCTACTAGTAAGCGCACATTTAAATGACAGAATTTGGGTAAATCGTCTAAAAAACTTTCGGGAATAAATTCGTAACTACCTTCTTCTAGTTGTAAAAATGCTTCTAAAAATTCTCTGGCTAATTGTTCAATCAAAATTCCCGCATGGGTGGGAGTAATATATTTTTGATTGACTAACCAACAAATAGCTAAATAATCTGGATTTGGTATGGCTTGGTTGTCAATTCCCGTTTCAAATATGGCGCGTAACTGCTCGTTAATTTTTGGGGGAATCGTCGGAATTTGTTTACTTAAACGCTGCAAATTCCGATAAAGCGGCTCAAACATTTTTTCGGAGTAAGAAGCATATATGAGTTTACCTTCATCTATATATATTGACCAAGAACCTGATTGAGTAAATACTTGTAAGCATCCGCTAACAGACTTATTAGTGATTTTCTTTAAAAGCGATAGGGGCTGAATCTTTTGAAAAAACCGATATCTACTAATAGGAAGTGTCTTCATTGGGAACGGCTCTAATATAAAAGCAATATTTGCAGTTGAATTTTGTGGAAACCCTTTCTCAGCATTCCAGGGATAAAGTCACAAGCGCCTTCAATTAAACATAGCGCTTGACTATTGCATGAGTGTAGGCAATTTGCCCAATCTCCAACTCCCCACTCCCTGTCACACTATAGTGCATTAGGCTGCACTCGTGCTGAAGTAAAACAGCCATGCGATCGCTCAGTAGCAAAATGGCTATACTTCTTGCTAGGAAATAGTATTCCAAAAATCAGCTTTACATTCTGTATCTTTGGCTAATCTAGCTTAATATCGCCCTTACACCAGCCTTTACAGGTAGAGTACCGCCTTCAGGCTAAAACCGATGACAGCGCTACTGCTAGGGGTTTTGACGCTTTGAGATTGCAGCTAATTTAGCCTTGGCTCTAACTCCTTTTAAACTCACCGTATTTATTGTAACTAAGTGAAGAACCAATTGCTGATCCGGCTTACGTAAGAGTCTGGGAATTTATAGTTGAGGCTGTCGATATTCCCTAGTTCCCTGTGGACTTTTGACAACCTTCGCCTTGATTTACAGAGCCATTTTCGTAAGTCGTAATGATTCGATCCCAGGGGGAGATTGTGGAGATTTTCTCTGTATTCTGGGATAAAATTATTACTTTTACAATAAATTACCACGAATTTAAACTTTACATTGACTGAACAAGGGAACTCTAAAAAATAAATTATCCCATTCAAGTCGTTAACAGTCTGTAGGGGCGGGTTAACCGAGATTCCCGTTAACAATAGAATATATTTGTAAACCCGCCCGTACAACAGTCAACAGTCAACAAGAAATTAATTTTAGTAGCGCCTACAAGCAACGTTTTTTAGTTTCATCGATCCATAGGCTAATTTTAGAGATTAAAGGATATTTACATAGTAAGTAGCTGAAATATAGAATTTTTCAGCTAAATGGTAGATATTAATTAATTTGCTCAATAAAAACTAGGTTACTGCAAAACTTAGGCAGTGGGAAAGAAAATATATGAAATTTATGATAAGTCAATCTCGGAATTATGAAAAAAAATTTATTTAATCATTGCTATCGGACTCAGCAAAAATGTGCAGTAATTTATCATTTTTGATATAAGAGACGCGATGAATTTTGATATAGGAGACGCGATGAATTTTGATATAAGAGACGCGATGAATCGCGTCTGTACAATTGTCAGTTGTCAGTGGTGGAATGGTGGGTTACGCTTCGTAGTAGCAGCCTACATAGATTCTAAAGCTTCAGTATGAATGAAAAAATGACAGGAGCAGGGCAATAAAATTTAGACCTAGAAATTATAGATAAATTACTAATATCTAAATGATGGGTGAAGCACCTCATGGTTAAATATAATTTCTAGGTTATAATCAAGGGCTGCACAAAAGCGGTGGTTTGTTAAAATTAAATAGCCAAAACTTGACTAGCAGTAGTTGAAGACAGGGGAATTAATTTAGATAGATTGTGAGCGAATTTAATTTACAAGTTCAAGCCAACAGCGAACGCCTCGATCGCTACCTTACGCAAGAATTACCTGATTTATCACGTTCCCGGATTCAACAGTTAATTGAGCAAGGTAACGTCCAACTTAATGGTACAGTTTGTACGTCCAAAAAAATCAATGTAAAAGTAGGCGATCGCATTTATTTAGAAATTCCCGAAGCCCAACCGCTAGAACTGCAAGCAGAAGCTATTGCTTTAGATATTCTCTATGAAGATGACCAAATTATCATTCTCAACAAACCCGCAGGTTTAGTTGTTCATCCTGCGCCCGGTCATCCTGATGGTACCTTAGTGAATGCTTTATTAGCCCATTGTCCCAACCTCCCTGGAATTGGGGGCGTACAGCGTCCGGGAATTGTCCATCGTTTAGACAAGGATACAACAGGCGCGATCGCGATCGCCAAAACAGATATCGCCTATCAACATTTGCAAGCCCAACTCCAAGCCAAAACAGCAAGGCGGGAATATTTAGGCGTAGTTTACGGTGCGCCAAAAACCGAAAGCGGTACAATAGATTTACCCATCGGTCGTCACCGCCAAGACCGCAAAAAAATGGCTGTAGTTCCCATTGAAGAAGGCGGACGTAATGCTGTAACCCATTGGCAAATAAAAGAAAGATTGGGAAATTACACCTTAATTCACTTCCAACTCGAAACCGGACGCACCCATCAAATCCGCGTCCACAGCGCTAAGATAGGACACCCCATAGTAGGCGATTCTGTTTATGGTTCTGGTCGTTCCGTGGGCGTAAATTTACCAGGACAAGCTTTACATGCTTGGAAACTCAAGTTACAGCATCCCATCTCAGGAAACCTGATTGAAGTTACAGCACCCCCACCGCCAACATTTTTAAAGCTGCTGGAAGTTTTGCGCAGACGTTCGGCGGTGTCAGTGGTTAATGATTAACTAAGAGACGCGATGAATCGCGTCTGTACAATTGTCTCCTTTGTCCCGAAGATACTCAATTTCCTGCCGAAGATTCCTGCGGGCAATTTCTTCGCCGGTTGCGTACATCAAGGAGGTAAAATAAATGCGATCGCGCTGCAAAAATTTCTCTAAAACTTGTTGACGACCTACAATATACTCAGCTTCGGGAACCCATGCATATTCTTGGCGGATGGCTGTGGCGTATTCTTGATACTGCATGGGGTCAGCAGCTAATATTGCTAAATCTGCATCGAGTAAGACTTGGCTATCAACATCATCCGTCGCCGCTTGATGGTGTTTGGTATTGAGAATGAGATGTTTTATTTGGTCAATATTATTATTTGTTATTCCCAAAATAGGCAATAATTCACCTGCATATTCTGCACTTTTTTCTTCATTATCTTTAGCCTGAGTGTCATAAATTATATCGTGAAACCAAGCAGCAAATTCTACAGATTGTCTGTCTTTAACATAGGTTTTTAAATTATCAATAGTAATGAAAATATGCAGAAGATGTTCAAGTTTATGATAGTAACGTTCAGGAGTAGAATAGGCTGTGATGATGTCATTAAATATTTTATTAGCAGCTATTTGATTAAATGGTAAATGTTTAATTGTTTCTTGCCAGCGAGATAATAAAATATTGTGTAAGGTTTCTTGGTGCATATAGCAATCCTATCTGAGTTGTGAAAATACAGCAGATTACTAGTTGGTGAAGTACAGATTATATCGTTGATTGTAGGGGCACTGGCACTGCCATGCCCCGAAGCGCGCATTTACCTGAAATCTGCTGTATTTTTTTAATGAACCGCCAAGAACGCCAAGGATAAGAGAAAAAACTGAGAGTTGGTAAATTTCACAAATGATTTAGTATTTGTATGGTGGGTATTGCCCACCATATCTTTGAATTTTGAATTTTGAATTGTTATTTTCTCTTAGTATTTTTTACTTTTGAAAAGACAGAATCAAATAACGCAGTATTCCTAAGCGACTAATGATTTCAGTCACAAAGGTAGAATTTGCTGATTCTGGATTTCCTGTTTCCGTTTGCAGTCGTCTTAGCAATGGATATGTAGGTATAGTATTGGCGGTGATGTCTTCTTCAATGAGTGATTTAAAGCCTGTATTTTTCGCTAGTTGACGGTAAGCAGAAAGGGTAAAAGTACTATCAACTTGTCCGTAAGTATTACCAATTACTGGGCGCAGCAATGTTCCGCCAATCTTCATTAGGGGACTGACAAAGTCTTGGGGGACAAAGTCACATATAGCGAGTTTTCCGCCTGGTTTGAGAACTCGCCACGCTTCCTGGAAAAAACGCTCCCGGCTGGGAAAATGAAAGATACATTCAACAGCTAAGACTAAATCAAAGGAATTATCGGCAAAACTTAGCTGACAAGCATCTCCTTGGACAAATTTTATCTGGTTGTGGTTGCGAGGTTTAACTTGATCTCTTGCCCGTTCGAGTTGGCGGTTGTCAATATTTACACCAGTTAGCTGTAAATGATGAAAGCGATCGCTTAAACTGGCAATAGTCCCCCCAAAGCCACAACCACAATCTAAAATACTTTGTCCATGCGCAGCACCACCAGCATCGCAGACTCTTCTGGTTAAATTTTCTGCGGCGGTAGCAAAGTCATCAACTGAACCATTTGCTAATGCAGGATTCGCCCAATAACCCCAGTGTACGTGCAAACCAAAAGCTTTGATCGCTTCCGTATTTCCCTTGGCAAAGTCCGCAAATAATTGATCAAAATACGGTAGATCCACTTGCTGATTGTTAGTCATGTAATTTTTCTCTAACTCTCCCCAATTTCTACCACGATTGGGTAGCATATCTGTTTGCCGATTCTGGAAGTAAATTTTACACTCTGGAAATATGGTGAGTACAAAATCTAAGAGTCAAAATAGAATACAGAGGCTTGGAATTACAAGCCTTACCTGGAATTAGGAGTTTACTATCCGTGGTATTACAAGTACAAACCAGCACCTACGAAGCTAAAACCCAAGAAATTGCTAAACAACTTCTAGAAGTAACCCAAGAAAATCGCTCGTTTTTTGCTTCCTTGCGCGATCAAATGCGCTGGGATGATAAATTACTAGCTTGGGCGATGAGCAATCCAGGTTTACGGGTGCAATTGTTTCGCTTTATCGATACATTACCAGCTTTACGCAGCAAACCGGAAATTGCTGCCCATTTACAAGAATATTTAGGGGATGAATCTGTAGAATTACCTGCGGCTTTAAAGGGAATGCTGAATTTTGCTAACCCTGATTCTATGCCGGGACAAGTCGCAGCTACAACAGTTGCAACAGCAGTAGAAACTCTCGCCCATAAATATATTGCTGGGGAAAATATTACACAAGTTATCAAAACCGTTGAACGGTTACGTAAAGATAAAATGGCTTTCACCATTGACTTACTTGGTGAAGCGGTAATTACGGAAACAGAAGCTAAATCTTACTTAGAACGCTATTCAGAATTAATTACCCAATTGGTAGCAGCTGCGCAAAATTGGAAAACAATTCCCGCCATTGATGAAGCAGATGGGGAACAGCTAGCAAAAGTTCAGGTTTCTGTAAAGTTAACGGCATTTTATTCCCAATTCGATCCTTTAGATGCTGAGGGTAGCGAGGCGAGAGTTAGCGATCGCATTCGGACTCTTTTACGTCATGCTAAAGAATTAGGCGCGGCTGTTCATTTTGATATGGAACAGTATGCTTATAAAGATATAACTCTTCACATCCTGAAAAATTTATTAATGGAGGAAGAGTTTAGGCAAAGAACAGATATTGGCATTACCATCCAAGCATATTTACGCGATAGCGAGCAAGATGCTAGAGATGTCATTGCTTGGTTGAAACAGCGCGGTTATCCTTTGACTATTCGCTTAGTTAAAGGCGCATATTGGGATCAGGAAACTATCAAAGCTGCCCAAAAACATTGGCCGCAGCCGGTTTATAATGACAAAGCTGCCAGCGATGCTAACTTTGAGGCAATAACTCAGCTATTGCTAGAGAATCATCAATATGTATATGCTGCCATTGGTAGTCATAATGTGCGATCGCAAGCTAGAGCCATTGCCATAGCCGAAAGTTTAAAAGTTCCTCGCCGTTGTTTTGAAATGCAAGTTCTTTACGGTATGGGCGATAAACTGGCGAAGGCTTTGGTGGATAAGGGTTACCGAGTTCGCGTTTATTGTCCCTACGGTGATTTATTACCGGGGATGGCTTATTTAATTCGGCGGTTGTTGGAAAATACGGCGAATAGTTCGTTTTTACGGCAAAATTTGGAGAATAGACCTGTTGAGGAATTAATAGCACCACCAGCAGCTAAGTTATCTCCGCAAAACCCTAAAGAAGATGGTGCAGGGTTTGTGGGTGCGGCGGATACTGATTATGCAGAGGAGGAGGCGAGAAGGAAGTCTGCTGCGGCTTTTGCGACGGTTCACCAGCAGTTGGGAAAAACTTATTTACCATTGATTAATGGTGAATATACTAACACTTCCATATTTATTGATTCTCTCAATCCTTCTAATTTTAGTCAGGTAATTGGGAAAGTTGGACTCATCAGTATTGAACAAGCTGAACAGGCGATGAAAGCAGCGAAGGCGGCTTTTCCTGCTTGGCGGAAAACACCAGCGAAGCAACGTGCGGATATTTTACGCAAAGCTGGGGATTTGATGTCACAACGGCGCGCTGAACTTTCAGCTTGGATTGTGTTGGAAGTTGGCAAGCCGGTAAAGGAAGCCGATGCAGAGGTTTCTGAGGCGATAGACTTTTGTAAGTACTACGCTGATGAAATGGAACGGTTGGATAAAGGGGTAAATTATGATGTTTCGGGAGAAACCAACCGTTATCTTTATCAACCACGGGGAATTGCGGTAGTAATTTCGCCTTGGAATTTCCCGTTAGCGATCGCATGTGGTATGACTGTAGCAGCGTTAGTTGCTGGTAATTGTACTCTCCTCAAACCGGCGGAAACATCTTCGGTAATTACCGCCAAACTCACAGAAATTTTAGTAGAAGCGGGGATTCCCCAAGGTGTCTATCAATATGTACCCGGTAAAGGTTCCCAAGTTGGTGCATATTTGGTAAATCATCCCGATACCCATGTAATTGCTTTTACTGGTTCTCAAGAAGTAGGTTGTAGAATTTACGCAGAAGCATCTATCCTCAAACCCGGTCAAAAGCACATGAAACGGGTAATTGCGGAGATGGGTGGTAAAAATGGCATCATTGTTGATGAAAGTGCCGATTTAGACCAAGCAGTTGTTGGGGTAGTGCAATCAGCCTTTGGTTATAGCGGACAAAAATGTTCTGCTTGTTCGCGGGTAATTGTCCTAGAATCAATTTACGATAGCTTTGTGGAAAGGTTAGTAGAAGCCACAAAATCCTTAAATATTGGCGAAACCGAGTTACCCGGTACCCAAATCGGCCCGGTAATTGATGCCAACGCCCGCGATCGCATTCGCGAGTATATTGAAAAAGGTAAATCAGAAGCAAAATTAGCTTTAGAGTTACCCGCACCAGCACAAGGATATTTTATCGGCCCCGTTATCTTTAGCGAAGTCCCTCCCAATGGGATAATTGCTCAACAAGAAATATTTGGCCCTGTACTCGCTGTAATTCGCGTCAAAAACTTTGAGGAAGCATTAGCAGTAGCCAACGGTACTAACTATGCTTTAACCGGGGGACTGTATTCGCGTACCCCATCCCACATCCAGCAAGCACAGCAAGAATTTGAAGTTGGGAATTTATACATTAACCGTACCATCACAGGTGCGATCGTTGCTCGTCAACCCTTTGGTGGCTTCAATCTTTCTGGCGTTGGTTCCAAAGCAGGCGGCCCTGACTACCTGCTACAATTCCTAGAACCCCGCACCATCACAGAAAACATTCAACGCCAAGGTTTCGCACCCATCGAAGGCGCAGAATAACCTACCTCTCTTTCCTTTTCTTGGCGTCCTTGGCGTCTTCTCTGCGAGACGCTACGCGAAGGCGGTTAATTTATTAATATTAACTGCATTGTCGCAAATAAATACTATATAAATAAGGTGGGCATTGCCCACCTTTTATTGAACCACAGAGAACGCAGAGAAATGGCAAACAGAGATTTAATCATTAAAACAGTTGAATCTCCAGAAGAATTTACAGCAATAAAAGCAATTAGAATCGCCGTATTTCAACAAGAACAAGGAGTAGATTCTGCCTTAGAATTTGATGGGAAAGATGAAATATCTCAACATTTAATTGCTTATTTAAATGGGGAAACCGTTGGTACTACGAGAATTAGATATTTAGATAATCAAACAGCCAAAATAGAAAGACTTGCCGTTTTATCTCCAGCCAGAGGAAAGGGTATTGCTAAAAAACTTATGGAAAAAGCAATAGCAATTATTGCTAATCAAAATATTCCAGAAATTGTAGTGCATTCTCAAGCATATATCAAAGCTTTATATGAAAATTTAGGTTTCATCCCCGAAGGAGAAATCTTTATAGAAGCAGATATTCCTCATATCAAAATGAAGAAGAAATTATCAGAGGAATATCAAGATATATATTAATGTGCCGCAAACACTATTTAAATTGGTATGAATTCATCTAAGTAAATATAAATTATGGGTAGGGTGTGTTATGCCGTAGGCTAACGCACCTTAAATTATTAATTATGCATTGGTGCGTTGCGCTGCGCGACAACACACCCTACTTATAAATGTCTTTAATTTTGAATTTTTAACATATACTATCCTCATCCATCGAATATGCTCGATCCGGTAAAAACAGAGTAAATCTACTACCTTTACCTAAAGTAGATTCTACCGTTACATCACCACCATGTAACCTTGCTAATTTGCGCGTTAAAGCTAAACCTAAACCAGTACCTTCATATTGACGATTTAACCGACTATCAAGTTGTTTAAAAGGCTCAAACAGAAAATGAAATTGATTAGCATCAATTCCAATACCAGTATCTGCAACTGTAAATGTAATTCCATTGCTAACTTTTCTTACCTCTAAAGCAACCTCTCCCTTAGAAGTAAATTTAATCGCATTAGTAAGTAAATTTAACAGCATTTGTTTAATCCGCCGTTCATCAGCAACACAAATATCAGCTTGGGGTGCTATATTGCTGGTGATTTGTAATCCTTTATCTAAAGCTTGATCGCCAACTGTAGAAATTACAGAATTACATATATCTATCACTCGTAAAGGTAATAAAAAAAGTTCTTCTTTACCTGCTTCTACCTTGGACAAATCAAGAATATCGTTGATGAGTGCTAATAAATGTTCGCCACTACTATACACACAACTAATGTACTCTTTTTGCTTGTCATTTAGAGTCCCTACCATTTCCTGTTGCAGCAATTGAGATAAACCCATAATTGCATTCAGAGGCGTGCGCAATTCGTGACTCATGGTAGCTAAAAATTCGCTTTTAGCACGACTCCCCGCTTCAGCCGCAGCTTGGGATGCACGCAATTTTAATTCTGTTTGCTTGCGTTCGGTAATATCTTCAATAATAGTTAAGAAATATTCCGGTTTACCATAACTATCGGGAATAACAGAAACTGATAAATGAGTCCAAACTAATCCTCCCTGTTTATGTAAAAACAGCCTTTCCATTTCAATGCGATGTCTTTCAATTAGCTGTTGTGGATCTGCACTAATTCCCGAAATTAGTTGTTCTAAAAGTTCTAAATCGCCAGTTTGCGGAGAGACATAATTTGTGAATTGTTTACCACATAATTCTTCACGGCTGTAACCCAGCATTTGACATAGCGCGGGATTGACATCGACTATTTGCACTTGCATATCTATCAGTCCAATCCCGATAGAAGAACATTCAAAAATTGCTCGGAATTTTGCTTCACTTTGACGTAGTGCGGCTTCTGCGGCGTTGCGTTCGCTGGCTTCTATGGCGAGGGTGACAAAATCTGCAATAGAACCGGCAAAGTTCTCTTCTTCTAATGTCCATTGACGAACTTCACCGCAATGTTCGTGGGAGACTACGCCGACTAATCTACCGCCTAACCAAATTGGGGCATTCAATAGAGATGCAATTCCTAATTCAAAAAGATAAGATTGAGATAATTCTTCAGTTCTACTATCGTTGATGGCATCATCAACCGCAAGGCTACGCTCTGCTTCTAAGGCTTGGAAATAATTAGGGTAATTAGCTTTGAGCAGTGATAAACCATTGCGGTGTTCTTTGGTTCTGACATCATACAAATCTACGCATTCTAAGGTAGAGTGGTCTTGATTATATAACCACACCCCTACTCGCTCTACTGAGATGGTACGTGCAGCAGCTTCTGTAATCTCTTGGAAGGCGGCTTTGAGATTACCTTGTTGAAATGTCTTACTTCTTGCTAGTTGCACTAGGGTTTGGCTTTGTTTTCGGCGCGCATTTTCTCGGATTTGCAACACTTCTTGGGAATTTTTAGATTCAGTAATATCTCTAGCCGCAACCACCTGCATTTTTTGATCTGAGTAAGAAATCACTTTGCCTTGGAATTCTGCTGAAAAAGTAGAGCCATCCTTTCTGACTACAATGACTTCACAAGGGATTTCCGAACCAGAAAGTATATTTTTTGTCATTAACTCTTGTGATTCTAGCGCAATCAGTTCCCGGCCGTTTTTACCGATCGCTTCTGCAAGTTCATAATCAGTCATTTCTACCAGGACATAATTAGCATTTAAAATTATTCCCCGATCTTGTACTATTATGCCTTCAAACGTTGCTTCAGACATAAAACGCCATTTTGAGTTAGCGATCGCGCATCAGAGATGGTTTTTAAATCTTTATCATCCTTTAGGCAGAAATTCAAGCCTTTGAGGTATAGAAATTTTACCTTTATATCGGTGACCATCTCAGTTTATTACTAAATGTTAACGGAAAACACTGGTCTATTCCTTTAGATAGAGATACGCTACCTCATATATTTTGCGACAATTAGATTAGAGCAGCTGTTGCAGAGGTGGAGCGATGAAAGATAGCAGTATAAGAATTGTCTCTCTCATTCCCAGTGGAACAGAGATTTTAGCGGCACTGGGTTTGGCTGATGCTATTGTCGGGCGATCGCATGAATGTGACTATCCCCCAGAAATCCAAAATCGCCCGATTTGTACCAAAGCACGGTTAAATAGCAATGCTTCCAGTCAGGAAATTGATCAACAGGTGAATAATTTATTGCAATCTGCTTTGAGTATCTACGAAATTAATACTGATATTCTCGAGCAGGTCAAGCCCACCCATATTGTGACTCAAGACCAGTGTGATGTCTGTGCTGTGAGTCTGCAAGAAGTAGAAAAAGCAGTTGCCAATCTAATTGACACCTCACCACAAATTATTTCTTTGCAGCCTAATTTACTGGCAGATGTTTGGCAAGATATTGAGCGGGTCGGTAATATCTTTGAAGTAGACTCAGTAAAATTGCTAGAAGACCTGGAAGCGCGGGTGAAGATTTGTCAGCAAAGAATCCAAGGATTGTCTTTAACAGAATTACCTACTGTCGCTTGCATTGAATGGATAGATCCTTTGATGGTAGGTGCTAATTGGATTCCGGAATTAGTCAACTTAGTAGGCGGACAAAGCTTATTTAGTTCCTCCGGTCAGCCATCAGCTACCATATCTTGGGAAACACTGGTAGCCAGCAATCCCGATGTAATTATTTTTATGCCTTGCGGTTGGGATTTACAGCGCACTCGCCAAGAAGCACGGTTATTAACTAAACTTCCAGAATGGCAGGGACTCCATGCTGTGCAAACTGGTAGAGTCTACATTACTGATGGCAATGCTTACTTTAACCGTCCCGGCCCCAGGTTGGTAGATTCCCTAGAAATTTTGGCAGAAATGTTACATCCAGAAATTTTTGCTTATGGTTACAAAGGTACAGCTTGGGAAGTTTTAGCGGCTGATGAGGTGGCGGCGATGGCGGTAAGGGGCGCTTAGGCTAGGGGCTAGGGCGTGTTTTTCAACTCTAACCACAACAAGATAAAAGCGATCGCAGTTCCATCCACATTCCGGAACTTGCTAATCTTGATTGTTTCGTTGATCTGCGTCAGCGAAGCTTACTTGAGCCTGAAGTGAAGGTGAAAACAATGGCAGATTTGGATGCCAGAACTGTCTTATATATTGAAGATGATGCTGCTTACATTTTATTGGTGAGGCGTGCTTTGCAACGCTCAAAATTAGGTAAATTGCCTAATTTACGAGTCTTCACAACATCAGAAGAAGCTATACGTTATCTATCAGGACAACCTCCTTATCAAGACAGATTAGCTCATCCTTTGCCAAGTCTGCTGTTAACAGATTTACGCCTACCGGGAAAATCAGGATTATATCTTGTGAACTGGGTAAAAAAACAAGCAGAATTTGAGCAAATGCCGATAGTAATGTTAACTGGCTCGGCTTTGGATGAAGATATTGAATCAGCTTACGAGTTAGGCGTAAATTTTTGCTTAGTTAAGCCAGCAGAAGTTGAGATGTTAGTCAGCATTATTCATGCACTCAGCGTTTACTGGATTCCTCCACCAACTAAAGCGACTATATGAATCAATTCAAAATTCAAAATTCAAAATTCAAAATTAAAGACATTTTCAGTTGGGGATTTAAACCCCGGCTGAAAATGATACTACGTATAGACGTAGAGGTCTTAAACCCTTTTATGTACGATAAATAAAAAACTCCACCCATAAATGGAGTTTTGTCAGTAGTCAGTGGTGAGTCGCAAAGATTTGTAAAATGACAACTGACACGCATTCGCGTAGCGTCTTGTAGAGAAGCGAAATAAAAAAAGGAACTAATAATGACTCAACGAGAATTTCCGAACTGGGAAGCGCTTTATCAAGAACAAGCCGTTGAAAACATGCCCTGGTTTAACTCTAGCTTAGATCCAGATGTTGAGGAAGCCCTCCTAAATCTAGAACTGAGCAATGGTTCAGTCCTGGATTTACCTGAAACCAAAAGAAGCCCCACATCTTACCCCTTCGGGGTAAGATGTGGGACGGCAATAATGCGGGAAGCAGAGCTACACCGCATTTTGCCTCATGAATTTTGGGGCAATGACGAAACCATCTCTGACCAATATCAACCATTAGGTTGATGAGGGAGTGAGGTGGTTGTTAGCGAAGCGGTAGCGAGGTACGAGCGTCGGAATTGCCAATATTAGGGCTTGGTAGTTGGTCAATACACTCTTCAATTACCTGAGTCATAGTTTTATCAGACCAAGCAGCGTATAAGCGTACTTTATTTAACCTGCGTTCTGATATTCGGATTTTTAACTCTTTGTTTTTCATTTTTGTTCCCTCATTTATCCCACGTTTATGTTAGCATAGGTGCAACAAGGAGGTGATTAAAGTGTTGAAAGCAGTTAAGGTTAGGCTATACCCAACAAGTGAACAAGAAATAGCTCTAGCCAAGTCGTTCGGCTGTGCGCGTTGGTACTGGAATTATGCCCTCAACGCTTGCATTCAACACTATGAACAAACAGGAAAATCATTAAAATTAAGCGTCTATAAAGCTTATCTTCCACAGTTAAAGGTAGAGCATCCTTGGTTGAAAGAGGATTGTTATTCTGCTGTTTTGCAGTGTGTGGCGATTAATCTCAACAAGGCTTACTCTAACTTTTTTGAAGGTAGGGCTAAGTTTCCTAAGTTCAAGTCGAAGCATCACAAACAATCAATCCAATATCCTCAAAACGTTAAAGTTGTAGGGGAAAGTTTGGAAATTCCTAAAATTGGTGTCGTTAAAGCAGTCTTGCATCGACACATCGAAGGGAAAGTTAAGACTGTCACCATCAGCAAAACTCCAACAGATAAATACTTCGCTTCTGTCCTGTGTGAGGTAGAAGGTGAATCAAATCAACCAACAGGTGACAAAACACTTGGGATTGACTTGGGATTAAAGGACTTTGCTATTGTTCATGATGGCGAAGAAGTTACCAAGCATTCAAACCCAAAACATCTTAAGCGTCATGAGAAAAATCTAGCTAGGAAGCAGAAAAAATTTGCCCGTAAAGTTAAAGGAAGTAATTCCAGAAACAAATACAGAAAACTAGTAGCCAAGGTTCATGAGCGAGTATCAAATTCCCGCCAAGACTTCCTACATAAATTAAGTAGAAAGCTGGTAGATGAAAGCCAAATCATCGTTGTAGAAAATTTAAACGTAAAGGGAATGGTACGGAACCGCAAGCTATCAAAATCAATATCCGACGCGGGTTGGGGGATGTTTGTCAATTTTCTTGACTACAAGTTGAAAGCCAAAGATGGACAACTTGTAGAAATAGGAAGATTCTTTCCCAGTTCCAAAACCTGCTCGTGCTGCGGTCATGTTCTTGACGAGTTAACGCTCGATATCCGTGAATGGGATTGTCCATCATGCCAAACTCATCATGACCGTGATGGTAACGCAGCACTGAACATCAGAAATCAAGGAGTTCGGATATTAAAAAATGGCGGAGGGAACCCCGTTATTGCCATGCCGAGGCGGAGTAAGACTAATAAGCCGAAAGGTGGAAAAGCATCTGTCAATGAAGCTGGAAGCCTACACGCTCTCCGTCAGGTCAGTGTAGGTAGTTCACGAACCGGGCCGGGAACCCAAGCGATCGCGCTAGCTGAACGCGGCTTTCAGGTGATGGGAACAGATTTATCAGAGGCTGCTATTCGTCAAGCAGCAGCCAAAGCAAACCAGAAGGGATTACAAATTTCGTTTCAGCAAGATGATATTCTTAACAGTCATCTGGAAAAATCTTTCGACTTGATTTTAGACAGAGGCTGCTTTCATGTTCTGCCACCCCACAGCTATGATACTTACGTGCAAACAGTTGCGAACTTATTACAACCAAAGCGCTATCTGTTACTGAAATGCTTCTCTCAAGAAGAGACAAGAGAACAAGGCCCTTATCGCTTTACTCCAGAGGAAATTTAGCAGATATTCAAAGAGCAATTTGCTCTGCATTCGGCTAAACACACGGTATATCATGGGACATTAGATCCCCTTCCCAAAGCACTTTTCTGCATCCTAGAAAAGCATTGAGCGCCCAAGGTAACAGTAAAATTTTATATATTTCGATTTCGTGCTGACTTAGGCTGCGTTCGATGTGCGCCAAAATATTTCTCACTGCGATAACGCAGCCACACCCGTAAAACTTGCGGTATCTGCTGTTTTTGCTCTTTGGTTAATGTATTGTAAAGAGTCAATGCGCGATCGCGTTCACCTCGACAAGCTGCATTGTTATGAGCATCCCAATAGCTGCGAGCCACGCGAATCCGACGACAAACTTCTTTAATTAATGCTTCTCCTGTGAGTGGAGTATCTGGCTTTGCCATACTTAATTACCAAATTTAGATTCAGTTACCGCTTTGACATAAGCGATCGCTATGGGTGTAAGTTGATTTTCTAATTCTGTCACCAAAGCGCGATCGCTTTGTGACCAAATTCGTGGTTTCCCATAAACAGCAGGTTGCAAAATTCCCCATAATTGCTGATTATATCGCAAATGAGCATGAATTAAGGCTCTATGTCCCATGTGCTGATGCTCAAAGTCTTTATTGACAACTTCTGGGCTAGCAGTTTCTATATCTTCAACATAAACTGAAGGTTCGGCGCGGAGTGCCGCCGCAAATAAAGGATCTTCTTGGGGTAAAGACTCTGATTCTAATCCCCAGTCGAAAGTTGTCGCCTCTGGTATATCTGGATGGCGTCGCCAATAATAAGCGACTTGCGCCAGCTTTTTGTCTGGATTACGTAAATATAGAAAACAGCGATCGCACTGTAACGCTTCGCCAATTAAGGGTAAAATTTCCCTAAAAATAACGTCAGGATCGCTGTTTCTCTCTAGCACAGATTGAATATTTTTTGGCAGAACTAAGCTATTCATCAATAGATCGGTAAGTTTTTGTCATATTTTCTCTAGTCTGGACTAGGGAAAACATCACCCTACCGATACAAATCACCAATCTAGGACTTACGCAGTGTCAGATATATTTCATGCTTTTTGTCAATGGTCAATAGTCCATAGTCCAAAAACCTGAATTTTGACCATTGACTTTTGACTTTTGACCACCCTTGTAAGGGTTTTTGTGTTCGGTGCGTAAGTCCTACAATCTAGAATACTTCCACTGTCTCCATACTGCTCTCTAAGCCAGCAACTATCAGACTTGTGGTTTGTAAAATTGCCGCGCGATCGCCCATTCTACACCGCTCAAATAAAACATTCCCATCTAATTCTCTATGGGCTGCTAATGTTTCTAAAATATTTTCTTGCGCCTTTAAATTACCATTGGCGCAAGCTGCATACAGTAATACACCTGCCATAGTATACATATCTAACATCGGCTCATCGCTATCTTCCAAATGGACAATGCTGGGAAACTCAGATAAAGGATGAACGAATTGATCGAAAGTTAATTGTGTCATATTTTCTAGCCGAGTCGATGTTATGAATAGGTTCCAACCCCAAATAAGCCCCTATTACGGTGTCTACTGTGGTTGAGTGCGAATAATTTGACTTACTTTTAACGGCGCGAAATTCTTTGTGCGATAGACTTTGGTAGTTTGTTTCATGAGGTTTGCAGTGCTGACAAACTAGCAAAATTCAGGAGACAGACCATTAATACCGTAATGTAACTGTAAATTAAACTAGGCAAATTTAAAGATCTGACGATCTCTTCTTGCGGAATGAATACGAGCATATATACTGAACTTAAGGGTCTAAAAAACCCTTTGGATTCCTAAATAAAGGTGAGAAGCTAACTAGCAAAAAAAGCAGCTAGCTTCTGGGTGGTCTACCGTTTCTTTGATCTTCAGCTGTTTACTGCTCCTAGTCTTCATATTAAGCTTGTCATTTTTTTTTGTCAAGCTGTCATTTAAATGTGACAAATACGAATGTCTTGCTTTTTGGAATTCATGAGAGAAAATAGAGACAAGGACAATATTCACAATTTTGACTTATGACTGACAGAAGGCGCTCTGAAGATTACAAACAAATTAGTGGCTATATCCCCCTGGAATTAGCCCTAGAATTTAAAAGTATTTGTGCCCGCTTAGGCATTTCTCAAAGCGACGCTTTAGAAGAGATGGCTCAAGAGTGGATAGCTAAAAAAACAGATGTATATGCGCTCAACGTGCAAAAAGCAGCTCCAAAAACAATTGCTGATGTCGTCAGAATCAACATGGCAAAACTCAAGCGTTGTGGGGTGAAAAACTTACCCGCCTTAGCCAAAGGCGAAGTACTACCAACACCAGGAGATTTTGCGATTATTACATCCGCTTTAGCTATCCCAGAAGAGGAAAGAAAAAAAATCTGGCAAGAAACTTTTAAAATTTCCGTATATCAAGATACACAGGGTGTAAAAGTATTTAAAGATTCTCAAGGTGTCAAACAAGATGAGTGCGAGTATTCTTAAAATCCTCAACTTACCGGGGTGGAACTATAAAATGTCTTATGAAGGGGTTTCAATTTTAGCCCCAACCAAGCGGGATGCCACTTACTTGGCGCAAAGCTACGGAGAAGCACTCAGCGAAACTGCATACAAAATTAATGGTAAAGTGCGGATTAAATGGCGAGGCTGTAAGCAACCGATTGAATTTTTTGGGTGGATGGCTACCAAAGCAGCGCCTACAACCTCACAGACAGCCGAGCGGATTTTGCAATATCAGGGTGCGGTATTTTGCAGCCAGCTACATGTCCCGTCAGAGTTGTTATACCGCATGGTTGCGGCTGCAGAAAACGATCGCCCTGTAAGTATAGTGAGACAAGATACTCGCAAACAAATCATTGTGAATCAGCCAATGGTTGAGATGTTAGAAACACCGCCAGAAATTGCGACACACAGAGTCATGACACAGTTTTGGTTACCGCAAGATTTAGCCGAACTAGAACAAAGATTGCACAACGATAGGGGATTCACTTGGACTTATTCTGCTGGACTCAATGAAAAAGCTTGGGCAATTTTAACCACACAGTTTGAAGCTTTTGAAGTTGAGGGGATTTGGTATAGACAGGGAATCTGTTTATCAACGCCGCAATTAGTACCGATTCCTTCAGGGGTGTTTGAACCAGCTTAAATTCATATCCCCTCCTGTAAAAACGGAGGGGATTATTTTAAATATTATTGCTGTGATGCAAAGATATAGCTGTAGCCAGATAGATTAGGACATCAACCTAAGATAAAACCCTGACAATAAAAGGCTTTTAAGTCTGTCAACAGTCAACTGTCAACTGTCAACAGCTATAATCAGGAATTCTAAAGTTTTGCTGTAATTCCACACTTGCTGACATCACGGTGAAAGTCTAGCGCTGACAACATCACAACAGCGATCGCGCTTTGTAAAATCAAGCTATTATTTAGTTTGTAAATAATGCAGCGTCAAACTCAACTTTTGCATGAAAGTAGCAGTCTTCAGTACCAAAGCCTACGATCGGCAGTTTTTAGAAGCTGCAAATAATCCCAAACAGCACGATTTAGTCTTCTTTGAACCCCGACTAAATCGAGATACAGCCATCTTAGCCGCCGGATTTCCTGCGGTTTGTGCATTTGTACATG
Source organism: Calothrix anomala FACHB-343 (assembly GCF_014696435.1). Lineage (GTDB taxonomy): Bacteria > Cyanobacteriota > Cyanobacteriia > Cyanobacteriales > Nostocaceae > Aulosira > Aulosira anomala_A. The sequence goes on along the minus strand of NZ_JACJQG010000018.1, from coordinate 24,923 downwards.
ATCAGGTAGATGCTTCTACTTTAGAGATTCTCGCTTCACATGGAACTCACCTGATAGCGCTGCGCTGTGCTGGTTTCAACAATGTAGACTTAAAAACCGCCGCCGCTTTAGGTATTACCGTTGTGCGTGTACCTGCTTACTCACCCTATGGGGTTGCAGAACACGCAGTAGGCTTAATTTTAAGCCTCAATCGCAAAATTCATCGCGCCTACAACCGGGTACGAGAAGGTAATTTTTCCCTAGATAAATTACTCGGATTCAACCTCAACGGGCGTACTGTGGGAATTATCGGTACGGGAAAAATCGGCTTAATTCTCGGACAAATCATGAAAGGGTTTGGCTGTCACATCCTCGCCTATGATGTGTTTCGCAACCAAGAATTAGAAGCCATCGGTGGTAAGTATGTAGAATTACCAGAATTATTTGCTAACTCTGATATCATCTCCCTACATTGTCCCCTGACAGAAGACACTTATCACTTAATCAACGAGCAAGCGATCGCCCACATGAAACCTGGCATCATGATTATTAACACTAGCCGAGGTGCGCTGATTGATACCGAAGCAGTAATTGCTGGGTTAAAATCTGGGCAAATTGGCTATCTTGGTGTCGATGTATACGAGCAAGAATCAGAATTATTTTTTGAGGATTTATCTGATGAGATCATCCAAGATGACGTTTTCCAATATCTCACAACATTTCCCAACGTACTAATCACCGGACACCAAGCCTTCTTTACAGAAGAAGCTTTGCGTAATATTTCTGAGGCAACCATATCTAATATTACTGATATTGAACAAGGTCGCCCCTGTCAAAATGAAATTCGTGCCCAACTACCAGCAGAAAATAAAGTACTGGTGAATTGAGCAATAATTACTAATTCGTAATTCGTAATTAATAATTCATTAATTACGAATTATCAAAGAATGCGCCAGATGGTAGGGGTATGGCATTGCCATACCCTCCAGAATATATTGATGTAGCGCAAACACTACAGCAGATTGCCAGTTGGTGAGGTATAAACGATCGTTGATTGTAGGGGCACTGGCACTGCCATGCCCCGAAGCACATACCTCATTTACTTGAAATATGCTGTATTTAAATTGCTATAAGAATGCTGACAGGACAAGGGTTTAGGCTTGTATGTCTGTCGCACTGTCTTTTTAAATTTGTATCAGGTAAAAATACCACGCTCTAGGGGCAAAGTCATACTTATGCCTCTATTTGCATACAAATAATATTTGCGACACATCAAAATATTCTAGAGGGCATGGCAGTGCCAGTGCCCCTAGAATCTGACGCATTCTTTTTTCCAATTGGTGTTACTTGAAATCTTCTATATTTTACGCACCTGTGACGCATCATTTTTGAATAAAACTCTCATATTGTAGTCCTTAGCTTCTATTTTCTGAATAAATAAGTAATATCCAAACTAGAGCCAAAGTAGCCTATTTATTATTATTTAAAACTTCAATGCTACATATTGAGGTAAATCAATGATTATTCAGCCTGACGAATAATAAGTCTTACTGATGACTAACTTTATAAATTAACATTTTACTAATTGACTAGTTTGCAGTCAATATAAGAATAAGAACTTTAACTATAGAAAATATCTTTTTGGTAAAAACACATGGCATTACTTACAGAAGCTAATCCAATTACGAAAGCACCTGGACTATTGACGATTGAAACTGCACAAATAGGTGCGGAAACTACTGCTATTCGGTGTCTTGATTGGGATAGAGAACGTTTTGATATTGAATTTGGATTGCGGAACGGCACAACCTATAACTCTTTTTTAATTCAAGGCGAAAAAATCGCTTTGGTAGATACTTCTCACCGCAAATTTGAGAACTTATACCTAGAATTGTTGACTGGATTAATTGACCCAGGGCAGATAGATTACTTAATTGTGAGCCACACAGAACCCGATCATAGTGGTTTGGTGAGAAACATTTTAGAATTGGCTCCTAATATCACCATAGTCGGTGCTAAGGTGGCAATTCAATTTTTAGAAAATATGGTTCACCAGCCATTTAAATCAAAATTGGTGAAAAGTGGCGAACGTTTAGACTTAGGTAATGGGCATGAATTAGAATTTATTTCTGCGCCGAATTTACACTGGCCAGATACCATTTTGACCTATGACCATAAAACAAAAATTCTCTATACCTGTGATGTATTTGGAATGCATTACTGCGACGATCACACCTATGATGAGAATTTTAATGTCATCGAAGAAGATTTTAAATATTACTATGATTGCCTGATGGGGCCTAATGCACGTTCGGTCTTAGCAGCACTAAAGCGGATTGAAAAATTAGAAATTGGTACAGTGGCGACAGGACACGGGCCTTTACTACAACACCATATTTCTGAATGGTTGGGTAGATATGGAACTTGGAGCCTAGAACAAGCAAAAACAGAAACATTAGTAGCTATGTTTTATGCTGAAGATTATGGCTATAGCGAACAATTAGTGAGAGCGATCGCACATGGTTGTACTAAAACAGGTGTTGCTGTCGAATTAGTCGATATTAATAGCGCTGAACCCCAAGAAGTGCGGGAATTAGTCGGACAAGCTGCGGGTTTAGTAATTAGTATGCCATCCCAAAATTCAGTGACAGCACATGCAGCGATAGGTACTATCTTAGCAGCGGCGCATCAAAAACAAACCATTGGCTTATTAGAATCAGGCGGTGGCGAAGATGAACCAGTTTATCCCTTACGCAACAAATTTCAAGAATTAGGATTAACCGAAGGCTTTCCACCTATCTTAATTAAAGAACATCCTAGTCAATCTACAGAACAATTGTGTGAAGAAGCAGGTACAGATTTAGGTCAATGGTTAACCCGCGATCGCACTATTAAACAAATCAAATCTATCAATACAGATTTAGAAAAAGCCCTCGGTCGCATTAGCAACGGACTATATATTATTACAGCCAAAAAAGGCGAAGTGCAAAGTGCTATGTTTGCCTCTTGGGTAACTCAAGCTAGCCTCAATCCTTTAGGTGTAGCCATTGCTGTTTCTAAAGATAGAGCCATAGAATCTTTGATGCATGTAGGCGATCGCTTCGTGTTAAACGTATTAGAAGAGGGCAAATATCAAGGCTTAATGAAACATTTCCTCAAGCGTTTTGCTCCCGGTGCAGATCGTTTTGCTGGCGTAAAAACTTATCCTGCAACTAATGGATCGCCCATCTTAGCTGAAGCTTTAGCCTATATGGAATGCGAAATCACCAGCCGCATAGATTGTGGCGATCATTGGATTATTTATAGCACCGTGCAAACAGGAAGAGTCGCCAAAATCGATGGATTAACAGCAGTCCACCACCGCAAAATTGGTAATCATTATTAATTGGGAATGGGGCATTGGGCATTGGGCATGGGACAAAAGTCAAATAGGGAGCATCCCAAATGTGCAAAAACGCCCTCACCCTATAAGGGTGGGGCTAGAAATACGAAGCCTGCCTTCGCAGGCTAAAAGTTTGATAGCCTGCGAAGGCAGGCTTTGTTGGTATAGCAATACCCTTGAGGGTATTGCGTCAAAATTGGGATGCTCCCAGTCAAATAGAATTCTTAATTTTGAATTTTGAATGCGTGAATTTTGAATTTATTTTGTCTCCCTTCCCTTGTCCCCCTTGTCCCCCTTCTGCCTTCTCATAACACCGCTTCACACAATAATTGAGAGTGCTATATGTATCAGCCTGCTGAAAATAACCCAACTCCCATGTACCAAATTAATCGGGGTCGGATTGTGCGTAGCTTGGAATTTATCCAAGATATCATCGTCATTTCTTTATGTATTGGGTTATTTAGTTTCATGGTGATTCAGGTGAGAGATATGTTTCTCTCCTTGCTTCCTCCCCTAGATTTTCATGTTGTCACTGCTGATATTCTCTTTTTACTGATCCTCGTTGAATTATTCCGACTGCTGATTATTTATCTCCAAGAACAACGCATATCTATTGGTGTAGCTGTAGAAGTTTCTATTGTTTCCGCCTTGCGAGAAGTAATTGTTAAAGGCGTATTAGAAATAACTTCTAGTCAAGTGTTAGCAACTTGTGCATTTTTACTAGTTTTAGGAATCCTACTTTTCTTGCGAGTTTGGTTACCCCCCACCTTTGAAGGTATCGATCCAGAACAAGAAGTATCCAAACGTTATAAACGCCGCCATCTAGAAGAATTAGCTAAAAACAACGGACGTTAAGAAGAAAGGAAGAGAGACAAATAACAAATGACTATTGTAGAGACGCGATTAATCGCGTCTCTAACAAATGCCCAATGCCCCATTCCCCATATCAAGAGGTTACTATGAATGCTACTTTAATACCCAACCGCAGTAGAGATGTTCAGGTTGCAGAGATTGGTGTTAATACTTTGATATTGCGATCGCGTACTTGGGAACGTCTGAAATTTGAGATTGAATATTCCCGTCAACGCGGTACTACAGCAAATTCTTTTTTAATTCAAGCCGATAAAAAGGTTTTAATTGATCCTCCTGGTGAGTCTTTTACGGAGATTTTCTTAGAACAAATAGCACAGCATATAGACTTAACTACCTTAGATTACATTGTGCTTGGTCATGTCAATCCTAACCGCAGAGCCACTTTAAAGGAGTTGCTGTCTTTAGCGCCCCAAGTAACTTTAATTTGTTCTCGTCCGGCGGCTAATGCTTTAAAAACTGCTTTTCCGGAATGGGAATCCCATATTCAAGCTGTGCGATCGCAAGATACCCTCGATTTAGGCCAAGGACATCAACTCTCATTTATTACCGTTCCTACTCCCCGTTGGGCTGATGGGCTATGTACCTACGATTCCGCTACGAAAATTCTCTACACTGATAAGTTTTTTGGCGCTCATATCTGTGAAGATACGTTATTCGATGAAGATTGGAAAGCTTTAGATGCGGAACGTAAATACTATTTTGAATGTCTTCACGCGCCCCAAACTAAGCAGGTGGAAGTTGCTTTAGATAAATTAACAGTTTTGGGTGCTAAATGTTACGCTCCCGCACATGGCCCGGTGGTACGTTATAGTTTGAGTCGTTTTACCTATGATTACCGTCAATGGTGTCAAGGTCAAAAATCCCAGGAGTTAAGCGTCGCTTTACTTTACGCCTCAGCTTATGGAAATACAGCCATTCTCGCTAATGCGATCGCTCAAGGTTTAATTGAAAATGGCATTAATGTTGAATCAATCAACTGTGAACTCACAGAACCAGCAGAAATTACTCGCATTGTCGAAGCTTGCGATGGCTTTATTATTGGTTCGCCCACTTTAGGTGGACATGCACCGACGCAAGTTCAAACAGCTTTAGGAATTGTCCTGTCATCGGCGGCGAAAACTAAGTTAGCTGGGGTGTTTGGTTCTTACGGTTGGAGTGGTGAGGCAATTGATTTACTGGAAAATAAGCTCAAAGATGCCAATTATCGCTTAGGCTTTGAGACAATTAGAGTCCGCTTCAGCCCGACTCCTTTTGTTTTACAGCAATGTCAAGATGCAGGTGCTAGCTTTGCCCAAAACCTCAAAAAAACCAAAAAACTGCGGACTTCTCGCCAGGTAGTCACAGAAACCCATGTAGATCGCACAGAACAAGCTGTAGGTAGAATTATTGGTTCCTTATCTGTCGTCACTACTCGCGATCGCGATCATCATAAAGGTATCCTAACTTCCTGGATATCTCAAGCAACCTTTAACCCCCCAGGAATTATGATTGCGATCGCTCAAGAACAAAATGCCGATTTAATGTGTCATCCTGGGGACAAATTTGTCCTGAATATCCTCAAAGAAGGTAGAAATGTCCGCCGCTATTTTTCCCGTCAAAGCAGTTTAGGCGAAAATCCCTTTGCTCATCTTCCCACCCAAACCGCCGATAATGGCTGTTTGATTCTCACTGAAGCCTTAGCTTATTTAGAATGTACCGTCCAAAATCAACTCCAATGCGGCGACAGATATTTAATTTATGCTGTAGTTGATAAGGGTGAAGTATTAGAACATGAAGGTGTCACCGCCATCGAACACCGTAAATCTGGCAGTCAGTATTAACCGTGAGAGGTTAATTTGACAGGTTGCTGTTGTTCAGAACCCCGACTTTTTGAAAAAGTCGGGGTTCTTTGACTAATAACAATTTTTCATGAAAATTTAAGTATTATTATTAATTGTTAAGATACAACAGATTGCCAGTTGGTGAGGTACACATTATCGTTGATTGTAGGGGCACTGGCACTGCCATGCCCCGAAGCGCGTACCTCATTTACCTCAAATATGCTGTATTTTTTCAATTATTTGTAAAAGTGACTGATAGATGATTTATTTTACATCAGTTGTTTTACTAAAATTTTGTAAGTTTTGCTACAGAAATTTTTGGTTGATTTTTCTGCATCAAAAGAATGAATTTTAGGAATAGAAAAGTAAAACTTTGTGTAGCAAATTACAAATTTTTATGCATAATAGATACAACTATCTTGGGCTAAAATTTGGTTTCAGCATGAGTTAGCCAGAGCTAACACTCTTTATGGCTAATTTAGCTGCTAATAACTATTAATAACCCTTGATTTTAGGTTGCATTAGAGCAGATATGTAAAATCAGCGATCGCAGCAGTCAATCTCAAACCGAGAAAAGCTAAGTTATGAGTCTTGACTTTACATCATAACTCAATGTAACGTATCTTACTTTATAGGTGTGCAGAAATTCCCAGATTAATTGCTAAAACCAGCAATTAATTATGGATATTTCGTGGAGAGGAAAACGGAAATATGTCTCATTTACTGTGGAAAAATCTGGTCTTACTACCAGTATTTTTGGGTGCAAATGCATTAGCTTCGTCTAGTGTCATGGCTGCGGAAATATTAAATTCTGCTAACTCAGCAGCAGCCAAAAATTCTAGCGATGCTACAACTGCCTTAGAGCCAGCAAAACCAGCTAAAACAGAAGCGAATCAAGTTTTAGTTAGTCAAGCAATTAATCAAGACTCGATGTCTCAAGTTACGTCAGTATCGCAATTTTCTGACGTACAACCAACCGATTGGGCATTCCAAGCATTACAATCTCTCGTTGAACGCTATGGTTGTATTGCCGGCTATCCTAACGGAACTTATCGAGGAAATAGAGCATTAACTCGTTATGAATTTGCAGCAGGTTTAAATGCTTGTTTAGATCGAGTTAACGAACTGATTGCGACAGCAACAGCTGACTTAGTCACTAAACAAGATTTAGCTACCCTCCAGCGTTTACAAGAAGAATTCTCCGCCGAATTAGCAACCTTACGCGGTAGAGTAGATTCTTTAGAAGCGCGGACAGCAGAACTAGAAGCAAATCAATTTTCGACTACCACCAAGTTAGTTGGTGAAGCAATCTTCGTCGTTACTGATACCTTTGGCGACAACAACAATAACAAAACTGTTTTTCAAGACAGGATACGTTTAGACTTACAAACCAGCTTTACCGGTAGAGATACCTTACACACCCGGATTGCAGCTGGTAACGCCAATTTGTTAAGTTTGCCCGGTAACAGCTTTGAAAGTACCCAAACCTTTAACCTGGGCAATACTGGTAGTAACAGCGCGATTATCGACTGGTTATCCTATTACTTCCCCTTGGGTAACTCCCAAGTATATATAGCCGCAAGTGGCGGTATTCACAGCGATTACGCACCTACCGTGAACCCCTACTTTGAAGGTTATGACAGTGGTAACGGTGCTTTATCTACCTTTGCATCTGAAAGCCCAATTTACCGGATTGGCGGTGGTGCTGGCGGTGGCTTAAACTTTGTTTTTGGTAACAGTAATAGTGGTTTCCAACCTTCCATAACCTTAGGTTATTTAGCATCTCAAGCAAATACCCCAACACCAGGTTTCGGCTTATTTGAAGGTAACTATGCGGCTTTAGCGCAATTAAACTTAAACGTTGGCGATCGCTTATCTTTCGCCGCCACCTACGTTCATGGTTATCATAAAGGTGGAAGTGCTTTATTCGATTTAGGCTCATCTGTCAGATCATCTACTGGCGAAATATCTAGCTCAGGTGTCGTAGGTACCGCACCAGCTAACTTTGTTGGTGGTGGTAATCCCTATAACAGTAACTCCTATGGTGTGGCTGCTGCTTTCAAACCTAGCGATAAACTGTCAATTAGTGGCTTTTTAATGTACAGCGACATTAGCAGCTTAATTGGCAATAGTAACGATGAAGTTTGGAGCTATGGTGTGGGTGTAGCTTTACCAGATTTTGGTAAAAAAGGCAACCTTTTGGGCGTTTTTGCCGGTGCCCAACCATATTTAGGTAGAATCAGTGGCGATCGCCCTTACCACATTGAAGGGTTCTATAAATATCGTGTCAGCGACAATATCTCCATTACTCCCGGCGTGATTTGGTTAACCAGTCCCGGTCAAGTTGCTAATAGCGACGATGCAGTGATTGGTACTTTAAGAACCACTTTCACCTTCTAAATTCTTCGAGATAGAAAAAAGCAAAAAGGCGGTGGGGTATGTTCCTCACCGCCTTTATTCATTAAGTTGGGTTTATTCTCCCCAACTATATCAAGAAACGTTAATACACCTAAAACCCTGACCACTGACAAATGACAAATGACCAATGACCAATCTTAAAAAAGAAATGTGCTTCTAAGAATACCCACAGTCACCGACTCATTATTAGGTGTATGACCAGGTTCTATAATATGAATAATTCCTGGTGTAATACTAATATTATCTGTCAGGCGAATGCGATAAAAAGCTTCAATTTGCGTTGTCGTTCCTGGTTGTCCGCCCGCACGCCCTAAACCTGTATTAATCAAATCAGGTACATTGCTACCATCAGGTAAGTTACTGCTAGTAATTTTCGGTGGTTGTCCCACATAAATTCCCCCTAGATTTCCTCTACCAAATAAATCGGGAAAGTTGAGAAATGCCATATAATTTGTTGTTTCTACACTCCCAGTTTGTCCGGGAATGTAAGAACTGGTGTAACCACCCCAAGCACCAAGGGTGATCTTAGGTGAAATTTGCCATGTGACAGTTGCACCCACAGCATTTGTTTGTAAAGGTTCTGAGTTGGCGCTTAAACATTCATCCCCAACAAAAGTTAGCAAACAACCATCTGTAGAGTAATTATTGACGTAATATAAACTCAAATCTAGAGTCTTAATTGGCGTTAGCAGTAACTGTACCCCTGTAGTAGTGTTGCCATCAAATAAACCACTACCTTTACCAGGATTGCCAGGATTATAACTAGAATATATTGCTTGTAAGCTGGCACGTTTAGCAAATTGCCAATCCACAGCTATCCCACCATGACCAAAACCCATATTTAAAATTGGGTTGCGTTGAGCAAAGTAAGATAGCGGCCCTGTGGCTGCACTTTCTACGCGATTAGGGCCGCGAAAAGCAGTTGTCATATTAACGCCTTCTGTTCCCGCCATCACTGCTAAATTATCAGTAACTAGCCAGTGATAATTGAGGTCACTGATAATTAATTCATTATTAGTATTAAATTCATAACCGAGAAAAAAATCATTACGAGAAACGTTATTGGCAGTAAATCGCGGATCGGTATTACCAATACCATATAACAAACCTGTAAATAGATAACTGCGAGGGTTAAATTGGGTGGTTAAATATATTTGTGCTTGAGAGACAACATTAATATTTGTACCAGCATCATTGGAATCTTTAATTCCATCGCGAGGATTAACGTCACCGCGATTGCTAGTCCGTCCTTGAACACCAGAGATAACAATTCCTGAAAGTTTACTTGTGGGGGAGAATTTATTAGCTTCTAGTTCAGCAGTGCGTGCTTCTAAATTATCAACTCTACCCCGTAAATTGGCTAATTCGGGAGCAAATTCTGACTGTAATTTTTGAATTTTGTCGAGTTCTTCGCGGGTAACAATATCACTTGTTCCTGTTGCAATTAACTCATTAACTCTATCTAAACAAGCATTCAAACCTGCGGCGAATTCATAGCGAGTTAAAGCGCGATCGCCGCGATAGGTACTGTTAGGATAACCTGCTATGCAACCGTAGCGTTCCACTAATGATTGCAATGCACCAAAAGCCCAATCTGTAGGCTGTACATCTTTGAGTTGAGACACCGATGTGACTTGTGACATCGGATCTACTGTTTCTAGATCGGGCTGATTCGTGGAGGACGGTAAGCTGTATTCTTGCGCAGTGGCTTTTTGTACAACACCATTGACGCCCGCCATGATTAACCATGCGAGCATCCAGGCTTTACTCTTACTGTGGCTAATCATTTTTTTGTTCAACTTTTTTACTCTAGTTACACAGGTGAAATTTCAGTATATGTAACTTTATTGCTAAACATCTTGAGTAAAATCACTACTATTTGCCAAATAAAAATAAAAAATTTCTGGGCAATATTTCTGCGGCGCGAGTATAAAAGATAAATTACTTAGCCCCTATAGATTCTCTGGAACGAGTGAAAATTAGCATGGTAAATCGGTTGCGAAAGCTGACGCCCAAAACCTCAGGGAAAAGTCAGCCTCGTGCAGGTAAAATCAACCTTCTGTTTGTCAAACCCCAAACCAATAGTCAGCTGGGAAATTGGTTAATATCAATCATAGCGATCGCGGCATTATTGAGCAGTGCTGGTTTACTGATTGCTTTTAGCTGGATTAGCATTCTTTTTATTTTCAATCCAGAGAAGATTATTTGGCTAAATAAATATTTACCGGAATGGGCGCAAATTACAGTCGCCAATGTGGGAACAAGACCCCAAACCCTCAAACAAATTAAAGCCAGCCTCATTCAAAAAAAACTGGTAGCTGGGGAAATCATCGCTTTGGCGAAGGATCGACAAAACAGGTTTTTACTACCAGTTATCCAACAACGCTCCAATTGTCAATTAGATTGCCAAGTAATTGTCGAATTGCGGGTGTATCAAGAATCCCAAGATGTAGAGTTACAATCCCAACCGGAAAAATATTACCATTTGGTTTCCCAATTAGCGATCGCTGGGCCAGATGAAGCTTTTGTTCGGGCTACGAATAATGAAGATAGTGAAGCAGATAATTCCGAAAACAGCCTCCCCTTATCGTTAAATGAATTAAACCGCTTTACCGGAGAAACCCCATTAACAGGTATTTGGTTTGATTTACAAGGTAAAGTACCCCAAGGCGCAGGTGCGATCGCCTACGGTAAAATTGTCTATTACGATCCACAGCGCCAACAGCTCCATGAAATGTTGGCTTGGAAAAGCCCCAATGGACAAGTACCTAAATGGCAGCAAGTAACTGGCGACGCTACCAAAGAATTAGTTATTGACCAAACAGTCGGCTTAGAACCGCAAATCCGCGTTTATCAAGTTAAATCTGCAAAATTAGCGGCTAAATCGATTCACTTAGCCGAAATTTCGCTAAAAACACCAGTCTTATCAGATAATTCTTACCAAGATGCTTTATTACTCGCCCGCAATGGTCTATGGACACCAGCCTATCAATGGTTGAAATCATTAGAAAAACAGCGAAAACAGCCATTTCCGCCAGAAGTTCAAGGACAAATGGCGCTGATGCAAATGCATTCGCAAATTACTAAAAGCCAAGCCGATCAAATTTGGGCGATTCCCAGTCAAGAAGTACTTGCAGATTTAATTGATGGTCGCTGGGAGAAGGCTTTAGAAGTATTTGCTGCATCTGCTGAGAATGTCCAAGAAATAGCCACTCTCTTACAAATGGATGGGGGTAGGTTATGGAATCGCACAACCACTGCATTGCGAGTTAACCCCAATCGCCCAGAAGTTGCAGCTTGGGGAGCCTTAATTTTAGCTGTACAACGGGGGGAAGAAAGAGCGATTTCTTGGTTACAAGCACAACCAAAAATTAGCACTGATACTCTGGTGCGGATTCAAGAGTTATTAGTCATGCTGAATAATCAAGGGGTTAAACCCAGAATTATTTCTACTCACCCCAGCCGCATTATTGGTGCAGTCCAACCAGTTACCAAGGTAGTTAGCACAGAATGGCTTAGACCAAACCCCCAAGCAGGTTTGCAACTTTCCGATAGCGAAGTTTGGTATCAAGTAGAAGTGAGTGCCTTTCATGACGGTAAACGCTGGCTAAATTTCCCCTTTGCGAATTTACAGCTACCAAAAATTTCGCCGGCAAAATATATTTGGGAAACTTTGGGTATTTATTCTGACCCAGAGATTTTACTTGTAGTTTGGTTAGCCAATGGCGAACAACAAATCGCTCCTGCGACTATTCAAGGTATCAAATTACAGGATGGGGCTTTGCGCCTACTAGTAGCGGGAGAAAAAATTGCTCGCGATGGCAATAACTTACTGCAACCCCAGCCTTTAGCTTTAACAGATGCAGCTTTAGAATGGGTACAACCATCACCCCTAACTGTGGAACAACTAGCCCAACAAGATCCCGCCAGAGTTAAAGCTATGTTGCCTACGGTGTGGCGAACTTTACAAAAATCTGGTCAAATTCCTCTAGGTACTATGCCTAGTTTGCCACAAATGCAGCAACAATTGAGTTACTGGCCTGTACAGGTGATGAATTTAACCAATAATTCCCGACCAGAAACTATCCTGACTATTTCTGCAGAAGCGATCGCTTTATTGAAAGAATCCTTACAGCCAGAAACTATACCGCCAAAAAATTTATCCCTTCCCCGCACAATCATCTTGTCTGATAGCGGTAAAGTACTTTATACTGATTTTCAATCTGATTCCGAACAAGCACTGACAGCGATCGCTAAACTGGCAAACAGTCACTCTCTATCTTTGTTAGTAGAGAATGGCAATCAGTACAGCCTCAAGCGCTGGTCTCAGAAAAATCAACGCTTTGAGTAGTGACAGCAATCAGGCTGAAGTATGTAGACACCCGGAGGGTGCCTTGCTAGAGGCGAGAATGTATTCAGTAAATTTACTGCATGGAATTGCGGACATTTTTCATGTCCCTTGAGCCTCCAGACTTCAGACTGGGATTTGCTTATTGTTCTTGGCTATTGCTAGATTGGCGCTGTTCTTTGAGGTTCTGCAACTGCATCAGCAAAGAGTCAATCTCTGCTTGTAAGTGCATGAACTTGATTTGCTGATCGTCTTGGTAATAAGACTTGTTTAACTTGCTTGCTAAAGCTTGCTGGGAAGAGCGGTCAGAAACACTAGATGAATAGGTAGACATAGTTAACTCGATCCACAACTCAACTCACACCATTAGAGATATTATAATAATGTAGTTTTAAGCTTTGTTAAATAATTGTATCGTTTCTATCATTTACTCTAATAGATTTGGAGTTATGTGATAAGAGACTCCAATTACCCAAGATGTGTTCCAGGGAAAACATCGCCAAACTGGGAGGAAAGTAGTAAATAAAACTTATGGTTAAACGCCAAACCCATAAGAAATTACTAGATTCTTGTGTTAAGAGCCTTTAGTGGTGCAAGATGTGTACCACTGGTATTTTTCTGTTTGCACTAAAAAATTTGTATAAATCACCGTGACTGTAAGCCCGTCTGTTGCTAAATCTTATCGCCAACCTTGGCCTGGACTGATAGAAGCCTATCGTCAATACTTGCCTGTCAGCGAACAAACGCCGGTAGTTACCTTGTTGGAAGGTAACACGCCACTGATTCCCGTACCAGCGATCGCCGAACGTATTGGTAGGCAAGTGCGTGTATATGTGAAATACGATGGTCTTAACCCCACTGGTAGCTTCAAAGACCGGGGGATGACTATGGCCATATCTAAGGCGAAGGAAGCAGGCGCTAAGGCGGTAATTTGTGCCAGTACGGGTAACACTTCAGCAGCAGCCGCCGCTTACGCCAGAAGGGGCGGAATGAAGGCTTTTGTGCTGATTCCTGATGGTTATGTAGCTTTAGGGAAATTAGCCCAAGCTTTACTTTACGGTGCGGAAGTCTTAGCAATTAAAGGAAATTTTGACCGCGCCTTGGAAATTGTCCGGGAGATGGCGGAAAGCTATCCGATTACTTTGGTAAATTCGGTCAATCCCTACCGCCTAGAAGGACAAAAAACAGGCGCATTTGAAATTGTCGATGCCTTAGGTAATGCTCCCGATTGGCTGTGTATTCCTGTAGGAAATGCGGGGAATATTTCCGCCTATTGGATGGGCTTTTGTCAATATCACCAAGCTGGGAAATGCGATCGCCTACCCAAAGTCATGGGCTTCCAAGCCGCAGGTGCAGCCCCCTTGGTAAACGGACAGCCAGTAGCGCACCCAGAAACCATCGCTACAGCGATTCGCATTGGTAATCCAGCCAGTTGGGAAAAAGCGATCGCTGTTAAATCAGCTAGCCAAGGAGAATTTCGCGCCGTCACCGATGAAGAAATTCTCGATGCTTACCGCTTGTTAGCTTCCAGCGAAGGTGTCTTTTGCGAACCAGCTAGCGCCGCTTCTGTTGCGGGACTATTGCAAGTGAAAGACCAAATTCCCTCAGGAGCAACTGTAGTTTGCGTCCTCACCGGTAATGGTTTAAAAGACCCAGATACAGCCATTAAGCACAGCAATAGCCAATTTAAACAGGGAATTGCTGCCGATTTAGGAGCCGTAGCCCAAGCGATGGGATTTTAAGGCAAATATCAAAGTAAGCTGATTCGCCCGCCTTGGAATTAATTCCAAGGGATAAAGCCCAAGTAAATAGACCACGCTGTAGGGGCACGGCATCAGTAAAATTATTGTATGTACCAAAAGATTGTCGGTGCCGTGCCCCTACGATAGATGTGGTTCAAATAGGTGAAAACTGCTGTAAGTGAGATAGTCGTGAATTATTGGAGCATATCTGTGAACCCGCTCCTACTTCAGTAGACTCAAGATTTTCATAATATCTAGTCATCTTGAGATGACTTCAGCTATGAGCCAGAAACTTGAGTTTCTTGCGGTAAGTGGGCAGATATGAACATAATTTTTACTCGATATTCCCGATAAATTAGCATTTTTTAAATTGGCGCGCCAGATTCGCTAACTGTTTTCCTAATCCTTAATTGGCCAATTACTTGAAATTTTAATTGAAATTTAAATGGGCTAGAGAAACTGCTATAACTGCCATTCATTACCCGAATTTGGTTAATCTGGTGAGTATTAAAAATGTGATGTGTTTGGTATGGGGTTAATTGAGAATTGAGATTATAATCATTAATTAATTGATCGTTATTAGTAAGAATAATCCCCATAATCAAGGAAGAATATTTATCGATATTAGTTAAGCTATCGTCCCATATATCTATAAAAAATTCTTGCATGAATTCCTGGATTACCAGGATACTCATAAAAGAATAATCTATCAGCAGCTTACTAGCTCTTGATAAATCTGTTTTCAAAGTAATTGTTGCTTGTTGGTAATCGATAAAAAAATCAAGATTTTCCTCAAGCAGATTATCTTCTCCATCAATCATAAGATGGCATAAGGTAAAACCTTCAACAGGTATTTTATCCAATTGATAGGTACAATTTGCTGGTGAATTATCGAGAATAATTTCTTGATGTAGTTCTTGCAGACTTGGGTGAATGGAACTACTTTGTTTAAACTTGGGACTGATTTCTAAATTACCGGGATAAATAGCAATTAATGGTAATAATTCAGCTTCCTTATCTGAGATTGGTATATCCAGAATATGTTTTGCTGTCTGGGTAATTAATCCAGCCAGTTCTGATTGTAGCAGTTCGCTAATTTTGCTGAGTAAGTTTTGAATCACGACTATGATTAATTATCGATAGTTTTTAGGTATAATTCTGCGGTTATACCAATTCAAATAATGTTGACGACACATCAATATATTCTAGAGGGCATGGCAGTACCATGCCCCTACCGTCTGTCGCATTCTTTTTTCAAATTGGTATTACTTGACTTTTTTGCTGACTGCCATATTGACAAATGTAGCAGATTGCAAGTTGGTGAGGTACAGATAATTGTAAAGCCACAGGAGCGATCGCACTCCTACCCTTGTACCTCATTTACCTGAAATACCCTGTAATTAATGAAAATGTATCAGCATAGCTTCTGGCTTTACAGCAATCAATCTTACAAATAATTTTATTGGTTGAAAGATAACTGTAATACAATTGACTATTTTTAAGCTATTTTTTGCGTAATTGTACTGGTGTAAATGCTTTTTTAGAGTGAAATTTAAATTTTGCGGCACACTAATATATTCTAGAGGGCATGGCAGTGCCATGCCCCTACTATCTGTCGCATTCTTTTTTTTAAATTGGTATCAGATTTTAATTAGGATTTTAAGTAGGTTCATAGTCAGCACTAAAGTGAAGCTGCGCATTAAAGCTGCAAGGCTCCAAACTTAGGCATAAATAAACAAAGCCTGCCTAAGCAGGCTAAATTATATGCATCTTCATATTGAATTGTTATTACTAGGAATTGATTAAGCGAAAATTGCTGCTAACAAAAATAAGCTGTCTACCAAAATGGTGCTTAATACTGCACCACCAAAGGCATACCAATGTCGTTTTTGGTTGAATAAAGGTAAAATTCCCAAGGTTAATAGTAATAAAGCTAGAATTCCTGCCCAAGTTTGCCCCCAAGGTGTTTGTACTTGAATGAGAGCAGTTTGTAAAATTGCGGAGACAGCTTCAGGCTCTACGCGCATGATTTGACGCCAATAAGGCATTAAATCTACTACATAAAAGTACACATCCGTTAAGACTGTACCGAATAAAGAACCTAAATAAAACCAGCTACCAACTTTGTGCCAATTTCGCGCCAGACACCAACAAGCAAAGGGTAATCCGATAGATTCTACTGGTAAATGCCATAAGGGTTCCCAACGGAACCATCCCCAATAAATTGCACCTGCTAGCCAACTCCAGCTAAAACCCAACAACAAATCGCCCCAAAGATAAGTTGCAGAACGTGACATTAAGGTAAAACTCAGCCATACCCAAAATCCTGTCATCGCTACACTTAGGCTGGGAAGCGATCGCACTAATGGCGCTTCAATAAATACCGGTACAGATACCAAAAATACCGCCGCCGCTAATACTAGCCAAAGCTTTGTGGATGCTGGTGCAATTGGCAGATTGGGCGATTGCGCGAGTGTTGTTTCTAACTCACCGATGCTATTACGCCCCTGAGTAATGCTGTGTAACTCAGTATCTATAGAGTTGGTAGAAGTACCGTAAGATGACAATGTATTATTAATCAACGTTTTTAATAATTGTTACTAAACTTTATCTTACTTAAGATATCACACTGAAAAATCCCCCCCAGGGGCATATTTATCATACATGATTTTGCAAGAAATGGGTGAGGGGAATGGGGCAGGGGGCAGGGAGCAGGGAGCAGGGAGCAGGGGGACAAGGGGGACAAGGAGGAAAAGGGGACAAATGAAAATTGTAGAGACGCGATTAATCGCGTCTCTACCAAATGACAAATTAGCGATCGCAGAAACTTTAAAAGATTGTCGTCAAGACTTAATCTAATTCAGGGAAACTCTAGCTATTAACCGCTAATCTCTTGGAGAGTGCTAAATTAATGGCGCGTCTTGGTGGGGATAAATGTATAACCCTATAACTGTGTTTTGTGATTATCCTGGTAGGTTTCCCAGGTGGTTGATTTGTGTAATTGGTTGTATTTTCAGCGATCTCAGGTAACGTAATGGCTTTAGTGAAACGTCAAAAATTCTTAATGTTGAGTGCGCTATCTGCTAGCCTCTCGGTAGCTGCATTTCCTCTGCAAGTTCTCAGCACCCAGCCTACTCCAGTGGTGGGTGAAGGGGTGCAACAAATGAATATATTGCAAGCGATTATTTTAGGTTTTGTCCAAGGAATGACCGAATTTCTACCCATTAGTAGTACCGCTCATTTAAAAGTTGTGCCTGTGGTACTGGGTTGGGGCGATCCGGGGGTAGCTTTTACGGCAATTATTCAACTGGGTAGTATTGCGGCGGTACTGTGGTATTTCTGGCCGGATTTATCACGGATTGTTAAAGGTTCGGTGAGAGCGATCGCTTTAAAAGATTATCATGACTATGACTTACGCTTGGCTTTAGGGATAATTTTAGGCACTGTACCGATTATTTTCTTTGGACTGTTAATTAAAAAATTTATTCCTGATTATGATAATTCTCCCATTAGAAGCTTAAGCTCGATCGCTATTGCTTCTATAGTCATGTCGCTGTTATTGGGATTGGCGGAACAAATCGGTAAGCGGGAACGCAACTTTGAGAAACTGAGCATGAAGGATGGTTTATTGATGGGTTTAGCCCAATCTTTAGCCTTAATCCCTGGTGTATCCCGTTCTGGTTCTACCCTCACCGGGGGGTTATTTATGGGATTAGAACGGGAAACAGCCGCCAGGTTTTCGTTTTTGCTGGGTATTCCCGCCATTACCTTAGCCGGCTTGGTTGAGTTAAAAAGTGTTGTGGAAGCCGGATTAAGCAACGATCAAATCGTTCCCTTAGTTGCAGGTGTAATTTCGGCGGGGATTTTTTCTTATATTGCGATCGCCGGCTTGCTGCGCTTCCTGAAAACTCGTAGCACCTGGGTGTTTATTTGGTATCGATTGGTATTTGGTATCGTCATCTTAGGGGCAATTAGTGCCGGTTTGTTGAAAAATAGTTAATAAGCTAATCTGCTTTTAAGTTGCACAATCCATTGTGAGGGCTGTTGACTGTTGACTGTTGTACGGGCGGGTTCACAAATATCTTCGATTGTTAACGAGAATCTCGGTTAACCCGCCCCTACAGACTGTTGACAGCCCTTATTTAGTAGTTATGCAATTTAGACATGCATTAAGTTAATTCTCCCCCTGCCCCCTGCCCCCTGCCCCCTTTCCTCTCGTTGATCCTTGACTCTTAACTCATGAGTACAATCCATCCCGCCCGAATTAGCAAAGTATTACCAGATTCCATCGCTGCTGAAATTGGCTTTGAAGCGGGAGATGCGATCGTTGCAATTAACGGTACTCGTCCCCGCGATTTAATTGATTATCAATATTTATGTGCTGATGAAGTTCTCGAACTCGAAGTTTTAGATGCGGCTGGTAAAACTCATCACCTGGAAATTGAAAAAGATTACGATGATGATTTAGGGCTAGAATTTGAATCAGCTTTATTTGATGGGTTAATTCAGTGCAATAACCACTGCCCATTTTGCTTTATCGATCAACAACCACCGGGTAAGCGTTCTAGCTTGTACTTTAAAGATGACGATTACCGCTTAAGCTTTTTATATGGTTCTTATTTAACTCTGACTAATTTACCTGAAAAAGAATGGCAGCGAATTGAACAAATGCGCCTGTCTCCTTTATATGTATCTATTCATGCTACAGAACCAGAAATTAGAACTAGATTATTAAAAAATCCTCGCGCTGGGCAAATTTTGTCACAACTTAAGTGGTTTCAAGCAAGAAGATTGCAAATTCATGCCCAAGTTGTCGTTTGTCCGGGTATAAATGATGGTATACATTTGGAACACACAATCAGGGATTTAGCGTCATTTTATACTGGTGAAGTACCAACGATCGCATCCGTGGCGGTGGTACCAGTAGGGTTAACAAAGTTTCGTCCCCAAGAAGATGAACTAATCCCGGTAACGCCAGCAAAAGCCCAAGAAGTGATTTCCCAAGTGCGATCGCTTTCTTTAGACTTGCGGCAGAAGTTCGGTTCCAGTGTGGTTTGGTTAGCTGATGAATGGTTTTTAATTGCAGGTGAGGAATTGCCTAGTGAAGAAGAATATGAAGAATATCCCCAAATTGATAATGGTGTTGGTTCGATTCGGTTATTTATTAAGCAATTCACTGCTGCGGCTCAATCATTACCGTCAGAAATTTCTCCCCATAAAAAATTAACTTGGGTAGTTGGTAATGCAGTAGAAAAGGCATTTCAACCGCTTCTCCAACAGTTAAATGCTGTGAGGGGTTTGCAGGTAAATATGCGCGCATTAGCTAGCGATTACTGGGGACAGCAGATTAGCGTTACAGGTTTATTGACAGGGCACGATCTACTTTTAAATTTACAAGACCAAGATTTAGGTGATGGCATTTTGTTGCCAAGTGTCATGCTAAAACATGGTGAATCTTTATTTTTAGATGATATGAGTATTGCAGAAGTTGCCAGCAAACTCGGAACTAAAATTTTCCCTGTAGCCGGAATTGAAGAATTACTCAATACCTGTATTGCTTAAACGATAACTAATCCAGCGATTTTGGATTGTGGCTGAAACAGTCCTCAATCTTATAGCTGTTGACTGTTGACTGTTGACTGTTGACTGACTAGAAAAACTTTTATTGTCAGGGTTTTATCTTAGCTTAATGTCCTAGTCTATCTGGCTACAGCTATAAATCGAAAATTTTCCCCTGCAAGGATTTGTTCGACAAAAGCCTTCGCCGGAACCTAAATATTCTAAAATCTAAAATCGAAAATCTCAAATTGCTAAGGTCAAAATTTAACCGTCAACAGTATAAAAGGTAACTATTAACTACTAGTTACTTAGTTTTGACTACGCTTGATTGCTGCCAAGCTGAAGCGTTGCTGGTTGACGGTTCATAACTAACTAATAAAGTGAGGAGTGGGGAGTGAAGCATCAAAAAGAGCGATTTAAAAATATACAGCGAAAAATTAAAAAAGCCGGATTCCTTATTTTTAATTTGCAATTTTTACTATTAAATAGTTTGGGCATTTTACCAGCAAATGCCGCAGATGCAGAACCTGTATTGAGTATTGTTTATAGTCAAGATAATAGTAATCAATGGTCAACAATTACTAACCGCTTGCAAGCAGCAGGGGTGAAATATTGTGTAATTGCTTTAGATAATGTCAGAAGTCCGGCAGATTGGGGCGATCGCCGGGTGTTATTTTTACCGAATGTGGAGACATTAACACCAGCCCAAGCGATCGCTTTAGAAGAATGGATGAGTAAAGGTGGACGCTTAATAGCTAGCGGCCCTGTGGGGAGTTTGTCAGCACCAGGGGTAAGACAATTGTTGCGGACGCTGTTAGGCGGTTATTGGGGATTTAGCCTCAGTCAAACTCAGCAGTTACAACCCACCAAAACCAAACTCCCAGAAGATTGGCTCAATCAAGATGGACTATTTGGTAAAGTTTATGGCGGTGTTCTCGTCGCCGAAAGCTTGAGCGCACCAGTAGCAGTGTGGAATGCTCAAGATAAACCAGCCGCCGTTGTCACAACCGATCGTTCTACCTTATTAGGTTGGCGTTGGGGAGTGAATACAGTCACCTCAGCCGAATTAGATCGGGCGTGGTTACAAGCAGCGATTCAGCGTCACATGAAATTACCCCCCAGCGCTAGCCGCAAAGTTGAAGGTGGCGCACCTAGCTGCGCTAATTCTGCCGAAGTTGCTCTAAAAACTAATCCCCAACCAGGAGTACCCGCAGCTTTACAACCAGTCATTCCCAAACCAACACCATCACCCACAGCTTTACAACCAACCACGCCCCAAACCTCACCACCGAAGAATCCCCCCACATCAGGAGCGATCACCACTGCGCCCCAACCTAGACCCCTAATCAACGTCATCCCCCAAAATTCCCGGGAAGCAATTGACCAATTAGAAGAAACAGTCAGGTTGGATGTTGTCCCCAATTCTAATGCGCCTATTGCCAGAGGAGAAGCGATCGCCTTACAGCAAGAGTTAGAAAATCTCATTGGGCGCGTCCAAAGTGCCCACATCGCCGCCGCCGTTTCCGCCAGTGGTAACCCTGAAAGCACAGCCAGTAACACCCCAGGATTGAAGGTAGACCGGGCGGGTTTCATTGCCAGTCGATCTGGTGTTACCATTCCCGATAGCGAGCAAGCGATCGCCCAAGCTAGAGAAATTGCCAAAAATTTACCCCAATTAGTCGCCCAAGGAAACTACGCTTTAGCGCGTCAGCAGTGGTTGAAAGCCAAAGCTTTGTTATGGAAACAGTTTCCCCTCGATCGCCCATTAGCTCAACCAGAAATCCGTTCCGTGTGGTTGGATCGAGGCACAATTATCCGCGCAGGTAGCGAGCAAGGACTGGCACAAATTTTCGATCGACTGTCACAAGCAGGCATTAACACTGTATTTTTTGAAACGCTCAACGCCAGTTATCCCATTTATCCCAGCCAAGTAGCACCCCAACAAAACCCCTTAGTTCGCGGTTGGGACCCGTTAGCCTCGGCAGTGAAATTAGCTCATGCCAGAGGTATGGAATTACACGCTTGGGTATGGGTATTTGCGGCGGGTAATCAACGCCATAACGAAATTCTCAACCAACCGTCTAATTATCTCGGCCCAGTTTTAGCAGCTAATCCCGATTGGGCAAATTACGATAATCGCGGTAACATTATTCCCGCAGGACAAACCAAACCATTTTTCGATCCAGCTAACCCCCAACTGCGGCAGTATTTACTCAAACTCTACGAAGAAATCGTTACTCGTTACCAAGTCGATGGGATTCAGCTAGACTACATTCGCTATCCCTTCCAAGATCCCGCAGCAGGGCGGGTTTACGGTTATGGTAAAGCTGCTAGAGAGCAGTTTCAGCAACGAACAGGCGTAGATCCGTTGAAAATTTCCCCAAGCGATCGCGATTTGTGGCAACAATGGACAGCATTTCGCACCGAACAAGTCAATAGCTTTGTCGCCCAAGTTTCTCAACAATTACGGCAAAAGCGATCGAATCTCATCATCTCAGTCGCCGTCTTTCCCCTGCCAGAAATCGAACGGGTACAGAAAATTCAACAAAATTGGGAAGTTTGGGCGAGACAGGGAGATATCGATTTAGTTGTACCCATGACTTACGCCTTAGATACCCCGCGTTTCCAACGTCTCGCCCAACCTTGGATTATCTCTACCAAATTAGGAGCAACTTTACTAGTCCCAGGAATTCGCCTACTTTCCTTACCCACAGTTGGCGCATTCGATCAGCTGCAATTAGTCAGAGATTTACCAGTTAGCGGTTATGCACTCTTTGCCGTCGAAAACTTAAATAATGAATTACACCAAGTTTTTAGTAATACTCAAGGTAAAGTACAACCGAGAATTAACGAACCCATTCCCCACCGCCAACCTTTTCAAACTGCGGCTGTGCGTTACGCCGCCTTACAAAAAGAATGGCAGCTGATGTCACAAAATGAACAACTGAGCATGTCTGCAACAGAAATTGCTGAATTTAATAAGCAAGCACAAAGTTTACAAACAGCATTAACTCAGCTTGCAGATGCACCTTCAGCCAGTAAATTTATTGCGGCTAAGGCTTCCCTAACTCGTTTCCAATCTCAATTTAGAATCTGGATGCGCCAAGAAGCTACAGACAATCCCTATCAAGTCAAAGTTTGGGAAAATCGCCTAGCAACTATTGAAAGATTATTGCGTTACGGCGAACGGCACATGTTATCGCGTATTGGTCAATAGTCATTTGTTAGAGACGCGATTAATCGCGTCTGTACAATTGTTATTTGTCCCCCTGCTCCTTGCCCCCTGCCTCCTACGCCCCTTTGCTACACTGATATCAAATGGCTACACTTGTGCAGTGAATTTACTGTACCAATTTCTGTAAAAAAACTACAAATATATTGGTAGGGGCTTGGTTTCTCTAGTGATGATGCAATTGAATTATTAATAGTTCAATTACTGCCGAGCAAAGCGAACAAACGCTAGTATTTATCTGTGTGTATGTAGATTTATATTTAATTAACTATTTCAGAAATCAAGCAATACAGGCCTTTTTTTCTTGATAATGGGTTTTTGTCTCCAAATCAAATATGAGTCCTAGAGTGAGGTTAATTAGTCATAAACTAATGTGCATCTAAATTGCATAACTACTAATCAGGGCTGTCAACAGTCTGTAGAGGCGGGTTAACCGAGATTCTCGTTAACAATCGAAGATATTTGTGAACCCGCCCGTACAACAGTCAACAGTCAACAGTCAACAGCCCTCACAATTGATTGTGCAACTTAAAAGCAGATTAGCTTACCTCCCTTGTGCCACTAGTCTACCTTTTGCTTGTCTTGTACTGCTACTTTGACGTTCATTAGTGATGCAAAGACGAGATGATTGACGATCTGTTCCTATGTAAGTTTATAAAGATTGACACTTTCTGAGGAAAAAAATGCTAAATTCTAAAAACATCATTGATGGTTCATTGCAATTTTATTGCCTGCCCAAATTTGCCAGATTTACTGCTTGAGAATGATGATTTCTATCTTCATAGCCTGTAAATATCCAAAATATGAGATTGAGTTGACTTAAAAAAAATACAAAACATACAACCAGGAATTTGCTTGAAATAACATATGCAAGCCATACCGCAGCTGCTGTGGATAAAATGCTTAGAGTCAATAATTGATTTTTCGCCTTTAACAGTTGAACCAGAAACATTATTGTTAGATGCGATCGCCTTAATGTCGCAGCAAGGTAAAATTGCTGTAGTTACCTCATCTGCAAGAATCTTCGGCTGCTTAACCGAAAAAGATATTGTCAGGCTGTTAGCTTCAGAAATTGACCTCAAAAACACAAAAATTTCTCAAGTAATGCATCCGGCAACAATGACTTTTAAGCAATCTCAACTAGAGAATTTAGCAATATTGCTAACTCAGTTGCGTCAATCACCCTTGGGTTTGCTGTTAGTTGTAGATGAACAAGAGCGACTCATTGGTACAATCACTAAAGAAAGTAGTTATCAACTGTTAGATAGCGATCTTAACCAACAGCAACCAGCAAATAGCGATCGCCAAGTTACCCTAGAAGCACTGAGAAATAGTGAAGAACGGTTTCGTCACTTAGTAGAAACCAGCAGCGATTTAATTTGGGAAGTAGATAAAAACGGACTTTATACCTATGTTAGTCCGAAAATACGCGATATTTTAGGCTACGAACCAGAGGAAATTTTAGAGGATGTTTGAAAAGTCGGACAGATTGTAAAAAAGCTCTCTCGGTATACGCTGTGAATAGATAGTAGACAGCACCGAGAGAGCAACATGAGTAAAGCATATCCCA
>NZ_JACJQG010000017.1 GCF_014696435.1 Calothrix anomala FACHB-343 | reverse complement strand
TTCCCCGGCTTGAAGCAACTGCCGTCCCCTTGCCTAAAGTACGGATGTGTCTCTTCGCCACGCTACGAGTCACATCCTCAAGGGTTTTCAGCTAGCCTTTCTTATAACCTGTTTTAGCTTGGGGTTATAAGGGCGGGTTGAGAGATATCCTTGGTGATTAACGAAAATCATCCATCAACCCGCCCCTACTTCTGGTTTAATTACGAATTACGTAGACGCCTAGCGGCTTCCCGAAGGGAATTACGAATTACGAATTACGAATTACGAATTACGAATTACGAATTACGAAGCTAAGGCTACTTCGACTAATTGCTGTAATTCACCACTTTGATACATTTCAATTAAGATATCTGAACCACCAATGAATTCGCCATTGATATAGACTTGGGGAATTGTCGGCCAGTTAGAATATTCCTTAATTCCTTGACGAATTTCTGGATCGGAGAGAACGTCAAAAGTCTCGAAAGGAACGCCCAATGTATTAAAAACCTGCACGGCGTTGTTAGAGAAACCACATTGCGGCATTAACTTGTTTCCCTTCATGAAAACAAAAATCTTGTTTTGTTTTACGTAGTTGTCAATTTTTTGTTTTACTTCTGGCGTCATGGTTTTTCTGTTTCCTAGTTTTGCTTATAGTCTAGAGGAGCCAGCGCCTGTAGCGATGCCTGCGGCGGGCTACGCCTACGCAACTGGAGGCGACTGACATTTAACAGTCAGTATTAAACGACTAAGAAGCGGCTGTAGTTTGCCAAGCTTCGGGAGTGTAAGTCTTGATGGCTAGTGCATGAATTGCTTCTGTTGACATAGCTTGTCGCAATGCATCGTAGATTAACTGGTGTTGTTGTACCAGTCTCTTACCTGCAAACTGCGATGAAACTACTGTCACTTGATAGTGGTCGCCACCACCA
This sequence comes from Calothrix anomala FACHB-343, assembly GCF_014696435.1. Taxonomy (GTDB): domain Bacteria; phylum Cyanobacteriota; class Cyanobacteriia; order Cyanobacteriales; family Nostocaceae; genus Aulosira; species Aulosira anomala_A. The sequence continues at coordinate 142,142 of NZ_JACJQG010000017.1, read as the reverse complement.
GTCAAATCTTGCACTTTAACCAGTGCGTCTGGCAGTTCCGCTACGATCATTGCCTCAACCTGCTGCGGACTAATCATCGCAATTCCTGAAAAAACTTCTTTTCTATTATTAACAGATAGAGCGCGATCGCTTTTTACCCTGGCAGTTGTTGCCAAGCTAAAAAAACTAGGCACTCTAGGGACTTGTGTTTGAGAATGCCTTAACAGACAATAGATATTCACATCCTACCATTAAGGCATTGCCCAGCATAGCATCCCATCACAGGGAATTTTGGCATTTGTGAACTTATTTTTGGGAAGAAGAACTCCCACCTTGTCGGGGATAGGGTGCATCTACAAAGCCTAACTCATATAGCTGTTGATAAGCTTTTTTGCCCAATTCCCTTGTGGGGTTTTGACTTTTGATAATTTGGATTAGCAAAGGTACAGCCAATTCTGATTGATTTTGTGCCCGATGCACTAATGCCAGTCTATAGGTAGCTTCATCTCTTAGCTGGGCTGTATCTCGCGCTTTTTGGCGCTGAGACTCAGAAACTCTGTTGTCAATTCCCGAAAAACTGGCGTTGAGATCTTGGTAAAAATTAGACAGCTGATTAAAAACCTGGCGTGCTTCTTGAAGTTTTTTGGCAGCTACATCATATTTTTGGCCAGATACAGCATCCTCGGCTTCCTTGAGCAAACGCTGTCCGTTTTCAATGCTCAACAACGTAGTGTTTTGCGCTACCGGACGCAGATTGTTGGGATTGTTGGGGTCTATAGGTTGTGCTTGATTGTTGCTTGGTAAATTGTTTACCTGAGCATAACTAGGTGATAGCAGACTGAGGGTTGCTATGAGTGATAAAGAAGTGAAGCTAATCCAGGGAACAGCAACGGCTAGGTTCATGGGATCAATTCGTGCGACAAAATATATAAAAAGCAAATGGAAACTTCGGGTATCTTAACTCTGTTTTTGTCTTTAACCAAGCAAAGTCACATTCTCAGTTTCTCTGTTTTAGACTGAAAATCAGGCTAATTGAGTTCCCTCAGCTTTTAATCATAATATCTAAAAGTGTTTCTATGAACGATCCCATGAATTCTGCCAACTCTCCCAATCCAGGTATACCAGCTAACAATCTGGGATTAGTATTACAACGCGGTGGGGAAGAATTGATTTTAGAAAAGGTTTTAGATCGTTTCAGTGTTCGTCTGGTTCGAGATTTCAATTCCCAGGAATTATCTCAAATAAATTGGGGTACTTGGCAACGCAGCATTCCCCAAGCCAAGCTAGAACTTTTTACTGTAGCACCCAATCAGTTAGAAACGGCAATGTCCCAAGCCCGTGCTGACAATAGAGTAGCTTTTGCTAGCCATATTTACAAGCTCAAAAATAATCCGGGAACTTTTGTTTATCTCAACGATCAAATCACTATTCAATTTGCTACTAATATTGATGCTGCTCAGATCAATGCGCTCGCAACTGCATTTAACTTAGTGCAAGAAAAATTAGTGCCAGGTTTGCCGAATACTTTTGTCTTTGGTGTCAGTAAACAAGCTACAGAAAATCCCCTGAAAATTGCCAATCAATTGCAATTTCGCCCAGAAGTATTAGCGGCTGAACCAAATATTTTGGTACGTCAGGAAACCCATTATAAACCCCGCGATCCTCTGTATGCCCAGCAATGGTATCTTAACCACAATGGCGGTAATCAATTAACAGTTGGTTCCCATATTGCTGTAGAAAAAGCTTGGGATATTACTCGCGGTGTTCGTTCTGTAGTAGTCGCCGTAGTTGATGATTCTTTTGATTTAAATCATCCGGATTTTCAAGGTAGCGGTAAGATTGTCGCCCCTAGAGATTTAAAAGAAAATGATTTTTTACCTTTACCGGATGAAGAAGAAACTAGCCACGGTACAGCTTGCGCAGGAATAGCTGTGGCTGAAGAAAATGGTAAAGGAATTGTCGGGGTTGCACCTGGTTGTGCTTTAATGCCAATTCGCACCACAGGATTTTTAGATGATGAATCGATTGAAGATATCTTTAATTGGGCAATAGATAAAGGTGCAAGTGTCATTTCTTGCAGTTGGGGGGCATCGGCTGTATATTTCCCTTTATCAATGCGTCAACGTGCAGCAATTACGCGGGCGGCTACCAAAGGGCGGAATGGTAAAGGTTGTGTCATTTTATTTGCGGCGGGAAATGCTAACCGCCCAATTGACGGGACTATTTTTGAGCGCAACTGGCCGAAAAATCTATTATCAGGTAATACAGATTGGTTAAGTGGTTTTGCGGTACATGCCGATGTGATGGCTATTGCTGCGAGTACCAGTTTGAATAAGAAATCAGCCTATAGCAATTGGGGTAATAATATTGCTGTATGTGCCCCTAGTAACAATGCACCGCCGGGGATGTGGTTTCAAGAAGCTGGATTTATGGAAACCCAACCCGCGATCGCTACTTCTCTTTTTGGCTTAGGTATGCTCAGTTCAGACCAATTAGGCGCTGCTGGTTACGATAAAGGGGACTTTACCAACAACTTTGGCGGTACTTCGGCAGCCACGCCTGTAGTTGCTGGCGTTGCTGCCTTAATTTTGTCAGCAAACCCTGACTTAACTGCCCAACAAGTCAGACGAATATTACAAGAAACCACTGATAAGATTGTAGACACCAATCCTGACCCCCAATTGGGTTTTCGGGAAGGTACTTATGACAGTAACGGACATTCCCAATGGTTTGGTTATGGCAAGGTGAATGCAGCCAAAGCCGTGCAGGTTGCGCAGCAAATGCGTACAGGGGTATCAACTCCGAGCAAGCAAATTAAGGGGAGAAATGATAGTGCGTTAGGGATTCCCGATAATAATCGCCAGGGAATTAAAAGCGCGATCGCGATTTCCGATGCCAGTATCATCCAAGATATACAAGTTACAGTTAATCTTACCCACGATTTTTTAGGCGATTTAGAAATTTATTTAATTGCACCCAATAATCAACAAGTTTTATTGCAAAACCGCACTTTAGGAAGGCGGACAACATTACAAACAACATATACAGTGCGATCGCATCCAGCACTCAAACAATTGCTTTCCATCTCAGCTAAAGGACGTTGGCAATTGTGGTTAGTTGATTATGTCGCGCAAGATGTTGGTCAATTGAATAGTTGGGAATTAAGTTTGAGTATTTAGTCAATGGGCATTGGGCATGGGGCATTGGGCATTGATATTTTTTACAAATGACAAATGACAAATGACAAATGACAAATGACAAATGACAACTGACAACTGACAACTGACCAAATTACAAATTAGGAATTTCTGCAAATGTATGATTAGGAATTTCTGTTTCTTGGTGGCTGAGTTGTTGTAAAACTTTGGTTAAATCGCTAGTTAAAGATTTAGCATTTTGTTTGAGAGAACCATGATTGTAATCTGCAACTGTGATGGGTGAGCCGATGTGAATAATTACATCAGTACCCCAGTTAGGATAGCTTTGGCTGTAATTGATACTAATAGGAATGATTTTTACGCCTAAATCTGGCTGGCTGGCTTCCGCGCTTAAAGCTAAACGGGCGATTCCTGGCTTTAAGGGATGAACCTCACCATCACGATAAATTCCGCCTTCGGGGAAAATAACCAAGGTTTTTTTCTGCTGTAGTAAATCGACACCGTGACGTAAGGTTGTAATTGATGGATGCTTCGGATCGACGGGAAAACCGCCTAAGCGCCTCACAAACCAACCTTGCAATCCTTTGCATTCGCTACTAGTAACCATAAATCGCAAGTCATTTTTGCGGTGACAAGCGATCGCTGCATAAGGTACAAGTAAAGCATCCCAACGGGCACGGTGGGTAGGTGCCAGAATCATCGGCCCGGTTTCGGGAATATTTTCTTCACCGATGATTTGAATATGTCCAAAAAACGACGGTATTAAAAAGTACCGTCCTAAGAGATACGCTAAAGGTGCTAACCAAGCAGAAACCCGTGAAGTATCAGAGGTAGTATTAGCCACCTGGTTATGGCTGCGGGTGTTTGCGAGCTTTTGCTCAGAGGTAGGAGTAGCAGAGTGAATGTCCATCATGCTCGTGACTGCCGATTGCCTAGTAAAATGTGACGAAACCTTGATTAGTTACACGGTAAATTTTCTTTCCTCACTTGTGTCATACCTATTGGACAGTTTCGTCTCTGTCTGCTAATTTCGCTTATGCCGTTTGGTAGCAAACCAAGCTTGCAATTGCTGACGGCAAGCCGACTCTAAAACCCCGCCAATGACTTTCAGGCGGTGATTAGAGGCTGCACTATCGGGTATGTTGGTAACAGTACGAATTGCACCAGTTTTGGTATCGTCTACTCCATACACCAGCAATCCCACACGGGCGTGTATAATGGCACCTGCACACATTGGACAAGGTTCCAAAGTTACATAAAGGGTGCATTGATTAAGATGCCAATTTTGTAAATTTTGAGCCGCTATTCTCAAGGCAACAATTTCTGCGTGAGCTGTGGGGTCTTTGTCACGTTCTTTGCGGTTTTCACCTTCTGCAAGTAAATTGCCTGCTGCATCAATTATTGCTGCTCCTACAGGTACTTCTCCAGCTTCACCAGCTGCTTGTGCTAATTCCAAAGCACGACTCATCCATTTTCGGTGGATAAGATATTCTGGGTATGCAATTAACATTGGATTATTGCTAATTCTGATTTAGAACCCAAAGGTTGACATGATTATTAGTCACTGAAGTGACTTGGATAGCTCTCACGTTTGGACTAAGAGCGATCGCGACTAAGCCCATCTTAGCGGGCTAATTTAATGTTTATTTTTGGTTCTAGCTGGGAAGTATTTAAAGAGCCTAAAGGCGAGATTTTTGAATTTAAACTGCTGTTTGCGCTAATAGTGGATCGAGTTGACCTTGAGTATCCAATTGATAGAGGTCATCGCAGCCACCAATATGTTGATTATTAATAAAAATTTGGGGAACTGTGCGGCGTCCGTTAGCTCTTTCTGCCATTTTGGCTCTAGCTGTCTCGTCGCCGTCTATTTTGTATTCTTGGAATTGAACACCTTTCCACCAAAGTAGGATTTTAGCGCGGATACAGTAAGGGCAAGTTTGCCAAGTATAGATTTCAACTTGAGCTTTAACTCGCTCTGGATGACGGTTTAATAAAGGATTGAGAAAATTAAGCATATTTGCATATTATCGCTTTTTAGGAATTTTCTCTAGATTAAGTTATTTCTCATGGGTAATTTTTCATCACCTGGAAAGTGTAAACCAATTTGCAAAGGTTTGGAGATGATGAGCGCTAGGTAAATAATCAGTGAATGTCTACATTTGTGCTGGTATAATTAATACTTGCATACTAATTAAATCTTAATTAAGATGTGTTTTACAATACAGATTTTGCGTAGTAAAAACGCTAATTATACTTGACATTAGTCGCGCTTATACCCTGCTGAATTCAGCCATAGTCTGAACTTTAATCGGAATTTCAATGACAAACTTTGTACCTTTTCCTAGTGTGGAGTCACAACGAATTTTACCACCATGCTTCTGAGTCACAATTTGATAGCTCATAAATAAACCTAAGCCAGTACCTTTACCAACAGGTTTGGTGGTAAAGAAGGGATCGAAGATGTTCGAGCAAATCTCTTTAGGAATTCCAATACCATTGTCAGAAATCGTAATTCTTATTTGGTTGGTATCAATTTGACAAGTATGAATGCAGATGGTAGGCAGGGTAGCCGAAATTGCTGTCACCGAATCTGCCTGATGAGATGCTTCTAATGCATCAATCGCATTGCTGAAAATATTCAGAAATACTTGATTAAGGGAACCAGCATCACATTCAACTAGGGGTAACTGATTATAGTCTTTGATTACCTGGATTTGTGGGCGATGTGCTGTGGCTTGCAATATATGTTGCAAAATTACTAAAGTACTATCAATTCCTTGATGAATATCTACTGCTTTCCATTCTGTTTCATCCAAGCGTGAGAAGTTCCTTAATGATAAAACTATAGTGAGAATGCGCTCGGTACCGAGACTCATAGAGTTAAGAATTTTATTAACATCTGACTGTAAAAAATCAAGGTCAAGTTGTTCCAATTTTGCACGCAAGGCTTGAGGTGGATGGGGATAATGTTGTTGATAAGTTTGTAATGCTATCAGTAAATCTTGGATATACTCAGAAAGGTGAATTAAGTTGCCATGAATAAAATTAACTGGGTTATTAATTTCATGGGCGACTCCTGCCACCATCTGTCCTAATGCAGACATTTTTTCACTATGAAGCATTTGTAGTTGAGTCTTTTTTAGGGTTTTTAAGGTTTGCTTCAAAGTAGTATTTTTTTCATACAATTCTTCAGTTCGCCGCTGTACTCGCAATTCCAAAGTTTCATTTGTTCTGGCTAATTCAGCAAAGGCTAAACGCAATTTGGATTCAGCTTGGGTTCGTTCGGCAATTGTGGCTGTGAGTACCAGAATGGTAAGTGCGATCGCATTAATAAACAATTGCAGTTGCAGTAAAGATTGGTTGAGATCCTCACTAGCAAACCCACCTTTACCATTAACAGTAGCAATGACAGCGATCGCTGCCACAATAAAAGTTAATAAAGTTGCACCCAGTTGTCCCAGGCGAAAAGCCGACCAAATCAACATCGGAATCAACATATACTCCAAGTGATATCCTTGAGCAAAAGCAATGTCACCGATGAATATTACCAACAGCATCAGAATAAGTGGTTCTAAGATATTGAACCAGAATTTTAAACGATGAGCCAAATGTGCAAAATTTTCTGATGGGGAATTTAATCGTAAACTTTGCCAAATTGTTTGGGGATTTTTTTCGATAAATTGCTGCCAACTCAATAAAATTGGCGTCACAATCGCAATTCCCGAAACGTTAGAAATCCACCAAGTTAACCAAACTTGTCCAGATATTGGCAAGGGTACTTTACAACTCAACACCAAGCAAGCGACACCCACAGTTGCATTGATTGTCGGCCCTACCATCCCAGTTAAAATTAAAAATTTGAATACATCAGTGACACGTTCTAAGGGATAGCGAAAGTTGCTGGCTTTTCGTAGCAGGAAAGCACCGCATAAAGTCCCTATTGTTGTGCCAATCGCAATTAACAGCACCGGTACTGAGGAAGTTACTAGAGATAAGAAACTTGTTGGATCTCGAAATGCCCAAAAGTTAGCGAAAAATGAACCCAAAAACACACCGTAACCAATCCAGTTACCAAACAACAAAACAGCCCCCGTTGCAATTCCATCGGGAGGCCAAACTGGAGTCACATCTTGAGGTGTGGAAGCCAGACGACGGGATATTTCTGCCATTCCATAGTAGGCGATCGCTAAAACAATGATGCATCCAATTTGCTTAAGCCTATGCGGAAATATAGGGGATCTTTGTTGAATCATCCGTTTTGTAGCTGCTTCATCTTAACTTTGTTCTCTCAACATAGAATGCCCTTTTCTGTAAAAATCAGAACATTAAGCAGCGATGAAAGTAGTTAACAAAGAGTTAAAAAGCAACTGTATTTAAGCGGTTTATTATGTATATATAACCTTAATATTATCTGCATAAGAGCATATGATTGCCTATGGGCGAAAGTCCAGAGAAAAATTAATTTTTTAATTACATATAAATACAAAATTAACGGTATTAACACTTAAACGTAGGGCAAAAAATAATTCAACGCATGGGTGTGGGAACCCACTTTTGGAAAGTTTCGAGATGATTCCAATAGGCTAAATAACCAGTAAATGCCCAAATCAGCGCGGCTGCAATCAGCACTATTACCCCAATTAATCGCCAAGTACGGTTTGTTTTCCAGTAAAGAGTTGGTGCTGCGCAAACGCCACTTAAACCAGTCAGAATAAAGCCTATTCCTGACATTAATGGTTGTTTTGTTATCCCTAAATTAATAATTCTCATACCGATAACAATTGCTACTAAGCCTGCAAAGAAAGCATAAATAGCTATCGTTAATAAATCCCAGTCTAGAGAAAGAGCGATCGCGCTACTCATAAATAAAATGCCAAATAAAACGGTAGTTTCCCCAAATGCGATATTAAAGCTACCGCCAACTGGCCAGGTAAAAGTCATGTGTAAGCCTGTTGTGAGTGCGATCGCGCCTGTAATCCCAAAACCAGGAACCCAGCTTTTCTGGCGATCGCTATCTATTCCGCGATACAGGTAATCAGCGAGTAAAAATAACCCGGCTACCATATTAATTAACATCAGTGTGATGTAGTCAATAAACATGATTTACCCAGAAAAACACACTTAATAGAAGAGTACAATATTACCTATGTAATTGCCTATACTTTCTGTTTGATGATTAATAAAGACTTTTAACGGTTAAAGGGCAGTGTAAACACAGAAAACTTTGTATAATAAAGAACAAGCAAAAATTAATAGCAGCAAAACTTAACATAGAGTAGTAGCAATAGTATTTTCCACGGGTATCCGCCCTTTGGTAGACTTGAAGACTGGAACAGCTAGATAAAACGACGCTAAGTCAAGCAGTTTAGAGGGCGACTCTGTGGAAAATACACTTGGATTAGAGATTATTGAGGTAGTAGAACAAGCCGCGATCGCATCCGCAAAGTGGATGGGTAAAGGCGAAAAGAACACTGCTGACCAAGTGGCAGTGGAAGCAATGCGCGAACGCATGAATAAAATCTATATGCGCGGTCGCATTGTGATTGGAGAAGGTGAACGCGATGACGCCCCTATGCTATATATTGGGGAAGAGGTGGGTATCTGCTCCCGTCCAGATGCTAAGGACTTCTGTAACCCAGACGAACTCATCGAAATTGACATTGCCGTTGACCCTTGTGAAGGTACGAACTTGGTAGCATACGGCCAACCAGGCTCGATGGCTGTATTGGCAATTTCCGAAAAAGGTGGTTTATTTGCTGCTCCTGACTTCTACATGAAGAAATTAGCAGCACCTCCAGCAGCTAAAGGCAAAGTAGATATCAACAAGTCAGCAACGGAAAACCTCAAAATTCTCGCCGAGTGTCTAGATCGCTCTATTGAAGAACTTGTGGTAGTAGTCATGAAGCGCGAACGCCACAACGATTTAATTAAAGAAATCCGCGAGGCTGGGGCGAGAGTGCAACTAATTTCCGATGGTGATGTGGGTGCAGCTTTATCTTGTGGTTTTGCTGGAACCAACATTCACGCCCTGATGGGTATCGGTGCTGCGCCTGAAGGTGTAATTTCCGCCGCCGCTATGCGTGCTTTAGGTGGACATTTCCAAGGTCAGCTCATTTATGACCCTGCTATCGTCAAAACAGGGTTAATTGGCGAAAGCAAAGAAGCTAACTTGGAGCGTTTGCAGTCAATGAATATCACTGACCCCGATAAGGTCTATGATGCTCATGAACTCGCCTCTGGTGAAACCGTACTGTTCGCTGCTAGCGGTATTACCACTGGTAATCTCATCCAAGGTGTACGCTTTTTTCATGGAGGAGCTAGAACTCAAAGCCTAGTTATTTCCAACCAGTCAAAAACTGCGCGCTTTGTGGATACTATTCACATGTTTGAACAGCCGAAGTACGTACAATTGCACTAAGCAATAAATAGTCAGGAGTTAGGAGTTTAAATCCCCTACCTAACTCCTGACTCACCATTCACCACTTACCATTAACCATTTAGCAATTATCAATTAGCAGATGAATATAGCAGTGGTGGGGTTAAGCCATAAAACAGCCCCAGTAGAAATCCGGGAAAAGTTGAGCATCCCCGAACCCCAAACAGAAAATGCGATCGCTCAACTGACTAGCTATCCCCATATTGACGAAGTTGCAATTCTCAGCACTTGTAACCGCCTGGAAATTTATATCGTCACAGGCGAAACAGAACACGGTATTCGCGAAGTCACGCAGTTTTTAGCTGAATATAGTAAATTGCCTGTAACATCTTTGCGTCAACACCTGTTTATGTTGCTGCATGATGATGCTGTGATGCATGTAATGCGCGTAGCAGCAGGTTTAGATAGTTTAGTCCTGGGAGAAGGACAAATTCTGGCTCAAGTGAAAAATACTCACAAATTAGGCCAGCAATATAACGGTATAAAAACAATTTTGAATCGGTTATTTAAACAAGCTTTAACAGCAGGTAAGCGAGTTCGTACTGAAACTAGCATTGGTACTGGCGCAGTTTCCATCAGTTCGGCGGCGGTGGAATTGGCGCACATGAAAGTCGAAAATTTAGCGGCTTCGCGGGTGGCGATTCTCGGTGCTGGTAAGATGTCGCGCTTGTTGGTACAGCATTTAATTTCTAAAGGTGCCCAGCAAATTAGTATTTTAAATCGCTCACGCGATCGCGCTCTGGAATTAGCCAAACAATTCCCCGAACAAACTTTAGATATTCAACCACTCTCGGAAATGATGCAAGTAATTTCCCGGAGTGATTTAGTATTTACAAGTACTTCAGCTACAGAGCCAATATTAGATCGTGCCAAATTAGAAATGGTTTTAGAGCCTAGCCAGTCTCTCATGCTATTTGATATTTCCGTACCCCGTAACGTCCATGCTGACGTAAATGAGCTAGCTAACGTCCAAGCCTTCAATGTGGATGATTTGAAAGCGGTTGTCGCCCAAAATTACGAAAGTCGGCGGAAGATGGCGCAAGAAGCGGAGAAGATTCTGGATGAAGAAGTAGAAGCTTTTGATATTTGGTGGCGCAGTTTAGAAACTGTCTCCACTATTAGCTGTCTGCGCAATAAAGTTGAAACCATCCGCGAGCAAGAATTAGAAAAAGCATTGTCGCGCTTAGGTTCAGAATTTGCCGAGAAACATCAAGAGGTAATCGAGGCACTTACACGGGGAATAGTTAATAAAATTTTACACGATCCGATGGTGCAATTGCGAGCGCAGCAGGATGTAGAAGCCAGACGGCGATGTATGCAAACTCTGCAAATGCTATTTAATTTAGACGCAGAAGAGCAATTTAGCTAAATTATTGGGGAATTTTGGAGTTTATTTAGCTAAAAATCCCACCAAATACCTTTTAATAAGCCTTTATTCGGTGCTGAATGGGCGATCGCTTTAATGTTTTGCTGAGAAATATTCAGGCGATCGCCTAAAATTGTCCTACTAATCATTATTAAATAATTACTAGAAAATTCACCAGCAAATTAATTATGTGCTATCAGGCATAAATATTCAAATAAGCAAATAAGTAAGTGGCTATAAATAAACAAAACTATATTACGAAACGTAAATAGACTTGAAACTCTTGCCAATGACAAATGACTAATGACAAATGACAGCCCTTGCCAGCTATATTTAATTACACCAACCTACTAATTAACAACAGCATTCCTATCCTGTGGAAATTAGGGATAAGAATGCTGTCAGGTTTTGTTAGAATGACATCTGCTTATAACAGAGGTCTAGTTCTAGCGCGATAATCCATTAAAGCGCCTTGACTAATAAAAGTGCGCCCATTTCTCCTGCTAGTAGGAATTTGTCCTTTTTGCAAAGCCATATACAGAGTACTTTGGTCTACACCTAAAAATCTCGCCGCTTGTACCAAGGAAGTACCCTGTTTGGTTTTACTTCCTCTCCATCTGTTTCTATTTGAGAATGGTCTGAACATAGCAAAATGTAAAGAACAACTTAAGAAATCTCAACTTTGGACAGAACGAGTCGCAGAATTAACAATAATTCACAATCAAGCAAAACAATCCCTCTGCCTGCTCAGAGGGCAACAACATAGCTAATTCGATTTCTCTCTAATTAGATCGGAGTCGAATTTGATTATAACAAATTATGAGGAAAGAACAATTTCAGACTCTACTGCAATTTTTTAAAGCCTTAGCGGATGAGAGCCGATTAAAAATTGTAGGTATTTTAGCGAACCAGGAGTGCAGTGTTGAAGAGTTAGCGGTGCTATTACAACTTAAAGAACCGACAGTATCCCATCATTTATCAAAACTCAAGGAACTAAATTTGGTAACTATGCGCCCAGAGGGTAATAACCGCTTCTACCAATTAGATAGCGAAGCCTTGCAGAATATTAGCAAGGAAATTTTTACCCCAGAGAAAATAGCCTCCTTAATCGAGGATGTAGACACAGAAGCGTGGGAAAGCAAAGTCTTGAGTAACTACATAGAAACTAATGCCAACAATCTAGAGGTAGTACAACGTCTCAAAGAAATTCCCGCTAGTCGGAAAAAGCGCTTAGTCGTTCTTAAGTGGCTAGCCAGTAAATTTGAACCGGGAGTTCAGTATCCAGAACTTACAGTGAATGAAACACTCAAACGCTATCATCCTGACTACGCTACTTTACGCAGGGAGTTAATTGGTTACAAATTAATGCAGCGAGAAGATGGAGTTTATTGGCGAAATAACATAGAGCTAATTTAACCTTCGATATACAAAATTTTCACCTCACCCCCAACCCCTCTTTTGCGCAGAGAGGTAAACTGGGTGGGTGAGGTTCCGTCGAATTCAACGTTCTGATTGCAATAACCAAAAGCCACTGTAAGTCATACCAGAATCATCTGGTTGCACTAACAAAAAGTGTAATCCGCGACTGAGTTGTTGACGCTGTTGATAAAGTTTAGCAGCCGTTGCCACTTCTGAATCGGTAAAAGTGGCAACAATCCACCTATCGACTAAACCGGCTGCTAATACTAAGCCATCGGGCGCACCAGCCACATAATTTAACTCTACAGGACGAGCTTCATGTAACCACCGGGCTAAACGCATCGATTGTCTCCCACCATAGATGACTACACCGGGAATTGGGGCGGTTGATGGTAAACCGAGATTGAGGGGTTTAAGATATTCTGGCAGATGGAGGATCGGAATCGGGCGATCGCTAAATGCTGTTTCTACATCCCCAGCCGTTAAAGTGGCAAATCGCCATTGTTCGCCCCAAAGATTTTCTGGTAAAGGTACAGGTGGTGGTTGATCGACAACTGTGGGATATTGTTTTTCTTCTAACCACTGCTTAAGTGCTAAAGTCCGACGGGTAGGTTCAACTGTAATCCCTAAATTCTGCCCAGCCGCCTCAATTAAACTTAAAGATTGCGGGCGAAATACCTGAATGATATCTGGCATTTGTTCGCCTGCTGCTAGTTGAATTTGACTGGTTAACCAAGTTGAATTCGCTTGTTTTTGCGGACAGCTAGCTACATATTCTAAGCTGCGAGTTGCATCGCAAATTAACAACTCCCAGATATTTTCTTTGGTAGTATTTTGTTGGGGAATTCGGTAAAAATCAGCTTGCCAAATTTTCATTTTTAGAAACAACCAAATCAGACTTTTAGGGAATTATTAAATTTCCAGCAGATTGCCAGTTAATCAGGTACAGATTATCGTTGATTGTAGGGGCATTGGCACTGCCATGCCCCGAAGCGCGTACCTCATTTACTTCTGCGTTTTCTGTGGTTCAAAAAAAGATTTTAACCGCAGAGGGCACAGAGTACACAGAGTAAAGAAATTCCTTCATTAATTAATTCAGTAATTCAGTAATTGCACCAAACTATATTACGAAACGTAAATAGGCTGGAAATCCTGACCAATGACCAATGACTAATGACTAATGACTAATGACTAATGACAGCCCTTGGTAGTATTTTCATTTCGCCACCCTACTTACTCGACGTAATTCCCATAGCGCTACCAGCTAAATAGGCGGTAGTCCAAGCACTCTGGAAGTTAAATCCACCAGTCACACCATCAATATCTAAGACTTCGCCAGCAAAGTACAAACCAGGAACTAACTTACTTTCCATCGTTTTAAAGTTGACTTCTTTGAGATTGACACCGCCACAGGTAACAAACTCTTCTTTGAAAACGCCTTTACCTGTAATTGTGTATTCTCCTTGAGTTAGTTCTGCTACTAATTTATTGAGCATTTTATTAGGCAATTCTGCCCAACGATCCTCTGGGGTAATTCCCACACGGGTGAGAATGTATTGCCAGAGGCGATGAGGTAAGTCTACACCTCGATGTAGCATAATCGGTCGCTTTCCCCATTCAGTCTTCACTGCGAGGATTTTTTGCCTGACTTCTTCTTGCGGGAATTCCGCTAGCCAATTAATTAATAATTTAGTTTTGTAGTGGTTTTGATGTAAAACTCGCGCCCCCCAAGCGGAAAGTTTGAGAACAGCAGGGCCACTTAAACCCCAATGGGTAATTAATAATGCTCCTGTTTGTTCTAGTGGCGGTTTACTATTAGTTAATAACCGTAACTTGACAGGGTTGACACTAATCCCAGCTAATCCCCGCAACTGAGGATCGGGAATATTAAAGGTAAACAAAGAGGGTACGGGTGGTTCAATTTTATGCCCTAAATCTTGGGCAATTTTATGACCTGCGATGCTGCTACCTGTGGCGAGTAAAATGCGATCGCACTTTAACACCTCTTTTGATTTCAGCACAATCTCAAACCCTGCTGTCTCGGTTTGGCGTTGGACTTTAACTACAGCTGTACCTATAAGCAGTTCTACCCCAGATGCTTGCGCCGCATTCATTAAACAGTCAACTATCGTTTCCGAACTATCAGTGATGGGAAACATCCTGCCGTCAGCTTCGGTTTTTAGCTGGACTCCCCGAGCGGCAAACCAAGCTATAGTATCTTGAGCTTGAAAGCGAGTGAAAGCGCCTAACAGTGCTTTTCCACCTCTAGGGTAGTTTTGCACTAATCTTTGAGCTTCAAAACAAGCATGAGTCACATTACAGCGTCCACCGCCAGAAATCCGTACTTTCGCTAGTGGTTGGCGGCTAGCTTCAATTAAAGTAACTTGAGCATGAGGATTAACTTGAGCACAAGCGATCGCACCAAAAAATCCCGCAGCCCCACCCCCAATAACAACAATCTTCAATGGCAACAACTTAACAACTATCTCAATAGCACCTACTTTACAATAGCGTTGACTGTTGACTGTTGACTGTTGACTGTTAAAAGAGATTTTCTGGTTTGGTTTGGGGATTTGCTGGTTTACTCTGCGATTTCAAAGTCCTGTTTTGACGCTCCGCAAACTGGACATACCCAGTCTTCGGGGATATCTTCAAAGGCTGTTCCTGGTTCTATGCCGCTATCTGGATCGCCATTTTCTGGATCGTATACATAGCCGCATATAGTACATATATACTTTTCCATTGTACTTTCCCTTAGAGAGTTGGTGATTGCCTTGACTTGTGATTGCTTTCTCAGTTCGCCAATGTTAAAAACGCCACCAGGTTTTTTGCACATAACCGAGAATGCCAACAGCGATCGCGCCTAGTAATAATAACCAAATAATGCCACCAGGAATAAAAGTAATCAGACCGAAACCTCTCAGTAACCATACGGCTATGCCTATGCCTAAGAGAATGCCGAAAAGTTGGGTTAATCGCCGATTTAAAGAAGACTGACTCACTTATTTTACCTCTAATCTCAGTAATTAACGAATCTAACTTGCATAGTAGATGATGTTGGAAGCATCTCACTTTTTTAATCAATACCCTTCTAGAGTATGACTACACAAACAAAGCCTGCTTTTGTAGGCTTCATATTTAGAGCCAGTGGCTGATAGCCTGGCAGCCTTGATAAAAATTGGCATGCTCCCGATGATGTTTGTGCTATTCTATCTTGGAGAAATTCAATTTTTTACGAAAATTTATTGTTACTGAAAAAGTTTCTCTGCTACTTGCAAGCGTTGCAATCTAGGTAATATCAGTAATTAGTAGTTAGTTCTACACAATATATGTACTAATATGCTACTGGCTACAAGGGATAGGAGCTAGAGAAGAGTATAAATAAAAAAATAAGATAAATGCCTATTGCCTATTTCCTTGTTGACAGCTGACAATAACACAGTTACCGAGTAAAATTAGTCAAACTTTTTACTTTAAACTTCTTTCATAATCAGCACAAATTTTTAAAGCTTTTCATCAAATATTTACGGAAAAATTACCACTTCCGGAAATTTTATTTGCTGAAGTGGAACTAGAATTTAATGGACTAGACTCGATGCCATCAAATGCTTCGGAGTTTAAACCATTTTAACTGTGTGATTTGAGGAGTAATGGAAATTAATATGTCTGCGTCTCATATCTCAGACTCAATTATTACAGGTAAGGATATGCCTTGGAGTCAACAAGAGCAAAAATTGCTCATGCAGGGTGAAATTTTAGTGAAAACAGAATCGCACACAGCTTGGGGTGGTGCAGTGACAGCTTGGATGTATGTACCGCTAGTGCGATCGCAAGTTTGGCAGCAATTGACAGACTATCCGCGTTGGGTACATTATTTTCCCGATATTACCAAAAGCGAGGTTGTGTCTAAAGGTGAGGTGAAGCGTCTGTATCAAGCAGCGCAAAAAGCTTTTTTCTTTTTCACAGCTCAAGTAGAAATTTACTTAAATGTTGTGGAAGTATTGGGACAGCAAATTCAATTCCGCATGGAAAAAGGGACTTTTGAGGACTTTAAAGCCAATTTAGAACTGCAAGATTGCGGTAATGGGACTTTGCTTGCTTATGATGTGCGAGCTACCCCAAATTTGATGATACCCTCTATTTTGATTCAACAAGCAATGAACTTTGAGTTACCCGCAAATATGCGTAAAATGCGACAAGTTCTTTGCAAGGGTTAATCACAGTAATGTCACAGGTAAAAGCGATTTTGGAATTCTGGTTTGGTCATCCCGATGAACCAGGTTACGGTAAACTCAGAGATTTTTGGTTTAAAGCAACACCAGATTTCGATTGGGAATTGACAAGTCGCTTTCTCGAAGCTTACCAAAAGGCCGCAGCAGGATTATTAGACGATTGGGTGAATTCTCCCGAAAGTTGTCTGGCGTTGATTCTGCTGCTAGATCAATTTCCGCGAAATATGTTTCGCGGCACGCCTCAAGCCTTTAGCACTGATTGGGAAGCGCTTTCAGTAGCACAGCAAGCTGTAGCTAAAGGCTACGATCGCGAATTCCTCCCCGTACAACGCTGGTTTATCTATTTACCCTTTGAACATAGCGAAAATCTGGAGGATCAACGACGCTCTATCAAGCTATTTCAGCAAATCAGTCACGATCGAGAAAGTGCGATCGCGATTAAGTCGGCTTTTAAACATCTGGAAATAATTGAGCGTTTTGGGCGCTTCCCTCATCGCAATCTCATTCTCGGACGCCCTTCCACTCCAGAGGAAATAGAATTTTTACAGCAGCCTGATTCTGCATTTTAGCTGCATCGCCATGCCACATTAATGATGATGAATCATTCTTTCTGTCTGGGATGACTTGAAATCATCACAATTAATGTGGCAAATTAATAGCAAATTATAGCGTTATAGATTATAAAATCATCTCTAAGTCAGATATCTCTGCAAAATTGGCAGATTAAGCCAGATTTAGAGAATTATCTGCACTACTGGACTCGGTTTCAAACCAGATTTGATCGAGTTCATTTTCATTGAAGCTATAGCCATGAGTAGCCGCAAATTTGACAATTTTTGTTTTATCCCAATGGTAACTGCCAAAAAATCCTTGATTACAACACTTTTTAGCATATTGGTCATAAATTGCTGGCTCTGATGTTAAAAGGTCATAAAAAGCTTTCACTTGTTCTAGGGACATAAAACTTTAGCTCCTGCGATTGTCATTTTTACATCTAATAAAACATACATTGGCACGGAAATTAATTCCGGTTGCTATAAACCAGCATTTAGGAATGTTCTCAAACTTTTGAATTAGGAGATGACAGAGGAGTTGGATTTTGATTAACATCTCTTTGATTCAGTATATTTACTATTAAAATGTGATTTATGATATTTTTGGCTACTGATTTGCGTAATAAATATTGATAATTTTGCCTAATTTTGTAAAGTTAGATGACAAAAATCCAAATTATCGCAAATTATTCGCAAATAACCCACGATTTAGCGTTATTTGTGGAATCAAGAAATTTGTTACATCGAATTTATGCGGATTCAACTATAATATCCAAGGGTACCTATGACTTTTTTGAAAAATGCGTCGCCAGACTCTGTATGGTAGAGGAACCAAAAATTTACCGGTTTGATATCGCGGTGGATGACGTTATTTTGACCTTCTACGGATGCCCCTTCAGGGTATTTGGGCTAACAATCTTCGGCGAATCTTTACCGCACCATGCACAATTCCTAAAACTGCACCAAGATACAGTCCAATATGAATTCCCCAAACCAAAATAAACTTGGGAATTTCTGTGGGTTCAGCGATTGGCTGAATTTGCTCGACAAAAAAGGGAAACTGCAAATAATAAAATATCAATCCTGTAATTGGCGCAAGCACAATTGCCCAAGCAATAGGATACTTTGCCATTTTTATTAATTGATGATGAGGTAAAGGTAACTTTCGCTTCTGATTAATGATTAAAAAGATGCCGTAGCTAAAAAAACCCGCGAAAAAGCCTGCTTCAAATCCAACCTGACTTACTTGCCAACGAAAACTAGAATCATAGGGGACATTTTTGAAGTAATAAAAGTAAGCAGGTGAAAGAGTGCAGGTAATCTGATCGTTAATAACACCAAATACTGCACCCATTAAACCGGATAGAATTAAAAACAAGTATTCTTTAAATTTTTTCGGGTTAGTTGGATGACGCCAGTAGTCATAGGCGATAACCAAACCCATCAATGAAAATAAAATTAGCAGTCGATATTGATAAGGAACATTTTGCATAAAATAATTGTTTATAGGTAATTTATAAACCTAATTTCTATATTTATTTGTCGTTATTTGAGTGAGAATTTTTCTGATTGAGTAGGTATGGCGACGGCGGATTAAGTATTATCTTGCGGTTGAAATTTGCCCACAGTATTTATAACAAACAAAGACGCCAAGAATTCTTGGCGTCTTTACTTTGTCTGCGGTTATGGATAACCAAATTAGCTAGTAAACACCTCAACCGGCAAACGGCTGAAAGATAGGCGTTCATTTTGCACATCTACAAAGATAGAGTCACCATCGTGGAATTCGCCACGCAAGATAGCTTTAGCTATTTGAGTTTCTAATTCCCGTTGAATTGCTCGTTTTAATGGACGCGCACCAAAAACTGGATCGTAACCGACTTCGGCTAAAAAGTCAAGAGCCGCATCCGAGAGTCGCAGGGACATTTTGCGATCGCTCAATCTTTGGCGCAATCTATCAGCTTGTAGCATGACAATCTGCCGGAGTTCGCGTTTTTGCAAGCTGTGGAAGATAATAAACTCGTCAATTCGGTTGAGGAATTCTGGACGGAAGCTATTACGCATCGCTTCCAATACCCGATGGCGCATTTCGTCATAGCGCATGTCATCCCCGGCGACATCGAGAATATATTGAGAACCGATGTTACTGGTCATGATAATAATCGCATTTTTGAAGTCTACCGTATGACCTTGGGCATCGGTGACGCGACCATCATCAAGAATTTGCAGGAAGACGTTAAACACATCGGGATGTGCTTTTTCAATTTCGTCAAAGAGAATCACAGCGTATGGACGACGGCGAATAGCTTCGGTGAGTTGTCCGCCTTCTTCGTAACCCACATATCCGGGAGGCGCACCAATTAAGCGAGAAACGGCGTGTTTCTCCATATATTCCGACATGTCAATGCGTACCAAAGCTTCTTCGGTGTCGAACATATACGCGGCTAAAGCTTTGGCTAACTCGGTTTTACCTACACCTGTGGGGCCGAGGAAGATAAAGCTAGCTATGGGACGATTAGGATCGGCTAACCCAGCACGCGATCGCTGAATTGCATCAGCTACAGCTGTAACGGCTTCATTTTGTCCAATTACCCGGTGGTGCAGTTCATCTTCTAAATGCAGCAGTTTTTCTTTTTCCGATTCCACCAATTTACTGATGGGAATTCCTGTCCATTTAGAAATAATTTCCGCAATATCGGCTTCGGTAACTTCTTCCCGCAGCAGAGATTTACCCGTACCTTGGGCTTGTGTTAGTTCATTTTCCGCCGCTTCTAATCTTCTGTGTAAATCGGTTAACTTACCGTATTTTAACTCAGCAGCGCGATTGAGGTCGTAATTCCGTTCTGCTTGCTGAATTTCTAGGTTAACGCGGTCAATTTCTTCTTTTACCGCCTGAATCTTGGTAATGACATCCTTTTCCGATTGCCATTGTGCATTCAGGGTTCTTTGTTCTTCCTTGAGATCTGCAAGTTCTTTCTCTAATCTTTCCAACCGTTCGCGAGAAGCTAAATCGCTTTCTTTTTGTAAAGATAGCTTCTCCATTTCCAGTTGCAGAATCTTGCGATCGATTTCGTCTAGTTCTTCTGGCTTAGAAGTAATTTCCATTTTCAGCCTAGCAGCAGCTTCGTCTACTAAGTCAATGGCTTTATCTGGTAAAAAGCGATCGCTAATATAACGACTCGATAATGTCGCCGCAGCTACTAAGGAACTGTCGGAAATCTTTACCCCGTGGTGTACTTCATAGCGTTCTTTCAACCCCCGCAAAATAGATATAGTATCTTCGACGCTGGGCTGATCTACATAAACTTGCTGGAAGCGTCTTTCTAAAGCGGCGTCTTTCTCAATATATTTGCGATATTCATCTAAAGTTGTCGCTCCAATACAGCGCAACTCGCCTCTAGCTAGCATGGGTTTTAATAAATTCCCCGCATCCATTGCGCCTTGAGTTGCACCAGCGCCAACTACAGTATGAATTTCATCAATAAATAGAACTATATTGCCGCCAGATTCGGTCACTTCTTTTAAGACTGCTTTCAGGCGTTCTTCAAATTCTCCTCGGAATTTCGCCCCAGCAATCAAAGCACCCATATCTAAAGCGATTAATTTGCGGTCTTTGAGGGATTGGGGAACATCACCGGCGACGATGCGCTGGGCGAGTCCTTCCGCGATCGCAGTTTTACCTACACCTGGTTCGCCAATCAACACGGGGTTATTCTTGGTGCGCCGCGAAAGAATTTGAATTGTACGGCGAATTTCATCATCACGACCAATCACCGGATCGAGTTGACCTTTACGTGCTGCTTCTGTGAGGTCACGCCCGTATTTTTCCAGGGATTGGTATTTACCTTCTGGATTTTGGTCGGTCACTGTCTGGCTCCCCCGAATTTGTTTAATAATATTTTTTAGCTTGCTTTCATCTAAACCAAATTCTTGCAATATACCTTTACCAAAGCGATCGTCTTTGGCATAAGCCAGCAATAAATGCTCAATAGAAATATATTCGTCCTTAAATTCTTTGCGATAAGCGTCCGCCCTGTCTAATAAAGTATCCAAGCTGCGTCCTAAGTAAACAGAAGTACTGCTACCGGATACCTTGGGCTGACGCTGAATAAATTGTTCGGCGCGATCGCGGATTTTTTGCAAATTTACACCCGCTTTGGTCAAAATCCCGCTTGCTAGCCCTTCTTGTTCTAGCAGCGCCTTCATTAGGTGTTCGCTTTCAATCTGTTGTTGCTGATATTGTTTCACAATATCCGGGGTATGGGCGATCGCTTCCCAGGCTTTTTCTGTAAATTGGTTTGGATTAGTGGGTTGCATAGGCTTGTGGAGAAACCACCAAAGACACAGGACTATAAAGATAACTCACACTGACTCAACGGTGAATCCGTTCTCGCCAAGTGTTCGTGACTAAGAAAATCAAATTAATTCTTATAAAATCATTGTAAGAAGAGCATGGTAAATAGCTGGATCGGTCTTCACGGCTTTCTCAGTAGTATTACCTCCCTTCACTAGGTTTGTTGACGGTTGATTGTTGACGGTTGACGGTTGACGGGGAAGAAATATAGAGCAACATACTTGTGTATTTTGTTACATTTTCTTTACGCGATCAATTTATTTGCCAGTTGTGTTAAGCGAACAAAAGTTTTGTTAAAATCCGGGAATTTATTTTCTGTAGTTTGTAGTAAAAAAATATTTTGTGCAGTTTGAGCCATGATTATTTATCTTATGACTTTTGTCAGAGTAACTTTCAGCATATTTATGGTATGCATTTTTCCTAGTCATGTTAGCTTTTAAGATGGAAAATTTATTTTTCTTTCTGTAAAAGTATAAAAGAGAGTAATCAAAAGGTGTTAAGAATTTAAACTAATATGAAAATAAGCGGAGGAGATAAAAATGAAATTTGGCATTGATATTGGACATAATTGCCCCCCTGATACTGGAGCAAGAGGCATTAGATTTGAAGATAATTTAACCTTAGATGTCGGCAATAGAGTTATATCTAAGTTACAAGCTTTAGGGCATCAAGTCATACCATGTAGACCACAGAGAGCTAGCAGAGTCGGTGAATCACTTGCTAGAAGATGTGATATAGCAAATGCCAATAAAGTTGATGTGTTCGTCTCAATTCATTTTAATGCTTTTAACGGGCAAGCCAACGGCACAGAAGTATTTGCAGGTAGCGAAACAAGTCGCAGAATTGCGAAACCAGTATTAGATGAAATTGTCAAATTAGGCTATTTTAATCGTAATGTTAAAAGTGGCTCTCATTTATATGTATTGAGAAATACAAATATGCCTGCAATTCTTGTAGAGTGCTGCTTTATCGATTCACAAAAAGATATGAATCTTTATGAGCCAGAAGCTCTAGCGAATGCAATTGTTAAAGGCTTGACTGGTAAATTACCAACTACAGCTGTAAACCCCGTACCCGATGAAGAACTGAATGTAGATGTCACAGTTCTACGTCTACAAAAAGCCTTGAACCAACTAAAAATTACCGATAGAAATGGTAAACCTTTAGTAGAAGATGGGGTAGCAGGAAGTGCTACAAGTTCTGCTGTTACCAAATTTCAAAAAATCATTGATATTGCCGAAACAGGAACTGCTAACAAAGCTACCTGGGATGCCATCAATTTAATTTTAGCACGCAGAATTATTCGTCCAAATCATGCTGGCGGGCCGGTAATTCGCTACATCCAATATCGTTTAGGTGTTGAAGTTGATGGTATTTACGGGCCGCAAACAGAAGCGGTAGTTAAAAACTTTCAAAAGCAAAATGGCTTAGTTGCTGATGGAATTATCGGACCTGCTTCTTGGCAGAAATTACTTTAAATATGGTGGTGCGATTCAAGATAATTGATGAGGGCTGTCATTAGTCATTTGTCATTAGTCATTTGTCATTAGTCATTTTTCATTTGGCGAATGCATCAAAATTTAGGCAATCATTATTGAGTAATCTATAGACGGCTTGCAAAAGTACCTGAAGTAACAGATAAAATTCAGCAAAATGCTGACTCTCTGACTAAAAATCAAGCTTTTGCAAGAAGTCTATAATTTTTAATGGGGAGAAAATTATGGCTTTTAATGTCAGTATTCTCAAATTACCAGTCATCAGACTTGGCTCAAAAGGTGATATTGTCCAAGGTTGGCAAAGCTTTTTAAAAAATGCTCAATTTCCGATTGATGTGGTTGATGGGGACTTTGGTAAACAAACCGATCAAGCTACTCGTAGCTATCAGCAAAGAAATAACTTAACTGCTGATGGTATAGTTGGAAATATGACTTATTCTGTAGCCCTAAATCAGGGTTTTATTTTGCAGATTCCTAATCTCTCAGCTAGCACATTGCTAAGTTACCTTGGTTTTGGGGAAGCAGAAGTTAAAGATTTACAAGCATCCATTAATAAAACTGGACAATTAAATCCACCTTTAACAGCAGATGGAGATTTTGGTAATAGTAGTAATAAAGGTTTAGCCGAAGCATATAAAAAAAGAGATGTACGTTGGCGTAGTGAAATAGAAGAGGCTTTAAGCAATAATACCAAACAAAAACTCGGACAAGATTTAACACCAGCCTTAGATATTTTAAATGGGTTTGCGAAAAATCAAAGATTTCGTTTGAGTGGCGCACATTGGGTTAATAACTTCCCCACCAGTCGATTAATTGCTGATTTAGCATCACCATTTCGTCAAAGAGTTGAAGCATTTCAAAAAGCACTAATTGATGCAGGATGTCAAGTAATTGTTACTGCTACCCATCGTCCCAAAGAACGTGCTTATTTAATGCATTATGCAGCGCGAATCAATAGACAAGAAATTTCAGCTAAATTTGTCCCAAGTATGGCGGGAGTGAATATTGAATGGGAGCATTACACCAATGCAGGCTCAGTACAAGCTGCTCAAGAAATGGTAAATGCTTATGGAATTGGTGGTAATCCGGTTTCTTTAAATTCGCGCCATACTCAAAGACAGGCAATTGATTGGAATGTCACCTGGAATGGCACAATTAGCATTAGAGATGGTAATGGGCGATTGGTAACTGTAGGTAACCCAAACAATGCAGCCCTAAATCGTAATTTATGGACTGTTGGTAGCACCTATGGGGTGTATAAGTTGAGTAACGATCCTCCCCATTGGTCTGTAGATGGGTATTAGATAACAAAAGAAGCAGAGGGAGCAGAGGGAGCAGAGGAGAAAGAATTGGATTATTTCTTTGCTCTCAAAATTGGATAATTTGAGGAGAATCATTTGGATGTCTCCTCTACAATAATCATGAATATGGGTTATACCAATTCACTAAAAATCATGAAAAAGATCCAAATCCAGAAACCTTAGCAAAATATAGATTTCTTAATTTTGAATTTTGAATTGGTATTAACTGTAACTAGCCGCGATTGCGTTCTATAAGCAGCATCATCAACAAACTTAAAAGAACTTGCTCTTGTTCGCGATCGCTTAATTGATCGACTTGTTTAATTGTAAATCTTCTGGAGAGAAACGAGGGAATTTTCTCTAACCGCATGACAATAGTACCATCAGCGCGGCTAACTAGATAAACTGGGTTAAAGACATAACCAGTGAACAACCCGACAACTGGTATCTCTGCAAATAAAGCATCAGCAACTTTTACCCAAGGGTTTTTCTCTTGGATAGTGAGATTGCTAGTCTCACCATCAAATATGTCATAGCGGGCGCGCCAGAGCGATCGCAATCCTCGCCGTTTCACAGCACCAATTTCTCTACCTTCGCTATCGCTAAAGTTATAACGTGCCGAAAAATCGATAATTCGGTCAGCTTTAATATAAAAAAGCGGACGAGTTTGTTCTACATCAGCAAAAATCGTAATTGCTTCCTTTAGCTTAAACAATTTCTGCTTGAGATAGAAAACCAAATTACCTTGACTATCAACAATCGATATTTGCGGCGCTAACGCCCAAAATTTAAAAGTCAGTTCTAAAGGGTACTGCATAGTTTGGTAAAAACCTCAAGACGATTCACTTATTTATCCCAATTTTTGGTCAATAGTCATTATTCATTGGGCATTGGGCATTGGGCATTGGGCATTGGGCATTGGTAATTTGTTTTTCCTGCTTGTCCCCCTTGTCCTCCTTGTCCCCCTTGTCTCCCTTGTCCTGCTTGTCCCCCTTTCCCTTCCCCAGGATTTACAAAAAAATTTCCCCAAGGGGTGCATAAACTTCTCTCGGTCAACCTATGAGTAAGTGAAGGGATGAAAGCCCAAGACAAACACTGAAAATCAAGGAAAATGATTATGAAATTCCGTAACCTAACTAGCTCTTTACTTACCGCTACTGCACTGTTAACCGCTACAGTACCAGCATTCGCCGGGCCATTTGATGTACAGTCGGCGGGTATCTTTAAACCTGGCGCAGCTGTTGGTAATGGTACTCCTAGCACTTCTACACCTAGCACTCCCAGCAATCCCGTAGGTAACAGTGAAATTCAAGGTTTGGGGGATCATCAATCTTGGGTTGACCCGAAAACTCTCGCTAATGATCCTCGTGCATTATGTAGCGATGTGGGTTTAGGTAGCAACACCCGCAACAGTTCCGCTAAAATTGCGATCGCTACTTCTACTAGCACTCGTTCTAGTTCTTCTCAAAGCCATAATGATGGCGGTGGCGGTGGTGTCAGCTTCTTAGGTATTGGCGTTAGCGGTAGCGGTGCTAGCCAAGGTAGCCGAAATAACAGCGATTCTAAAGATACTCGTAATAACCGCAATGAAGAAAATAGCAGCAGTTCCTCTACAGTAGTTCAAGGTAAAAATTGCGATGCTTTTGTGAACTCAGCAGCTGCTAGAGATATGAACTACGAAGACAACCTCACCCGCCGTTATGAAATTAAAACTGGTCGCAGAGGCGCGCAAGTTAATCAACTGCTAGAAAATAAATAAGTTATTACTAATTGACACTAGTATTTGATTTGAAATTCTAAATAAATGCTCTGCCGGGGTTACCGCCCTGGCAATTACTGTCTTTAATTAAGAAGAAATACCATGAATAGCCCACCTGGAGCCAGAATTATTAGCTTGAGTACAATTCTCTTGCTATCAATCACCTCTTTAGCCAGCGCCGAAACTCCGAGAAATCGCGACTCTTCAGTACTACCCTATCTTTTAGATAACCCTAATGACAGTTCTTTAGTCAGAGTGCGTTGTCTTCCTAGTAATAGAGTAGAGAGAACCCGACGCATTATGAGAGATAGCCTCTTACGCCCAAACCAGAGCGATAATCAGACTGTGACAATTGATATTGAAGGAAATTGTCAGAATTTGAGAATTCGCGTCCATGATGATAATCAATTTTCCGATTTCCCTGACTATAATCCCGATTTAGAAGATTCCTGGCTGACTCGTAAAGGCTCTGGATGGTATTGGTTTCTCCGTCGTCCGCAAAATCAGCCGCAGCACGAAAGAGAATAATCAAAAGTTTTCAATTCGTAAAGGTTCTACAGCATCAGCTAATTCAAAGCCAAAAATCTGCGAGTAAAAGTAAAGTTCCCCTTCTAAAGAACGCTTGATATTCTCTGCTTGTCGGAACCCATGTTGCTCCCCTGCAAAGGGAAGGTAAGCTACGGGAACACCTTTAACTCGCAATGCTGTTACCATTGCTTCTGTCTGGTTAGGTGGTACTACTTGGTCTTCCAATCCTTGAAAGAAAATTACAGGCGAGGCTAGACGTTCGGTAAAATTAATTGGCGATCGCTCTTGATAAATCTGCTGCTGTTCGGGATACTTACCAATTAAGCGGTCTAAATATCTCGATTCAAATTTGTGGGTATCTCGCGCTAAAGCTTCCAAATCGCTGACGCCGTAGTGACTCGCACCTGCTTTAAACGTATCGCGGAAAGTTAAAGCACACAGCGTTGTATAACCACCCGCACTCCCACCAGAAATTGCTAGGCGATTACCGTCTACTGCTCCTTTTTCTACCAAATAACGCGCCCCATCAACGCAATCATCAACATCGACAATTCCCCATTGTCCATCTAATCTTTGACGGTATTCTCTGCCATAACCGGTACTACCACCATAATTAACATCTAAAACTGCAATACCGCGACTCGTCCAATATTGAATGCTCAAGTCTAAACTAGTCCCAGCTGCGGCTGTAGGGCCACCGTGGCTATTCACAATTAACGGTGGTTTTTCACCCACAGGTGCGGTGTAATCTTGATTTTGTGGTGGATAAAATAAGGCGTAAGCTGTCTTACCATCGCTTGTAGGGTAGGCAATAGCTTGGGGTAAGGAAAGATAACCAGCCTCTATTTTCACTTCACTGGCGCGGCGTAGCACTTCCAGCTGTTTACTAGCCAAGTCTAACTGCACAATAGCTGTTTGCTCAGTCGGAGAACCACCGATAAAAATGACTTTACCAGGGGTTGTATGTAGTGAAGAAATTTCTGTGTCAGGATTTGGTAGTGGTTCTAGTTGCTTGGTTTTGGTATCGAGACTTGCTAAATGCCAAATACCTTCTTGAGTATAAGTGCAAATAATGCGATCGCTTGACTCAAAATCATAGGTGCGCATCCCTAACACCCACAGAGGTTTACCAAACTCTGCTGTTATCTCGGTTAAGGCTTCCACAGTCTGATTTTGCCAGCGATAAAGATTCCACCAGCCTGTGCGGTCAGAAATAAAGTATAGCGTACCGTCTGGCGACCATTGAGGTTGAAATATAGATTCTTCTCTACCCCCGGCAATTTTTTCGGCTTTGCCTAAAAATCCATCTGCTTGAACTTCTGCTATCCAAAGTTCCGTACCATCCCAAGGCATATTTGGATGGTTCCAACTTAGCCAAGCCAAGCGCGAACCATCAGGACTCAGGCGCGGTGCGGCGTAAAAATCGTTACCTGCGACTAATTGCTGCGGCGTACTATCTGCTGTCAATCCAATACTTACCACAGTATTGACAGCTTCTTGCCCAGTAACGCTATGATCCTCGCACACGCAAATAATCCGTTGGCGTTGATGGTCAAAGATAGCGTCTGCATAGCGTTTTGCTACTTCTGGTGTGATAGCTTGTGGTGCGCTATCAGCAGATTGACGATAAAGGCGCTGGTCGGCAAAGTTAACAAAGTACACTGTGCCATTTACTACTAAAAAAGAAGCACCGCCATATTCATGAACACGGGTACGGACGTTATAGCCAGCCGGGGTTACGTCGCTAACTTCACCATCTTTTAACCGAACAATTACGTTCCTTCCTTTTTCTGATGGTCGTAATTCGCTCCAGTATATATCCTCGCCATCAAGCCAAATTTGTCCTAAGCCGATGGTTTGGGAGGTAATTAAATCTGTAGTAATCGGCGATCGCCAAGCTCCATAAGCTGCTATCTCTGGTGTAGTCATGGTTTAGCTATCTTTTTGTCTAAAAAACATTACCACACCAAACACCACAAAAAACCTTTCCTGAGACACAATCTTCCTTGTGCATCAGCTTATTATTCTGTCACACGGAGAAAATAGCTAAGAACAAAGCAAATTGTAAGGATGGATACGATTTCTTAGTAAAAGTCAAGGTAAATTTGGTCAGTGCAATGGAGTGTCAAGGGTGCATTTACCAAAACTAAACATCCACAATTGTCAGAACAGTTAACTTCCGCACCTAAAACGACCACTCTGCATCTTAATTACGAATTACGAATTAGTAATTATTTTGTCATCATATCGGGGTTCTCAGAAAGAATTAGGTAGATGTCCTGAAGAGAATGACGATAAATACCCCGATTGCAGCAATTTTTAATCTGAAAATTTAAAACGCGATCGTAAATACTGGTAATTTAACTAAAGAATGCACCCCGAAATAGAAAAATCAATGATACACCTGATGATTTTCTAATTCGTGAAGGAGCCAAATTGTTAATTTAAGCTTGTTCCAACACCCCTGGAGGTATGGGTACTAGTTGAGGACTTGCCAAGCTGATTCCCTGTCTGTACCATATACCATCCACCTCAAAAGCCTCAAACTGCGTGGTGAGAATTGCCCAAGCTCTCTCATTCAATCCCGCAGAATAAGTCCAAGTAAATTGCCTATCATTGTGTAATCTGCGTTCTAGTTCGGCTAAATCCTCAGGTAGCCAAAACTGAGTCATGATCCTTTGAGTAGCAATTTCTGGTGGTGTCTGTAGCATTTCTGCCATTGGCTGGTTAACAATAATTTGCTTGCGAGTATCTTGTCTAACGATGCTCACCGGACGCTCATTTTCTGCAGCCGCAACCATACGGTACAACAATTGTGATGGTACGCGCAATTGGCTGCAAAATACTGCACCCTCATTTTGCAGAATTCCTTCGGCTGTTTCCGACGCTGTAGGCGGTTGTTCGCTAGCCATCCACCCAAAAAATTCAATTGGTTGCTTACAGCCTCGCCACTGAATTTTTACTTTGCCATTAAGTTTACATGCGGTTTCGCTAAAAGCCTCACCGTAACTGCGAGCTATATAAGTGGCATCACGCTTAGTTGGGGCAAAAATAGAGACCCCATCGTAAGACATTTTAAAGTTCCACCCTGGTAAGTTGAGGATTCTAAGAATACTCACACTCATCTTCTTTGACACCTCCAGAATTTCTATATACTTTTACACCCGGATAATCTTGATACACGGAAATTTTAAAAGTTTCTTGCCAAATTTTTTGTCTGTCTTCCTCAGAAATATCTAAAGCCGATGTAATAATTGCAAAGTCTCCTGGTGTTGGTAGCACTTCACCTTTGGCTAAGGCTGGCAAATTTTTTAACCCACAGCACTTAAGTTTTGCCATGTTAGCCCTTACTACATCGGCAATTGTCAGTGGAGCAGCTTTTCCAGATTTGAGAAAATGAGAACCTGTCTTTTTGGCTACCCACTCTTGCGCCATTTCTTCCATCGCGTCGCTTTGGGAAATGCCTAAGCGGGCACAAATGCTTTTAAACTCCAGGGCTAAATCCAGGGGAATGTAGCCACTGATTTGCTTGTAGTCATCAGAGCGTCTTTTATCAGTCATATGCTGAAATCCTCAAATATCATGCTTGTCTTATTTTCTCTCATGAAGTCTGAAATGCAAGACATTTTTTTATGTCATTTTTAAATGACAGCTTGACAAAAAAAAATGACAAGCTTAGTATGGGAAATGGAGCAGTAAACGGCTGAAGACAAAGACACGGTAGATTACGCCAGAAGCTAGCTGCTTTTTTGGTAGTTAGCTTCTCCCCTTTATTCAGAACTTTGAAAGTTTTTTTAACCCTCTTTTATTCAGTATATCTGCTTGTAAAAATTTTGCAACACCTTGCCCTGATTCCCTCAGATATTAAGCAATGATTAATATTCTGTATTGATTTTTCTGGAATCAGGTCATGTAATAATGTAGATTATTCCTTGTAGTATGTCGGGAGGAAGCAAGATGACTGAGTTTGTAACAGTCCGGGTGATATTAACCACTTCAACTCAACGGACACAAGGTACAGGGATTCTTGTTCAATCCTCTAACTTCCAGGAATGAAATCTAGAATTGACAGACACTTATCTAATTCGTAATTCGTAATTTGGGAAATTGAGAAGCGGCTCATCTCCCATAAATTAGGTAGTGTCTCCTCTGTGAGCCTTGTGCAGCGCAAGTAGCACACATTGAGGAAATATCAGTGAATTTAAATGATTTAGGCTGGAGTAGCTTTTTTGCTCGCAGCTTTGAACCATATCGCCAACAAGGATTTACTGTTGGTAGAGTTGCTGTTGAATACAAACATACCTACACTCTGATCGGCGAACAGGGTGAACTAACAGCTAAAATTGCAGGTAAACTCAGACATCAGGCGATTCAACCCCAAGACTTTCCTGCTGTGGGAGATTGGGTAATTATTCGGGTACAAGAGTCACAAAAACAAGCAACTATCCAGGGAATATTACCCAGGAAAAGTAAATTTTCTCGCAAGACTGTAGGTAATAAAACAGAGGAGCAAATTGTTGCCGCCAATGTTGATACAGTATTTCTGGTATCGGGTTTAGATGGTGACTTTAACCCCAGACGAATTGAGCGCTATTTGATTCTGGCTTGGGAAAGCGGTGCTAATCCAGTGATTGTGTTAAATAAGGCTGACTTGTGTGATTCTCTGGAATCTTGCTTGGCGGAAGTAGAAGCTGTTGCGATTGGTGTACCAATAGTAGTGTTAAGTGCTGCCAATAATCAAGGCTTGGATGCTTTAACATCTTACTTACAACCAGGACAGACAGTAGCTTTGTTAGGTTCATCTGGTGTGGGTAAATCTACCATTACCAATCAACTTAAAGGTGAAGCCCTACAAGCTGTACAATCAGTACGCCAAGGTGACGACCGAGGGAGACATACAACAACCCAGCGTCAGTTGATATTACTCCCCAATGGGGGCTTAATTATTGACACCCCTGGTATGAGAGAAATTCAAATTTGGGCGGGCGATGAAAGTTTGCAAGAAACTTTTGCAGACATTGAAACTTTAGCCCAAAATTGTCGCTTCCGCGATTGTCAGCATCAACAAGAACCTGGTTGTGCTGTACAACAGGCTTTGTCAGAACAGCTACTCGATTATTCTCGATTCCTCAGTTACCAAAAGTTACAAAAGGAACTAGAATACTCAGCCCGTAAACAAGACCAAAGGGCACAATTAGCTGAGAAAGAACGATGGAAGAAAATCCATAAGGCTATGCGACATCACCACAAACATTGAGTTGAATTAGTAGGTGCAGAGGTGTTTGTTCTGGGAATTAACTTGAGAACATCACCAAACTGCTACCATATTTGGCGCGGTTAATCTGCGCCTTAATTCTTTTTAATATCGCGAGCCATGTTGAGGTAATAGTCCATTTTGGCATTAGCGCGGCGCTTGCTGGCAGGGGTGAGAGTTGGGGTATCTTGTTTAGGTTCAGTTAACTGTGGAGTTTCGCTTCGCTTAATGGTTTGTGCTTGATCTGATTCTAAAAAATAACCAGATTCACTAAATCCAAACAGTTTGGCAAAAAAACCAAAGAAGCTTTGAAAAAAATTACCTACACTTCGGAAAATTACAGAAAAAACACCTTCTAGCCGAAGGTAGAAGTTCCGCATAATTTGAGTTAGACGAAACATAGCATCACCCTAATCGATTGCTGATGATTATTTTCGCTTACTAGACTGCTTTAAAGTCTCTGTCAGGAGATATGTTTTTGAGAATTTTCTTTTGATTATGTACCCTTGTGGAGATGAATTTTCCTGTTCTAGCACGTATGTATATTCAGTCGGGGATGCTGGAATAGGAAGAAATGCATGGATAAAATGCCGAAAATAGACCGTCAACGGGAGCATCAAGCAAATGAGCGTACTTTTTTGGCTTGGCTGCGGACTTCGATTGCTTTGATTGGCTTTGGTTTTGCGATCGCAAGATTCGGTCTATTTTTACATCAGCTTAATGCTGCAATATCACAAAAAGAGCCACAAGTCCATCCTCTATTTAATTCGCAGAATTTAGGAATTTTTTTAGTGATTATTGGCATTTTGACCATTGCCTTAGCCGCTTGGCAATACAATCAGGTATTCTGGCAAATTGAACGCGGTAATTATCAACCAAATCGCTTGTCAGTGTGGATAATTACGGCATTAGTGATGATTTTAGGCTTTCTCAGCATTCCTTTACTGCTGCTGCGCAATTCAGTATCACCTCGCCCATCTTCTATCATCACTCAACCCCAATCGCGGAATTTGCAGCATTATCTTGTTTCTCGCAAGAAAATAGGGGCTAGGAGCTAGGGATTAGGGACTTCCAACTAAAAAAATATACTATCACTGTGTAGGCAGAGGGGCAGGGGGCAGGGAGCAGGGGGAAAATCAAAATATCTTCTCTCGGAAATTGGATAATTTATTTTCTGGAAGTCCCTTAGGGATTAGTTAACGCCTAATTAGAAGATTCTGGGAATCTGGGATAATGGGGACGACAGGGACTACCCATACAAACTTGTCCCGATGGCATTGTACTGAAAACACTACTACGAGCGCCAATCACAGCATTTGCGCCAATTTCTACCCCCGGTGCAACAAAACAATCTGCTGCTACCCAGACGCCATTACCGATGGTAATAGTAGCTGTTTTTAACCCAAATGCAGGGTCATGAATATCATGGCTACCAGTACAAAGGTAAGATTTATGGGAAATTACGCAGTGTTGACCGATATAAATATAATCCAGGCTATATAAAACTACATCATCACCAATCCAGCTATAGTCGCCTATAGAAACCTTCCAAGGATAGGTGAAACGTGCTGTAGGGCGGATAAATACGCCTTTACCAATCTTTGCCCCAAACAGCCGCAGCAATGCACAACGGAGGTTATTCAACGGTTGGGGAGTCAGAGGAAATGCGATCGCTTGTACAAACCACCATAGCAAAATATACCAACCAGGACGACCGCGATCGAACCATGATTGGTCATACTTGCGTAAATCTACAAAAGGCTGGGCATTGGGCATTGGGTATTTGTCATTTGTCATTTGTCATTTGTCATTTGTCATTTGTCATTTGTCCTCCTTGTCTTCCTTGTCCTCCTTGTCTTCCTTGTCCCCCTTCTAGCCCCTAGCTCCTAGCCCTAAAGATGATGGTAATGGCGGAGATTTTTCGGTATTTAACGTACCGCCACAGTTGCGTAATTCGTAGAGTTTTACGCCAATTTGATATTCATATTGACTTAATAGTCGTCCATAAATATAGCCAGCTTTGCCATCTAAAAAACCAAGCTGAATAATATAGAATAATATGAATCTTAGTAATGGTTTAAATGGTAAATGTACCCATAATTTTTTTAAAAAGCGTTTGCGTTGTACAGCATCACCAAATAAATTTGCGCCAATAGTTCCACCTTCATCTCTATTCGTCAGCAGATTGTAATATACACGCGCTTCCCAATTAGAATAACGGTTATGTCTTTCTAACCAGTGATAAAGGTCGCGGAAATCTTCATGCAACATATCGTTTTTGAGATAACCGACTTTTCCATTTAAAACTACATGTTCGTGAACTTCATTATCGCCAGTGTTGGGAATATCTTCTGTATGGAGATTTTCGTAGCGACCTTGTTTATGCTTAAATAAACGCAGATTCCAATCGGGATATTTACCACCGTGACGAATCCATTTACCTAAGAAAAATACCCGACGGTTAAGATAATAACCTGCATATTCATTATTATTAATTACTTGGGCAATTTCTTGCCATAATTCTGGCGTAATTCTTTCGTCGCAATCAACAATTAATACCCATTCATTGCGAAATGGTAGATTATCTAAAGACCAATTTTTCTTTTTTGGCCAGCTACCATTAAATTTAAATTGCACAATTTTAGTACCGAAACTCTCTGCAATAGCGATGCTATTATCCTGACTTTGAGAATCTACTAAGAAAATTTCATCAGCCATCTGCAGGCTAGTTAGACAGGCTGGTAAATTTGCTTCTTCGTTTTTAGCGGGAATTAATACAGAAACGGGTATTTTAAATGGCATATAAAATTTTATATAGGCTACTCGTTATTGAAGAGTAGGTAGTTTAAATTCAAGAATTAATTAAATATCAGTAATCTTCCTTATTTCTTCTGCCTCCTGCCTTCTGCGTTATTCAATGAATTTAGAAAAAATTCCCTGAATCGCAGCATTTAAATAACCAATTTGACCGTAAGCGTAAACAAGTTTGTCAAAGCGTTCTGCTGGATCGCGGAAATGTTGTAATGCTTTATATAAACCCCTAAGAAATCGTTCGCCGCCCCGTTGCAATTGGCTGATACCTGCTTTACCAGTAAGCTGTTCGCGATAACATTCACTAATACCTTGCCACCAACCTCGGTTTAAAAACCAGGAACGATTTAAGCGTTCTGGTGCAACATTATGAGCTACTAGCGCCTCTGGTAGATAAGCAACTTGCCATCCTTTTTTGAGGGCGCATTCTGTCATTTGTAGTTCTTCATTTGATAATAAATTTTTCCCCACTCTGCCAAGATGGGTATCGAAACCGCCAATTTCTATCAAGAAGGAACGACGGATAGAATAGTTTAGTCCTCTAGGGGTTAAACCTGGTTGATGAATATAAATGATGTTCTCACCCAAATCGTATGCACCCAAGTTAGCAGCTAATCCAGGAGATAGCCATTTTGGTTGAGAAACATTTTGCGGCCAGATAAGGGTAACTTTACCACCCGCGATCGCTAATTTGGGATTATTTTGGTAGGCATGATATAACACTTGCAACCAGCGATCGCTCGCCACTGCATCATCATCTAGATAGGCGAGAATTTCACTACTAGCGACTTTTGCGCCGGTATTCCGAGCTACAGATAACCCTAAAATTGGTTCAAAGATATATTTAAGACGGGGATTGCTGGCTCTTTTGGCGACAACTTCACAAGTGCGATCGCTCGATCCATTGTCTACTACCACAACTTCAAACTCAGCCGGAAAATCCTGCGCCAATAGACTATCAATCGCTGCACCTAAATAGGTGTCTCGATTGTGAGTGCAAATAATGGCAGAGATTTGAGTATCTGGCATAGGTAGCGGTGGTTGTGATTTTTATTGCCCTTAACTTGTCAATTATCAGCGACGCAATTAATTACGTCTGTACAGTCGTTTTGCAGAAAGTTGAATAACTCTGTCTTGTTAAGGACAGATGAAAACCGCCTTTACTACTGACTACTGTACGGGCGGGTTCACAGATATCTTCGCCGATTAGAAATAATACAAATAAACCCGCCCCTACTGACAACATTAAATATTTACCTAGTGCCTGCCAATCTATCCCAAAAATTACAGACTCACCAACCGAGTTTTTTCGGAAATAATATGACGAACTTTACGCTTGTTGTATATGACTGTGCAAAATCACCAAAGTCTCAGCTAATTGACTGAGGCGGGTTTCCAAGTACTGCTTGCGCCCTAATAGTTGGCGTAATTTTTGGTAACGCGCGATCGCCATACTCACAGAAGCCACTTGATCGGGGGGACAGGGACGTGTCCAAACTTTACCCGTATCATCTACACCGCACAGACGGTAACCTGTGCGCCCAGATTGCGATAACTTGGCATTGGTAGCACAAATCTCTTCCACATAGTCCATCAGGCGATCGACTTCTGCATGGCGTAAGGTGGCTTTTCCTCCCTGTTCTGTTTCCTGGGGATTGGATTCTAGCCAACCATTAACAATCGGCCCTTCTAAATAAACATCTTGAATTTGCTTAAGAATATTTTTGAGTTCTTTCTCCCAACCTACAACCTGTTCTTCAATCTCCTTCAGCAGATTCATTGCCAATCCTGGATTAGCACCGTGGCGATGATTACTAAAAGTAGGGGTTTTAAATTTAGGTAGGCTAGGTGCTTTACCACCTGTTTCTTGTGTCGAAAAAGCCTGTACTGGGTTATGTTGAGAAAAGCCATTTTCGGCGTCAGAAAAATTACCCTGGGGATCTGCACTTAAATCGATTGTTGCTCCTTGTGTATTTAGCTCCTGGGATGATGAAGTGACATCACCATCTTTAGATTCAGTTGCCCCAACGCTGATTCTAAAAGAGAAAGGCCGCTTTGGCGAAGCCCCTGCTTCAGCATTGTCTGCGGCAGTTTTCGTCCCTAAATCGTGTAGAGTTGCCTCAATACGTTTCCAGCCTGCTTTCATAAAAATATCCTGAAATTTGCTGTCCCCAGTAGTGTTAAATAATTCAGAATGGGGTTGTTGGGATTTTTGGCTTATGCCAATTTTGCATCAATGATGCTGGTGCTAATTTTATCTCTTAAAAGATATTTAAAACCAACAATCTCATCCCTCAAGGTAAAAATTAAGTTTAGACATTGTAACCCAAATCAATTAAACAGAGTAAGGATAAGGCTTTGGGTAAAGTTATCTTAGTTACAGGGCCAGCTAGATCTGGTAAAAGTGAATGGGCAGAAAATCTGGCGATGCATTCACAAAAGGTGGTTGTGTATGTAGCCACAGCAGCAGAATATCCTGGCGATGAAGAATGGCAAAAACGCATTCAAGCACACCAAAATCGGCGTCCCCAAGATTGGTTAACTCTGAGTGTACCTATGGAATTATCTGCGACTTTAGCCGCAGCCACGCCAAACACCTGCCTTCTAGTTGATTCTTTGGGCACTTGGGTAGCTAATTTTTTAGAGGAAGACAAAATTAGTTGGGACAACAAGATAGCAGAATTGTTAGAAACTGTACAGCTCGTTGCGGCAGATATGATATTTGTTGCCGAGGAAGTTGGATGGGGTTTAGTTCCGGCTTATCCTAGCGGACGGCTATTCCGCGATCGCCTGGGTTCTTTGGTACGTCAATTAGCTATTCTTTGCGATACCG
This sequence comes from Calothrix anomala FACHB-343, assembly GCF_014696435.1. Taxonomy (GTDB): domain Bacteria; phylum Cyanobacteriota; class Cyanobacteriia; order Cyanobacteriales; family Nostocaceae; genus Aulosira; species Aulosira anomala_A. The sequence continues at coordinate 104,662 of NZ_JACJQG010000017.1, read as the reverse complement.
TATATCTAGTTACTGGGGGTCATGTTTTGAATCTCAGCACTCTTGGCACACCATTACCACCTCCCAGGGAATAAAGGAAGAGGTGTAAGGAAGAAAAAGGATACAAATGACCAATGACTAATGACTAATGACTAATGACTAATAACTAATGACCGATGTATCTCGCTTCTTAATAGTTTATTCAAGATTTAATGACCTAAAGTTCCCAGCTTAAATTTAGAATTAAAGGTATGGCAACTGAAAAAGACGTTAAAAGATATTTAGCCTACTGGTTTCAGCTAGGTAAAAAGGTAGTTGTAGGCAATGGTATGGCATCTTTGTTGCCGCAACCAGTGCTGAAAGGTGATAGCTATAGTTCAGAATTTGAAAACTGTTGGCAAGAAATTCGCGATCGCGCGGATGAATCGTATTTAGAAGGAACTAGTGAAACAATTGGCGAACTCCTGACACCTACATGGGAAATGTTACCCTGTAGTCGTTGCAATATGCCAGTAGCAATGCGCAATTTGGGGATGCCAGCCTTAAGTTGTCCCTGTCATAATTTACCAAGTTGGCCGAATACAGACTTACCATCGCCCCGTAGTCCTGTTAGTACTCAAGAGCAATTACAATTAATTCGCGATCGCCTTTGGCAAAAGCAATCATCATCAAATGTCAACTCTTAAGAAATAATTAGCAAGAGTTTTCAAGCTGAATTTTGTGATAAAGACAACTTGAAAATTACACGTTCTATTTTTACATAAGCCTGAGGGGCGAGGTAAATGATTGTTTATATCTCTCAACCCGCTCCTACTGCTGATGAAAAGTTTGTGCTGTCTAAATTAAAGCTGATAATCACAAAAAAATATTAACTTTTAATTCGTCACTGCGATCGCATTTCTTGCCTCTACACGAAAGAATGCGATCGCTGCTTTAGTTAAAAGAGGTCTTTTATCCTTTAAACTAATTTAAAGGCTGTAATTTTCATGCTTTCGTTAAGCGATCGCACCTCAAATTTTTTAACTGACAAGTACTCAAATTTAGATTTCGTAAAGATTAGACACATTTGTTGCATTCCATCTGCTGTAGTGAATGCAAAGTATAAGCATGTAAAAACGGCAATATTATTGGTTAAGCGAAATATTTCCAGATAAGTTTTTAATTACAAGTTTGAGGTTGAATGCGATTGTAGGGATTCTATGATTTAGCAAGAGGAACTCTTATGACCATCAAAAATGCCTTAAGAGCAACAGCATATCAATCCAGGCTAGGATTGGAAGTTCTGCCGGGATGTAACTTACTTAATCTCACAGATGCACAAAAACATGAGTTGAAACAATCTCTATGGAAACATGGTGTAGTTGTTGTCAAAAATCAAAACTTGACTGCATCTGAGTTAGAAGAATTTGCCAGAAAAACTTTTGGTAGCTTAATGTTTGGGCGTAATTCTTTTACTTTAGACCCCGATATCACTCCCGATATTCAGAGCCAATATACAGCAATTTTGGGTAATCCTAAAGGATTTGATCAAGAACCTGCGGAAAAGATTTATGGAGCTAGAGTGTGGCATCAGGATAAAGATGGCGTACCCAGAATAGAAGAATTGGATATGAATGCGCTGTATGTTGTCATGCTCTACAGTATAAAAGTTCCGGAAGAGGGAGAAAATGGGCAACCTCACACTACAGAGTATTTAGATTTAGTCGAAGCTTATAACAATCTCGATTCTAGCCAGCAACAAGAATTAGCAGAAATCTCAATGTACCAAATGTCCCCCATATTTGCGCGGCCAAATATTGCATGGGATGATGCTCCAAAAAAAGTTCATCCTATCGTTTCTACTCACAAGGTTACCGGACAAAAAGGGTTATATTTAGGTTCTTGGAATACAGCAATTCCTCTGGGAATGGAAAATCAGCGAGAAGCCGCACAAAAATATTGGCAAGATTTATTTGAGACGGTTTTAAAACGCACTCCTGTATATTCCCATGTTTGGGAACCAGGAGATGTGACTTTATGGGATAACTCACAAGTAATGCACAGAGGAACTTTTTATGACTCCACCCAATACCAGCGAATTGCATTGAGATTGGGAGTTGTGGATTGTTAATAAATTGGCAATCTTCTGAATAGAATTCAGGAGATTCTCAGTTCACAAATTCACCAAAAAAATTTAGGGACGCGCCCATATTTCGCCTATCAATTATTAATTGATTTTTCCTAGCTACCAGATTTAACCGCCGTCCCTAAAGAAATTACAGCGTTGGGAAACTGGCGCTTTAACGCCGGAAATACCGGACAAGGTGCTTGTTCTTGTAAATTCTCTGGTTTACTCCAAGTAAAAGGTGCTTTTTGCGCTGCTGACATCCACAATAAGCGCTTGGCGCGTGTCATCGCTACGTAGAGTAAACGGTATTCTTCAGCCGTTTTCAGGTGTTTGGCAATTTCCCACGCTTGGTTGACTTCTGGTATACGTGATTCATTGTGTAAAGCAGCACGCACTTGGGCGCGAGCTACTTCTGATAAGGTAAAGTCACCTAAAAACTGGCTTTGAGGTGGAACCCAAAACCTACCAGGTATTAAGTTTTCGTGGAGAAAGGGAAGAAAAACATAATCCCAATCTAGCCCTTTGGCTTTGTGCATGGTAATAATTGTCAGTTGACCATTACGGGTGTAACGCGCTTCTAAGTCTTCTGTTTCTACAGCTTCAAATCGTTCAGAACTGACAATTTCACTTAAAGCTGACAGCATCGATCCCATCGAACTATTACCAGCAGTTTGCTGATTTACTCGTTCTGCTAATTTGTCTGCCGTTGCTAGTTCGGCTTGGTCGTAATTTAAAGTTAAAGCCAAAAAGGAAATTAATTGGTATATGGGTAATTCTAACCGGGCACGCAGTAAACTCCGACACAAATGCGAGGCTTTGTGGACGTTTTCCGTTTGCGGTGCTGTTAAGGGGCCGGGGTATAAAAACTCTTCTGGTAAACTAGCAAGGGCGTTGAGGTCTTGGGTGGGAATTAGCTGACGTTCTACAAGTACTTCCAGGGCAGCTTTGAGATAATCTGGAGAATGGGGGCGATCGCAAAATTGCAATAAAGCTAAAATTTCTTGGGGAATCTGGGAACGGCGATCGCGTTCGCCCACATCATAAAGTGTAATTTTATGCTCTTTACATATCGGTTCTAAAGCCTCAGCTAACCAGCGTCCTTGGCGATTCTCCCGCACTAAAATTGCTGCACTTACCTTTGAGGGGTCTTCCGCAAATAATTCAATCACCCGCCCAGACAGTAATTCTACGGTGTGATGAATATCGCGAGGCGTGTAAAGTTCTAAGCCCATTCCTACTGCTGCGGGGTTAGCATCTTTTTGAGGATCGCCAGTATCAACAGAGCGTATTCTCTGGGGACGGAAGGGAAGAGACGCAATCGAGTCATGGGATGATTGCTGCATCTTAACGCCGTAAAAACTATTAATCCATTCCAAGGTAAAATTCGCCGCTTCCAGAATAATTCGCGTACTCCGCCCAGCTTGATCCATTGTCGCCAATCTCTGCAAGCGATCGCACTCTTCGCAAAATTGGCGAAAATAAATCGGATCGGCTGGGGTAAAAGTCGAGTTAATAGCTTGGTTCGGATCGCCAACTCGCACTAAATTAATCAACGATTGCTGATTACCATTATAAAAACCATCCCCCCTGTCTCCCTTGTCCCCCTTGTCCCCCATATTCCCCACATCACTCGCCAAAATCTCCAGTAACTTTGTCTGTAAAGGGCTAGAATCTTGAGCTTCGTCTTCAAAAACTGCGAAAACTTGATTTTGCTCAATGCGGCGGGCGCTATCGTTATCTAACACCCGCAATGCAGCTAAAATCATATCGTCGTAATCGATAAAATCACGCGATCGCATTAAATTCTCATATTCAGCATACAAACCAGCAGCTACATTTAAAATTGCGTATGGGTCTGTGGTTTGTTGACTCCAATTGCGTAAATCATCGGCTGATAAACCAGAACTTTTGGCTTCATGAATAACTGTAGTGGCTAAGTCTGGTAAAACTTCTGTTCTTAATACCGATTGACGCCGTAATCTTTCTGTCTCCTCCCCGTCAAATTGGCTACCTTCTAATAAACGCAAATAAGTACTTTGATTCTTGGTAATCCACTGCTCAACTGCGGTGCGGATGAAGCGGTGACTTTGATTTGGTGTAATTAAAGTGACATTTTCTAACTGTAAACCAGATAAATCGGGATGACGGCTAGCGATATTTAAAGCTAGACCGTGTAAAGTATAAACAACAAATCCCGTTTGCGGTAAAGATAAATCATCCCGTAAATATTTGCGGATTTTAGCTTTAATATTAGCAGCAGCAGAGCGGGTAAAAGTCACTACTACCAATTGACGACGGTAAGATTGACGCGCTTGGGCTGCAAGTTCATACTGACGCGCGATCGCGATCGCTGCCGCCGCCGCCATCCCCGTAGATTTACCAGCACCAGGAACGGCAGAAACAGCCAAAGGCCCCGTATACCAATCAGCCATTTGTTGTTGTCCGGGACGCAGACTATTGCGAATGCGGGCGATCGCTTCTTGACGCAAAGTAAAAACAGGCGATTGCTCCGATAATTCTGAGTAAACAGATTCTTGTGTCACTGTATCAATAAAATTAGCGTCTGACATTAGAGAATTTTCGGCTGGAGATGCAGACTTAACAATTTAATATAGTCAACAACTCTATCATGACGGAAAATTAATACAATTGTCCTACATTAGGATATTTGTTCATCCCAGTTTCAACCAAGATGCAAAAACTGACAAATGACCAATGACTAATGACAAATGACAGCCCTTGCCAATATTTTCATTACACCAACCTACTTATCTGTAGCGATCGCAATTTTTGTCACAAGAAAAGTTAAATTTTAGACTAGTTAAAGCTATCGTGGTATCGAACATTTCAAAAATACCCGTTGTCCAAAACTAGTAATTATGAGGCCATGTCACTCCTCAATCCCTATCTTGGCTTGTTTTCTCTACCTGGGTTTGTACCAAACACCCGCGAATCCAGCGATACGTAATTTACCACAACAAATTTTGATACTGCCTCAAATCAGTACCACAGAAGCTGTCCTCGCAACTATTCTCAGACCCGATAGTACAGGATCGGATGTAGAAACTTTGCAAACTCAATTAAAAGAGTTGGGATATTACAAAGATGTGGTAGATGGAAAGTACAAAGAAACTACAAAAACTGCTGTAGCTGAATTTCAGAAAGCACAGGGTTTAGAAGCAGACGGTATTTTTGGCAACACGACGAAGAAAAGTATCCAATCAGCAATTGCTGCCAAAAAATCATTTACCGCCTCACCTGTACCTACTTCCAAACCCAGTGAGCAAAATTCGCCTAAGCATAATGTCATTCGCTGGTCGTTACTCGGCTTAGGAATTCTCGGAAGTATTGGCGCAATTGTTTACTTTGTGAGAAAGTTCACACCATCTAAGCAATTGCTACATTTAGAAACTTCTGATACTCAAACAAGAACTGAAACTAATAACTCAACAATACCACTGTTACCAGAGTCAAAAGCTAGCCCAGAGGAACAGCAGGATGATGCAGCTATTGCTGATTCCCCAGACGCAGCATCGATGACGCCAAAACTTTTACCTCCAGCTAATACTTCCCGTTTAGCCAAAGTCAATATAGTTGATGAATTAATTAACGATTTATATAATCCCGATCCAGCGAAGCGACACAAAGCAATTTGGGATTTAGGGCAGCAAGGAGACTCAAGAGCGATTCAACCGTTGCTAGACTTGATGCTAGATGCAGATTCCCAACAACACAGCCTAATTTTGGCAGCTTTAAGCGAAATCGGCATTCGCACACTCAAACCCATGAATCGTGCATTAGCCATCTCCATCCAAAACGAAAGCCCACAAGTACGACAAAATGCCATTCGCGATTTAACCCGCGTTTATGACATGATGTCTCAAGTCAGCCAGATGCTACGCCATGCAGTAGAAGATCCCGATTTAGAAGTACAGTCAACAGCAAGGTATGCATTAAACCAGATTAATCGCATCCGTGTTGTATGCGATCGCGAAACTCTGCCAGAACATGAGGAGAATGATAATTAGCGTATGGGGAAGGGAGACAAGGGGGACAATTGTAGAGACGCGATTAATCGCGTCTCTACCCAATGCCCAATGCCCAATGCCCCATACCCAATGCCCCATGCCCTTATAAATATTTCAAATGCACTTGAATATTAGTATTTGGCCCTGCTAATAAAATAGCGGCTTCGCTGAATTTGGGTGCGCTCGTGCGAACTTCTGGATTTTTGGAAAATCCAAAGCCTTCTGTGGGCATACCTAAGCTATTACGATTGAGTTTTGAATCTTCATTTTTATCATGCATCACAGCCACGGCATAGCTACCGGCTGATAAATTCTCAAAAGTCAGCTTTACAGAACTGTCGGTTATCTTGGTACACTGCCTTTGAATGACGCGATCGCGATTATTAGGAAAACCTTGACTCTTGGCAAAGACACTGGCGCAGACTTGCCCTTGTTTATTTTTAAATCCATCAATTTCTACCGTCAGGTTGCCTTTAAAATTTGCCTTGGCACTATAGCACCATGTCAAATTTCCTAAAAATGCTAGCAGTGCTAGACTCACTTTCATTCCTTGGCGCATAAAATTTCTACTGAAATAAAAAAATAAATCACAGCTAAATCTTTACATTACATTGTTAACACGATCAATGTAGTATTTTTTCCTACTAGTAATTAATTTATGCCAGCAAAAATCTTACCCCCACCTCTCAAACCCGGCGATTTACTGCGAGTCATTGCCCCTAGTGGTGCTTTGCGAGAATTTGACAGCTTTTATCAGAGTATAGAAATTTGGCGATCGCGCGGTTATCAAATCGAAGTTCCCCCAGAAATTACAGACAAATGGGGCTATTTAGCAGGAAACGACCAAAACCGTCGCCAGCAGCTTGCAGCAGCCTGGAAAGACCCAAATTGCCGGGGTATTCTCTGCGCTAGAGGTGGTTTCGGTAGTACCCGCATCCTCGAAAATTGGCATTGGCAACCAGAATCATCGACAAGCGAAAATCCCAAATGGTTAATAGGTTTTTCTGATATTACCGCTTTATTGTGGAGCCTTTACAATGTCGGGATTTCCAGCGTTCACGGCCCTGTATTAACCACACTTGCTAATGAGCCAGATTGGTCATGTGAGCGATTATTTAATTTAGTCGAAGGTCGTACCCTTGAGCCACTGCAAGGTAAAGGTTGGGGTAATGGTGTCGCCACAGGAATTTTGCTCCCAGGTAACTTGACAGTAGCCACCCATCTGTTAGCCACACCATTTCAACCAGATTTTGCAGGTGTAATTTTAGCCTTTGAGGATGTATCAGAAGCACCCTATAGAATAGACAGAATGCTCACCCAGTGGCGATTAAGCGGTAATTTAGCCCAAATTAAGGGAATCGCTTTAGGTGGTTTTACTGCCTGTGAACCACCAGCCAATGTGCCCAGCTTTACAGTTGACGAAGTTTTGCGCGATCGCTTAGGCGACTTAGGTATTCCCGTTGTTGCTGACTTACCCTTTGGTCACGATAAATGTAATGCAGCATTACCAGTAGGTCAAGAAGTAACTTTAGATGGGGATAAAGGAACATTAATAATTCGTAATTCGTAATTCGTAATTCGTAATTAAAGAAAATAATACAGAGACACCTGTAGGGGTGGGGTCTCCCCACCCTTACCGATTTAATTAATACATGCCCAATGCCCAATGCCCAATGCCCAATGCCCAATTACATCCTCACGCTTCCTGCCTGACAATCCCGCAACCAAATATTAATCGCTTGAGCGATCGCGCTACGGCTACTATCTCGTGGCGGCGATAGCGGTTGTTGTCCCCCCGACGATCCAGTTGATGACCCACTTTGGGTAAACATCATCACCAAACGCCACCCGCTTTCAGTTTTCGTCAATAACAGCCAGTGGAATTCCTGTAATTCCACCACTTTTCCCCCTATATACTGCCTTTCTAAAGTAGTAAAGAAAACCTGCTCCACACCTGATGCCGCACTTTTGTCACTATCTACGCCGTTAATTCCAGGATTCAGAGGTAGGGGTGTAAACTCTGGTCTACCTGCTAATAGAAAGTAGCTATAAACTTCACTCTTCCGGCTGAGACGGCGGGCGCGTTGGGTCACGCGATTTGTGTAACTAGGTAAATCCCGCAACAAATAGGTAGTTAAACTGTCTATTTTTTGCTCAACACAAGTCAACCCCGCTTTATCCTTTGACACGGGGAGGCTTTGCGAAAATACGGGATTACCAATAGTACTAACTACCACAAAGTAGCCACAAACCATCAGCCACAAATTCCGAGGTAGTCCCAACGAAAAAGTTTTCATCACCATGTATCACAGAGGGCGTAGGAGAGCAGATTAGGCTAGAGGGTGACAAGGGGGACAAGGAGGACAAGGAGGACAAATGACAATTGTACAGACGCGATTCATCGCGTCTCTGACCATTGACTATTGACTATTTTCTGCTAATTCCTCACAAATTCTCTTCCAAGCTAACTCAGGTTCCGCCGCACTGGTAATCGGACGACCAATTACTAGGTAATCTGCGCCTGCTTGAATGGCTTGGGAGGGAGTTAGCGATCGCTTTTGATCGCCTTTATCTGCCCAAGTCGGGCGCACGCCAGGACAAACTAACAGAAAATTATCCCCGCAAGTTTGTCGTAGCTGTGCCACTTCTTGAGGCGAACAAACTGCCCCATCTAATCCGGTTTCTTGGGCGAGGAGTGCCATTGACAGGGCGTATTCTGGCAATTCTAAAGGAATTTTCAAATCAAACGCCAACTGTCGGGCAGAAATGCTTGTTAACAGGGTAATAGCAATTAATTTGGGCGGTTTAACACTTGTTTGTGCTGCCCCTGTTTGAATTGCCTCAGTTGCCGCTTTTAGGGCATCTTTGCCGGTTGTAGAGTGAATTGTCAATAAATCTACCCCGTAACGCGCCGCAGCCTGACAAGCACCAGCTACGGTATTCGGGATATCGTGAAATTTTAAATCGAGAAAAATCTGCTTTTGGCGAGATTTGAGAATTTCCAGAATACTTGGCCCGGTGCTGGTAAACAACTCCAAGCCAACTTTCCAGAAAGTAACTTGTGGTAGCCGCTCAACAAGAGCGATCGCGCTGGCGATATCTGGGACATCTAAAGGTACTATAATTCGCTGCTCAGGATTCATCGCTGGTTTCTATCCCAAATTAAGGTACTAAGCGCACAAACTTGTTTTTACCCACTTGCAGCACTTTGTCGGTTAATTCATCAGCTTGGGCAAAACTGGTATCTACATTAGTAATGCGATCGCCATCTATATACACCCCACCTTCTTGAATTTTCCGCTTACCTTCGCCGCTGCTTTTACACAAGCCGCTAGCATTGAGTAAATAAGCCAACTTGACGGGAAACTGCTCTATTCCAGCCACAGAAAATTCCGGAATCGCGCCTTTTTTCCCACCACTATCAGCAGCTTCCTTCGCTTGATTCGCTGCTTGTTCGCCATGATACTGCCTAACAATTTCCCATGCCAGAAGTAATTGGCGATCGCGGGGATTTTCCGGTAATTTATCCAAAGCGAAATCCGTCAACAGTTCAAAATACTGCTCTAGTAGTTGATCGGGAACGCCCTGCAATTTTTGGTATTTCTCCGATGGGTGTGCCGACAAGCCCACATAATTACCTAGAGATTTCGACATTTTTTGTACCCCATCTGTACCAATTAAAATTGGCAGCAGTAAGCCAAACTGGGGCTTTTGCCCAAACCTACGCTGTAAATCTCGCCCCACAGCAATGTTAAATTTTTGGTCAGTTCCGCCTAATTCCACATCCGCCTCCACAGCCACCGAATCATAGCCCTGCATCAACGGATAAAGGAACTCATGCAGGAAAATTGGATTCTCCTTCTTATAACGTTCGGCAAATCCTTCCTTGGCTAGCATCTGCCCCACAGTCATCGTTGAGAGTAACTCTAAAATTTTGCCTAAATCCAGGCGGGAGAGCCATTCCGAGTTGTAGCGTACCTCTAACCTGCCTGGTGTGTCAAAATCCAATATAGGACGTACTTGCTCAAGATAAGTCTGGGCGTTTTGCGCCACATCTGCTTCTGTCAGCTGGCGACGCACCTCAGATTTACCAGTCGGATCGCCAATCCGTGCCGTAAAATCACCAATAATTAGTACTGCGGTATGACCAGCATCTTGAAAAGCTCGCAGTTTTCTTACCGGTATGCTATGACCAAGATGAATATCAGCACCAGTTGGATCGATGCCCAATTTGACCCTTAAAGGTCGATTTGTACTTGCCAAACGCTGTTCTAAACTTTCAATTTCGCTGTCAGCATCAGTTGGTTGTGGGAAAATTTCTACTACACCACGACGCAACCAATTCATATCTTGCGCCATACTAGGAGATTCGCTATTAATTAAATTTTGACTGGGAGAAGTTAAGTTGGTTGTATTCACTGGCAATTTGTCCGTTGTCTTACCTGCCAAACTACTATAATTGCAAAAAATTAACCGCCTTGCTTCGCCAAATCAATTACATTTATATTTACCAGTGAGGAAGTGAAATCGCCGTGTCGTCTAGGACTTTTGAAGACAAGGAAGCCCAAAATAAGGCTTCATCCGGTTTTGAGTTTTTGAAAGGAGTAGGTCAGGTAGCTGGCGGAACTCTATTATCAATCACAATGCTTACAAGCTCAATTGTAGCGGGGGGATTGGTGGGTTTGGCTATTAGTTTTCGTAATTTGCCAGATGTCAGGCAATTGCGTAACTTCTTTCCTTCAGAAACGACTTATATTTACGATATAAAAGGAAAACTCTTAACCAGCGTTCATGGAGAAGCTAACCGAGAAGTTGTCCCTCTAGATAGAATTTCTCCCAATCTCAAACGCGCAGTATTAGCCAGTGAAGATGGACATTTCTACAACCATCACGGTATCAATCCTACAGGTGTAGGTCGGGCGATTATTGTCAACTCAGTAGCTGGTGGTGTCAAAGAAGGTGGTTCCACCATCACCATGCAGCTGGTGAAAAACTTATTTTTGTCTCATAAGCGAGCCTTTACCCGGAAGCTAGCAGAAGGAGTGCTAGCAATTCGCTTAGAACAAATTCTCACTAAAGACCAAATTTTAGAAATGTACCTCAATCAAGTTTATTGGGGTCATAATAACTATGGCGTGCAAACAGCAGCACGGAGTTACTTTAACAAATCATCAGAATATTTAACTTTGGGCGAATCAGCAATGATGGCTGGTTTGATTCAAGCACCAGAAGAATTCAGCCCCTTTGCCAGCATGAAATTGGCAAAGCAGAAGCAAAAAGAAGTTTTAGGGCGGATGCTGGATTTGAATTGGATCACCCAGAAAGAGTATGATGACGCTCTCAAGCAAGAAATTAAACTCGGTAAAATTCGCTCTTTCCAAGGTAGTGCCTTACCTTATGTAACTAATACAGTTGCCCAAGAATTAGCGAAAAAATTCGGGCGCGATGCTCTACTCAAAGGCGGTATGCGCGTCCAAACCACAGTTGATGCCGAATTCCAAAAAATGGCAGAGCAAACTGTTGTCAAATGGCATGAGAGACTAAAAGGTCAAGGCTTATCTAAGAATCAAATGGCCTTGGTAGCGATTGATCCCCGCACGCATTTTGTCAAAGCTTTGGTAGGTGGTGTTGATCCCAAAACTAGCGAATTTAACCGCGCCACCCAAGCCCAGCGTCAGCCAGGATCTTCTTTTAAGCCGTTTGTTTATTACGCGGGCTTTGCTTCTGGCAAATTTGCACCTGATAGTACAGTCATAGATGCTCCTGTCAGCTATCGCGATGGTGATGGTTGGTATTATCCGCGAAACTATGATGGTGGTTTTTCTGGTGCGATGTCGATTCGTACTGCTCTAGCACAGTCGCGCAACATTCCTGTAATTAAGGTGGGTAAAACTGTAGGGATGAATAAAGTTATTGAAATTTGCCGGACTTTGGGCATTATGAGTCCAATGGAACCGGTGACTTCTTTACCTTTAGGTGCTATTGGCGTGACACCATTGGAAATGGCTAGCGCTTATGCTACCTTTGCTAATTATGGCTGGCAGTCACCAGCAACGGTAATTGCCCGGATTACAGATAGTAGCGGTAACGTTTTACTGGATAACACACCAAAACCCCAATTGGTTCTCGATCCTTGGGCGTCGGCAGCAATTATTAACGTTATGCAATCCGTAATTACCGAGGGTACTGGTAAAAATGCAGCAATTGGCCGACCTGCTGCTGGTAAGACGGGGACGACATCTTCAGAAAAAGATATTTGGTTTGTCGGTACTGTACCCCAGTTAACAACTGCTGTTTGGGTAGGTAGAGACGATAACAGACAATTAGCCAGTGGTGCTACTGGTGGTGTGATGGTAGCTCCTATTTGGCGCGACTTTATGCAACAGGCGCTAAAAAACGTCCCTGTAGAAAGCTTTAAATCGCCCTCTCAGTTTCCTCGCCCCAAAGCGAATGAGAAGGATTAGAAGCTAGGGATTAGGGATTTAGAGACTAGAGACTGAGGTGACGAAAATTGAAAAAGCATTTGGTTAGTGCATAAATTACTAGCCCTTAACCTCTAGCCTCTGGCTCTTGATCCTAAGTTTGTTTTTCCAAATCAGTTTTCATCCTCTGTAGGGTGAGGTGCATTTGATCAAACATTTGTTGAGGAGTTACCCCAAACTGGCCTAGTTGCGTTTTCATCTGTTCCATAGTCATTTGCGCCATGAAATCTTCAGAAAGCTCGAAACGCTTCATAAAGATACGGTAACGATCCATCATGGCTTCCATTTGCTCAATGAACAGCTTTTTGCCTTCACGGTCAAATTTACCGTAATTATTACCAAGCTTGATTAGCGCTTGATAATCATCAAATAGCTGCTTTGCCTCTTGCTGAACTATTTCAGAATCAAAGAATCCCATTTTGTTTAACATTCCACTGAGTGTTAAAACTCAGTAAATTATGGTTTTGCTTATATTTTCATTCTAGTCTAGGGCAATCATCTAAGGAACAAGCTACGGTTGGATTACGGTTAGTTAGGGAAATTTCACCACTTGACTCAAGAACCTTGACGAGATGAAAACCTGCTTAAGACATTGGCGATGTTGAGAGACATGGGTACAGATTTAGGATTCGCGTTTTGAGACGAGCCATTCAGACCTAACTTCTCAGCGTATTTCAAAGCTAAAGAATGTTGAGGATTTAATTTTAATGCTTGGCGAATATAAACTGTTGCCATTCCCTGAAAATTTTGTTGAGCATAAGCAACGCCAAGTAATGCATGATAGTCACTATTTTTCGGTTCTAGCTTGATGGCTTCTCGTAGTTCTTGTACGCAACTAGGCCAATTTTTTTGGTTGGCGTACTGCGTAGCCCTCTGGTAGTGACGATCAGCGTATTGTTGTATGTTGGCTTGAGAATTATTTTCCTCTAGTCTCTGTTCCACTTGTTTAGCTCTTAGTTTTAGCATTATTTAGTCCCAGTGCGTTTAGCAACAATAGGTAAAGGTAGTGCAACAATTCAGATAACTCAAAACCGAGAAATTGATTTTTTGGCTAAAACTAGCTTGATTGAGAATCTTGACTGAAGTATTGTTGCTATGTGAAGAGTTCTCTGAAATAAGAGTAATGTAATGTATTGTATTACATAGTTCTTTTGAGTGAATACTAGTAAATCAAGGGTACTTGGACGTTTTCTTTGTGTATAAGTTCTTTGAATATAGCCTACTTATTTCCCATTGATAGCCCGTACTAGAAATCAATACAATAGATTCATATTCAGTAGGTTACTAGCCCTACAAATTTTAAAAAAGTTGTTTATCTGGATTAATTTATAGTTTGGGTTTGAGATGTTGTAGGATACATGAATTTGCCTGGTTGAGAACCTTGATTTTCAGAATATGTCTAAAAAGTGAGGAAATTCTGAGGATTGTTGCAATTATTACTGGCATAAACAGACTTAATTTGATTTTTTGTCGGTGTAGATCATGTAAAGTCTTGTAATTCAGTAATTTATAGCCAATGTTAGTATTAGCGCCATATTTAATTACAGTGAATATATGTAATTTGTCGGCAATATTTATCACAGGTATCGATAAAAATGAGCAAGCGACCAATATTTAAGCTAATCTCAATGACAATCGATCGTTGACTATTGAGAATCGACAACTAACAAATGACAAATGCTCAATTGGGGAATATGTTGACTAAGCGAAAAAGCCGCAGCGTAGCCGCTATTTTAGCTTTTTCTGGCACGCTGACTGTTTCAGGATTACATAAGTTTTATTTAGGACAGCCTTTCTGGGGCTTGTTGTATGTTTTGCTGTCTTGGACGCCTATCCCTAAAGTGGCTAGTGCGATTGAGGGGGTTTGGTATTTGGCGCAAGATGAAGAAGCGTTCGATCGCAATTTTAATTTTGGTAAGTCAGCAATTAAGAACTCACAGCAAGTAAGCAATAATGTAGGCGCAATGGCTGAAGCTTTGCGGGAGTTAGATGCTTTGCGTCAAGATGGACTGATTTCTGAGTACGAATTTGAACAAAAGCGTCGCCAGCTACTAGACCAGATTTCTTAACCCCTGCAACAATTATGAAAAACTGGCTACCTTTAAATCTGAGGTTGCAAAAACTCCGTACTAAGCTGCTCAACGATCCTTACTACAGATTACAATCTGGGGAAGAAGTGCAGCTAGCGATACAGTTGGGTATTCAGATTGATGCTAATCAAGCCACTGTCGATGATTGGTTACGTTTACCTGGTTTATCGATTCACCAGGCGCGATCGCTTGTAGAATTATCCCGTTCTGGTGTTAAATTCTACTGTATTGAAGATATTGCGGCGGCGTTAGCTATTCCTGTGCAGCGTTTACAACCAATCAAGCTGTTGCTGAATTTTGTTTACTATGACGAAGAATCTCTCGATTGTCTTGTGCCTTTAGTTAATCCTAATACAGCCACAGTTGAGAACCTAACAAAAATACCTTTTATTGATTTATCTCTCGCGCAAGCTGTGGTGCAAAATCGCCTATCTGCTGGGCCATACCGCAATTTGGTTGATTTTCAGCGACGTTTGGAGTTACCAGCAGATGCGATCGCGCAGTTAATGTATTATTTAAGATTTTGAATATAGGGGTTAGGGGTTAGGGAAGAGAGATTTTTATTTTTGGTTGTGGTTTTCCTATGAGGGATTAGCTGGATTATTTTCTAATGCCATCATTATCAATAGCGCTGTAGCTTTCACTACTCATTAACCCTAGCCACGGGTCAGCATTAGGGGTGAGAAATAATTCGCTGTAAACTTTATCATTCAATGCTTTGACATTATTTGTGGCGTTTTCTTGCATAAACCACTGGTGAATTTGGCTGTGCAAAGTATACTCATTTCTCACCGTATCTAATGCCATTGCTGCTTGAAAATTGCTGACAACGCGCTGTAAATTATCGCTTTTGCTGTCTTGAAAGCGCTTAGTCTGAATTAATGCCACACTATTATTATCTAATTTGGCATCTGCTGCGTAGCGTTGGGCTATTTTTTCCCATGTGGCTGCGTCAGTAATTTCTCTTAGGGCTTTTTGATTGTTATTGGCTGCGTTGATGTTGCGCAGTATCGGTGATTCTACGCGCATTTTGCTGACAGCAATTGTACCTGCGACGCTGGCGCTAGGTGCTTCGTTATTGTTGGGTGTAAATTCTACTAGACGGGGTGGGTTTTTGATGCCAAGATTGGCTAAATCTGCAAGCCATTGACGTTGAATTGATGCTAATTGTTGGCGGTGGTAATCGCGTAAAAAGTTGTAGCGGGCGATACCTTGGGATTTATTATATTCTTTGACTGCTTTTTCTCCAGCTACTAGCTGACGTAAAAAGGCTTGCGGCCCGTATAAACCGGGAATAGCATCTATAGGTACGCCGGAACTGTCTAAAATATAGTGAATGCTGTTACCTGTGAGGGTGCGTTCTAGTTTGCGTCCATCGCCAAAATCTACGGTAACTTTTGGTACTGGGCGTACAGATTCCCAGTGTAGTATATAGCGATCGCGCAGGAATTGAGAAATTTCGGCATTGGGATATAAAGCTACGCGGAAAAAGCGACTGTTAGCACAACTTAAATCTTGATCGAGATTTCCTAATAAACGTAATGAAAGAATGGGTTTATTACTAGCTTTAGCCGCAGCTTTAGCTTGTTCTATATCGGTGTACCAATAAAGTTTAGAAGCGTAGCAGTCTCGCTGTTGACAAAGTTTATCTAATGCTTGGCGTATTTCTGGGTTAGGGTTTTTGAGTTGTGAAGCATGATTATTTAAAAATTTTTCTAAACCACTAGGCCCCTGTGGGCGGAGTTGTGCTACTTCTTGATTTAATCGTGCTTGTTGGGCGGTGGGAGTTTGAGTATAAGCTATATGGGAAATTCCAATGCTGATCAGAGATAATGCGATCGCAGTTGGAATAGATTTAAGTTTCATATTAATAAGTAGAGTGGTGTAATTAAAGATAGTTGGAAAGGGCTGTCATTAGTCATTAGTCATTAGTCATTGGTAAGGGTTTCCAGCCTGTTTACCTTTTGTAACAGAGTTTGGTTTATTTTAATCAACTTACCTACAGGATATTTCAGGTAAATTAGGTACGCGCTTCAGGGCATGGCAGTGCCAATGCCCCTACAATCAATGATTATCTCTACCTCATCAACTTGCAATTCGCTGTCTTAACTAGGTAATTGATAAAGCATATCTTTATCTCAGTATGACTTTGTACTTGGTTATCAGTTCCATTTGTTAAGTAAAATTATCAAACTTTATTCAGACAACTTGATATTTGCTTGCAAGTTTTGATAATCATTAGGAGTATCGATATCAATTGCGCCTAAGGGGAAATTCACAGCTAATACTAAATCGCGATATTTCTTAATTAAATATTTTGCACCAGTATCTTCATTGAGAGTGAGTAATTCTGGAAAAAATTGGCGACTAAATAAAGCGGGTACGCCTAAAGTTTCTGCATATTGAGAGGCTATTATCGGTTTTTTTGTGGCAGAGTAGGCAGAGATTAAGTTATTAATAATTTCTGCGGAAATATATGGTTGATCGCAAACGGTAATTACTGCTGCTTCTATATTTTGGGAGTCATGATTGAGTGCAGAAATACCGCTACGAATTGACGTACTCATGCCTAAATTCCAGTGCGGATTTTCAACTATTTGCACTAAATCTTGATTAAATTGGGAACGGATTTGTTGTGCGTTAGCGCCTAAAACGACGATTACAGGGTTGCAGAATGAAGCGATCGCACTTTCAACTGTATGCTGAATTAGGCTGCGTCCTTGATAGGATAACAGTTGTTTTGGCTTACCCATACGGGTTGATGCACCGGCGGCGAGGATAATTAGGGGAATGGTCATTTGTCATTTGTCAATAGTCATTGGTCATTGGTCATTGGTCATTTGTCATTAGGATTTATTTAGGGCTTTTGTTTAATTATACCTAGTTGAAAAAAGAATGCGATAGATGGTAGGGGCATGGCAATGCCATGCCCTATAGAATAGATTGATGTGTCGCCAACATTATTTAAATTGGTATTAATACCAATTTTTTATGAAGCTGCATAGAATTCGATCCCCCCTAGCCCCCCTTGAAAAAGGGGGGAAATAGAATCAAAGTCCACGGCAGTTGCTTCAAGTCGGGAAACCCGCCCAACGCACTGCCTCCCCTTTTTAAGGGGGATTTAGGGGGATCTAGATATATGCAACTTCATATTAAATGGGTATAAGGTTATTCCACATTTAACTTGCATATATTGGGTGGGCGTCTCGCCCGCCCACAAGAAATCTACAATTTCAGATTATGCAAAATAGATGTGGTTTAGCTTAAATCATGAATTATAGTTGGATGAAATTAGGGGTTTAGCAATGCTAAACCCCTACAAAAATGTATTTTATTTTTCCTGGCATTCAAATGAAGAATTACAAATTTGATATCAAGATAAACCTGGATTATCGGAATCTTTGATTTTTTGCAAAATTTGTTCTACTTGATAAGCTTTTTCGGTTCTATTTTGCGATTTGAAGATATCTAAAGCTTTTGTCAAAGAAGCAATAGCCTCATCTTTTTTATTTATTTGCCAAAGTGCTAGTGCTAAATTAGTCAGACCATCTCCATAAGTTGGATTGATTTCTAAAGCTTTGCGATATTGACTAATAGCATCATCCCAGTGAGCTTGACTGGCGTGAACAATCCCGATTCCATTGTAGGCTAAGGCATATTTTGGTTTGAGACGAATGGCTTCTTGATATGCAGTTATAGCTTCATCAGATCTATTTTGGCGAAATAGGACATTTCCTAGTTGATAATATCCAAAGGCGTCATCGGGAAATCTTTTGAGGAATTTACGCAAGCTTTCCTCTGCACCTGTAAAATCGCCTTGACTCAATAAATTATTAGCTTGCTGAATAAATTGCGATCGCTCGCGAACAATGGTGTCTTCCTGAACCTGTGCTATTTTTAACTCTTGGCTATTAAACTTTGGCTGTGTGGTTAATTTGTCAGCCGCGAATTTCGGATTATGTAAAGAATCTTGTGCAGTTACAGCAAATACTGATGGTGAAATAGAAATTGCAGTTATGATGCTCAGTGTTATGTAACTAAGAGGTTGAACAAATACTGATTTAGATTGGTTGTTCAGCTTCATTGCCCTCAATTCCTCAACAGTGTTCTAATTCTCATAATAAATTGAGGTGCGTTAGCTCATCACAAACGCACCTCAATTAAAATTGACTGGGGATCGCGTATTAAATGTTCCACGGTCAGTAGTACAGACGCGATTAATCGCGTCTGTACAATTGTCAGTTGATGGTTGACGGTTGACTGTTGACTATTGACCGAGACAATTTTGGATTTTAGATTTTGGATTTTGGATTAAATCTAAATCTAGAATCCAAAAAATGGTTTCAAGCCTCTCCGTTTACGGAGAAAAACCAAAAAATTCAATATTTAAGCCTCTCCATTAATGGAGAGGTTAATCCAAAATCGTAAATCCAAAATCTAAAATTGATTGACTATTGACTATTGACTATTAAATTATGCTCCTTCGCGTAATTTATCTAGGACGCTGCGATCTTCTAGGGTTGAGGTGTCGCCGGATACTTCTTGACCGGCGGCGAGGTTTCGGAGTAAGCGGCGCATGATTTTACCCGATCGCGTTTTGGGTAAGGCGTCTGTAAAGCGGATTTCACCGGGACGGGCGATCGCCCCAATTTCTTGGACAACGTGGCGCTTGAGTTCTTTGCTTAAATCTTCACTGGCTTGATAAGTACCTTCTAAGGTGACGAAAGCTACAACTTCCTCTCCTTTAAGTTCGTCAGGTTTACCTACTACTGCTGCTTCGGCAACGGCGGGGTGAGATACTAAGGCTGATTCTACTTCCATTGTCCCCAGGCGGTGTCCGGATACGTTGAGTACGTCGTCTACTCTTCCCATTACCCAGAAGTAACCGTCTTCATCTTTTCTGGCTCCATCACCAGCAAAATATGTATAGTTACCATCTTTCGGGGGTATGTGTTCCCAGTAGGTACGGCGGAAGCGTTCTGGATCGCCGTAGACTGTACGCATCATTCCCGGCCAAGGATGGCGTATTGCTAAGTAACCGCCTTGGTTGTCGGCGACAGAATTACCATCTAAATCTACGATGTCTGCAAGAATTCCAGGGAAGGGAAGTGTGGCTGAACCGGGTTTTGTGGAAATTGCGCCTGGTAGGGGTGTAATCATAATCCCGCCTGTTTCTGTTTGCCACCATGTATCGACAATTGGGCAGCGTTCTCCACCAATAACTTTATGATACCACATCCAAGCTTCTGGGTTAATCGGTTCGCCTACGGTTCCCAATAAACGCAAGGATGATAAGTTGCGGGTGTTGGGATGTTGATCGCCCATTTTAATAAATGCCCGAATTGCTGTAGGTGCAGTATAAAAAATATTGACGCCATATTTTTCAATTACATCCCAGAAACAGCCGGGATTAGATGCACGGGGCGCACCTTCGTACATTAGGGTTGTAGCACCGTTGGAAAGAGGGCCGTAAACTATGTAGCTATGTCCCGTAATCCAACCGACATCGGCAGTACACCAATATACATCTGTGTCTTGTAAATCGAAGATCCATTTTGTGGTCATGTGAGTATATAAGTTATACCCAGCCGTTGTATGCACCACTCCCTTCGGTTTGCCTGTGCTGCCAGAAGTGTAGAGAATAAATAGTAAATCTTCGCTGTCCATTGGTTCGGCGGGACAATCAGCAGATATACCTTTTTGTAAATCGTGCCACCAATGGTCACGCCCAGCTTCCATGTGTGTTTCTTGCTTGGTACGCTGTACTACTAGGACGTTTTTGACGTTGGGGACAGCGTTATTTGCTAAAGCTTTGTCTACCTGTTCTTTAAGGGGAACGATCGCATCTTTACGCCAACCACCATCAGCTGTAATTACTAGCTTGGCTTCCGCATCAACTAAGCGATCGCGCAAAGCTTCTGCACTGAAACCACCAAATACGACACTGTGAGGCGCACCAATTCTAGCACAGGCTAACATAGCGATCGCGGCTTCGGGTATCATCGGCATATAAATACCGACGCGATCGCCTTTTTGAATTCCCAGTTGTTTTAAAGCATTGGCGAACTGACAAACTTCCCGATGTAATTGCGCGTAAGTCAACGTGCGAGAATCTCCCGGTTCACCTTCCCAAATTAGCGCGGCTTTATTTTTGCGCCAGGTGTTGAGGTGTCTATCTAAGCAGTTGTAAGAAATGTTAATTTTACCGCCGACAAACCATTTAGCAAAAGGTGGTTGCCAATCTAGCACCTTGTCCCATTTTTGGAACCAGTGCAACTCAGTTTCCGCTAATTCTGCCCAAAACGCTTGCGGATCTGCTTTAGCTTTATCGTAAAGGCGTTGGTAATCTTCCAGGCTTTTAATCTGCGCGTTTTGCGAGAATTCCGCAGATGGGGGAAATAAACGTGTTTCTTGTAGGATTGATTCTATGGTGGGTTGAGACATGATTTGTATTAAATTACTGCCTGAAAACTATTCTGTACTGCAAGTTACTCAGAAATGTTTTGCTTTTCGTTAAGAAATCAGAAGTTGGGCATGGGGCATTGGGCATGGGGCATAGGAGTATCTACATCATGGGTAATTTGCGCTAGTTTGCTATTTTTATGTATAAATTCTGAAAAAAAGTTGTTAATTTTACGGTCATATTAGCTAGATGTAGGTTGGGTTGAGGCTTTGCGAAACCCAACATTTACAAGTTTTTGTTGGGTTTACATCCGGTAAGCCCAAGCTTGTATCTGAGAAATAACTGATATATAGTCATTTTTAGATGAATTTGGCTATTAGCAAGGAAATTTGGTTCTTTGCGGGGCAAAATGCGCCAGCTTTATCATTTACATATATTCAGTAGTCATTTGTATATTTTGAGTAAACAAAAAAGGCGATCGCTTTCTCATTTATCTCAATCAAGTACCCATTTTCCTGTTTTAAGTAAGCAAAAAGCCATTTCACCTACTCATTAAGCCTTAACGCCTTCTCATTTTGGTGTTTTCCGCAAGCAAAATACCATTTCACCTACTCATTAAGCCTTAACGCTTTCTCATTTTGGTAAATCGCGCACAGGTTTTAGTGTTTTCCGCAGGTAAAAAGCCATATCACTTACCCATTTCGGTAAATCGCGCACTCATTTTGGTATTTTCTGCAGGTGAAAAAGTATATTGCTGGCTCAAAAATTTCCATGTTGAACAATAAGCAGCTGTGTAGCTATGCTTTGTTGTTTTTGGCGATGCCGAAGGCGGGCTACGCCTACGCACTTATTCTTAAGGGACATCCAATTTTTTAAATACCCAAAAAATTTGTAGTGCGAGCATCTTGCTCGCTGGTATTCAAAAGCGAGCAAGATGCTCGCACTACGAAATATGGGTAATTGAATGTAGACACCTAAAAGGTAGTGACACCCAAGTTTTTGCGGATTTGTTTAGGTTCTTAGGGACTTAGGGACTTCCAAGAAATAAATTATCCAATCTTGTGGGGTGGGCAGCGTTCGACTGAGCGCTCACGCCGAAGTCTTGCCCGCCTTTGACTATGGGCGGGCGAGACGCCCACCCCACAATAAATAGTTGTATATTTTTTTATTTGGAAGTCCCTTATTTCATTTAAATCAAAACATCGCTTATCCCGAAATCCCGCCGTCACCCTCAAGGGTGCGGCTAATCGTACAAAGTCCACCTACGTGGACTGAATTCTTTAGCCCACCTTTGTGGGCTTTGTAATGAGAGCCAGTGGCTTCCAGCCTGCGGGCGCTACATCGGGTAAGCGAGAGAATCTTGTTTCAAATTGAAATGACCTAGTGTTACCCATGCCCAATGCCCAATTTTGTATAAATTCTGAAAAAATAGCTGATAATTTTACTTAAAACTCAGATTAATCATAAAATCTAGTTTAAACACTCAGTAAGTCAGCCTCATAACCCAATTATGTAACAAAAAGACTTAAAACTCTCTCTCATTCTGCCCTCTGCCCTCTGCCATCTGCCTTATGAAACTAGATTTACAAAGATTTTTTGACAGTTGCAACCCCAGTAAAACTTTAGTCTTAGAAAATCCTGAGGAACGGCAATATTATATTGATTTTGCCTCGGTGCGGGGTGGAAAGGTGATTGAAGCACTGGGGCGCACGATTACCCGCCTTGCACCTAATAAGCCGACTTGTCAGTTGTTTACCGGACATATTGGTTGCGGAAAGTCTACGGAATTGCGGCGACTGGAAGCGGAGTTAAAGCAGCAAAACTTTCATGTGGTGTATTTTGAGTCTACCCAAGACTTAGATATGGCTGATGTGGATGTGACAGATATTATGCTGGCGATCGCGCGTCAGGTAACTGAAAGTTTAGAAGCTGTAAATATCAAAATTCGCCCTGGTTATTTTAATAATCTGCTGAATGAAGTTATCGATTTTTTGCAAACGCCGATAGAGTTAAAAGCTGAAGCAGAAATTTCTCTGCCGTTGAAAATTGCTAAAATTACGGCGAAAACGAAAGATAGCCCCAAATTACGCAGCCGCTTAAGGCAATACTTGGAACCGCGCACCAATAATATTTTAGAGTCGATTAATCAAGAAGTTCTCGAACGTGCCAAGCAGGAACTCAAAGCTAAGGGTAAAAATGGGCTGGTAGTAATTATTGATAACTTGGATCGGATAGATCCACGGGCGAAAACCAGCGAGCGATCGCAACCAGAATATTTGTTTGTCGATCGGGGCGAACAGTTACGCAAACTCAATTGTCATGTGGTTTACACGATTCCTTTGGTGTTGATGTTCTCTAATGAAATTGAGGCGCTGAAAAATCGCTTGGGGGGTGGGATGGCTCCTAAAATTTTACCAATGGTACCCGTACAGCTACGGGATGGGGGAGACTATGAGGAAGGTTTAGCACTGTTGCGTCAGATGGTGTTAGCCAGAGCTTTTCCAGAAGTAAACCCTGATGACAGGTTAGCTTTAATTACGGAAATATTTGATACACCAGAAACTTTAGATAGACTGTGCCGCATTAGTGGCGGTCACGTGCGCAACTTGTTAGGCATTCTCTATAGCTGCCTTCAGGTAGAAGACCCACCTTTATCGCGGGAATGTTTAGAAAATGCTATCCGCGAATACCGCGAAGGTTTGGTATTAGCGATTACTGATGATGAATGGGAAGTACTGCGGTTAGTAGTGCAAAAACAAAGCGTCAGTGGTGAAGGAGACTATCAACTTTTACTGCGCAGTTTGTTTGTTTTTGAATATCAGGATCGACAAGGGCGTTGGTTTGGGATAAATCCGGTATTAGCGGAAGCAAAGCAGTTTTGATGGGGCATGGGGCATGGGGCATTGGGCATGGGGACAAGGGAAGGAGGACAATTGTACAGACGCGATGAATCGCGTCTCTGACAAATGACAAATGACAAATGACAAACCCAGATGATATTAATGCTCAAAATGAGCGATCGCTCTCTACTTTAATTCGAGCTATTGCCAATGCTCAAGGGCGATTTTCGTTAATTTTATTGCGCTGCAATTATGCAGGGATTCAAGAACAGATATTAGCTCAAGTCCGAGAGCGTTCTCAGTTGGATATATTGGCAATTAATCTGCCAAAGTCTGCTAATAATCTTTATTCTGTGATGACAGCAGAAGTTGGTACGGCACAACCAAATGCTGTCATGGTATTTGGGATTGAGTCAGTACATAAGTTAGATGATTTTCTGGTTTGTATTAATCGGTTGCGCAATGATTTTTTGCATGACTTTCCTTTTCCCTTGGTGTTGTGGATTAATGATTTAGTGCTGCAAAAATTGATCAGATTAGCGCCTGATTTTTATACTTATGCTGCTGTACCGATTCGATTAGCGATCGCTACTGAAGAATTATTCAATTTTCTCCACCAAGAAGCAGAGGAAGCTTTCACAAAAATCTTAGCAGCCGGAGCGGATCAATTTCTCGATAATTCAGCGCTGCATTTAGAAATGGGAGCAGGGAAACGCTTTGAAATTGAATCTGCATTAGAGGAATTAAAAAAGCGTGGGTGCGAACAACCAGAAATAGCCGCCAGCCAGCATTTTATTTTAGGGCGTGATGCTTATGGCAAAAATGAGATGGAGCGATCGCGCCAACTTTATAAACAGAGTTTAGCATTTTGGTGGCAGCAATATATTGATGAAGTTCACAACCAGGAAGCAGCAGAGTTAATTCAAAGCAATTTAGAAAAGCAAGCCTGTATACTCTTTCATCTTGGGTTGTGGTGGCGTAGATATGCAGTTTTACATCGTGCAGAATATGACAAAGCTTGTCGCTGCGCCCGCAATTATTATCAGCGATGTATTAAAAGATTGCAAAAAGCCAATCGTCCCGATTTAGCAGCTAATTTTATCAATTCCTTGGGGGAAGTTCTGCAACAATTGGGAGAGTGGGATAGGCTAGAAAAACTGGCTAAGGATGCTATTGTCTTACACAGCAAATATTACCAACCGATTAGATTAGCTAATGCTTATGCTGTTTTGTCTGAGGTAGCGCTGGCTAAATTCCAATGGAAACAAGCCCAAGAATATGCAGAAATAGCTATTAATAAAATTGCCCAAGCTTCTCAACTAGAGAATAATTGGGCGAGTCAATATTATAGAAGTTGGCATTTATTATTATTAGCTCAAAGTAAACGCCATCTGGGACAAGTGCAAGCAGCACTCAATGATTTAGAAGTTGCGAAAAGTCAATGTAAGCCTGAGTATAATCCTAAATTATATATTCGCATATTAGAAGAAGTAAGAAAATTATATTTTGAACAACATCAATATTTAGCAGCATTTCATCTCAAACAAGAACAAAGTTCTATTGAACAGCAATATGGTTTACGGGCTTTTATTGGTGCGGGTAGATTGCAGTCTCAAAAACAAGTAATTCATCCGGCTTTAGTGAGCGCAGATGAATTAAATAACTCTGTTTTAGGGATAGAGTCTGAAGCCGGAACTATAGCCCAAGAAATAGTTGCTTCTGGGCGCAAATATGATGTTGATAAATTAATTGAACGCATTAGCCGCGATGACCAAAAATTGATTGTGATTCATGGACAATCTGGCGTTGGTAAAAGTTCTTTATTAACGGCGGGATTATTACCAGCATTGCATCAAATTACTGTATTTGATGGGCGGAATATTTTGCCTGTGGTGGTGCAGGTTTATACGGATTGGGTGGGAGAGTTGGGGAGGTTGTTGTACCCCACCCCCAGCCCCTCCCCGCAAGCAGGGAGGGGGGTAAGAGAAGGGGGACAGGGGGGGATTATTGAGGAATTGCGGGGAAATGTTGAGCGTAATTTGGTGACTGTTTTAATTTTTGACCAGTTTGAAGAATTTTTCTTTAATTGTCCTAACCCTGTTGAGCGCAAAAAGTTTTGGGATTTTTTACATTCTTGTTTAGATGATTTTCATTTACCTTATGTGAAGGTAATATTATCACTGCGGGAAGATTATTTACATTATTTATTAGAGTGCGATCGCCTGACGAACCTGGGAGTTACGGAACAGGATATTCTTAATAAAAAATTTCGCTATGCTTTTGGTAATTTCACACCCTCAGCAGCTAAAGTAGTTATTCAAGATTTAACAGAAAGGTCTTTTTATTTAGAGCCAGTACTAATAGATGAATTAGTTAGGGATTTAGCAGGGGAATTGCAGGAAGTCCGCCCAATTGAGTTGCAAGTTGTTGGGGCACAATTGCAAGCAGAAAATATCATAACATTGGAGAAATATCAGCAAAGTGGCCCGAAAGATAAATTAGTTGAGCGATTTTTAGATGCAATAGTTAAAGACTGTGGTGCAGAAAATGAACGTGCAGCCCAGTTAGTTTTGTATTTGCTGACAGATGAAAACAATACGCGCCCTTTAAAAACTAAAGCTGAATTAGCGGCAGCTTTAGCAGCCGAAGCAGATAAATTAGATTTAGTATTAGAGATTTTAGTTACATCAGGGGTAGTATTTTTAATTCCCCAATCGCCTGCTGACCGCTATCAGCTAGTTCATGATTATCTTGTGGCTTTTATTCGCCAACAAAGGGATGCTGAATTACTGGCAGAATTTGAAAGCTTATTAAAAAGTCTAAACGAACAGAACAAATTAGTAGAAGCGAAACTCAACCAAGTTTTA
This sequence comes from Calothrix anomala FACHB-343, assembly GCF_014696435.1. Lineage (GTDB taxonomy): Bacteria > Cyanobacteriota > Cyanobacteriia > Cyanobacteriales > Nostocaceae > Aulosira > Aulosira anomala_A. The sequence continues at coordinate 77,866 of NZ_JACJQG010000017.1, read as the reverse complement.
AAACGGCGATTGCGCGAAGCTTATATAGGAGGTTTGGGCTTGACAACATTAACAATTTTAACAGGGATATTCGGCTTGCAATCATTTATTGCTAATATCAATTCCCAAATTAACGTTCTCAGTACCTCTAGTGAAGCATTGTTTGCTTCAGAACAAGATACAGACGCTTTAATTGCAAGTTTAAAAGCAGCAGGGAAACTGCAACAAACACCAAAATTTTTACTACCACCAGATACCAAAACTCAAGTTATAGTGGCATTGCAGCAAGCAGTATATGGGGTAAGAGGTATAGGAATCAAAACCTTTAAAGGTCATAGGGCTGATGTTTATAGCGTCAGCTTCTCCCCCGATGGTAAAACCATTGCTTCTGCTAGTGGTGACGGGACTATCAAACTCTGGAGTTTGGAAGGCAAAGAACTCAAAACATTCAAAGGGCATAGCGCTTCTGTTTATAGCGTCAGCTTCTCCCCCGATGGCAAAACCATTGCTTCTGCTAGTGGTGACAAGACTATCAAACTCTGGAATTTGGAAGGCAAAGAACTCAAAACATTCAAAGGGCATAGCGATTCAGTTTTTAGCGTCAGCTTCTCCCCAGACGGTAAGGCCATCGCTTCCGCCAGCCGTGACAACACGGTTATTCTCTGGAATTTGGTAGGCAAAGAACTTAAAACTTTTAGAGGGCATAGCGATTGGGTTTCTAGCGTAAAATTCTCTCCTGACAGCAAGACTATTGTTTCTGCTAGTGGTGACAACACCATCAAACTCTGGAATTTGGAAGGCAAAGAACTCAAAACCTTCAAAGGGCATAGCACTTCTGTTTATAGCGTCAGCTTTTCTCCCGACGGCAAGACTATTGTTTCTGCTAGTGGTGACAACACCATCAAACTCTGGAATTTGGAAGGCAAAGAACTCAAAACCTTCAAAGGTCATAGGCGTGGGGTTGATAGCGTCAACTTCTCTCCCGACGGCAAAACTATTGTTTCCTCCAGTGGTGACAACACCATCAAACTCTGGAATTTGGAAGGCAAAGAACTCAAAACCTTCAAAGGTCATAGTGATAGGGTTAATAGCATCAGCTACCGCAAGACTATTATTTCCTCCAGTGGTGACAACACCATCAAACTCTGGAATTTGGAAGGCAAAGAACTCAAAACCTTTAAAGGTCATAGTGATAGGGTTAATAGCGTCAGCTTCTCCCCCGACGGTAAAACCATCGCTTCTGCTAGTGCTGACAAAACGATAATTCTGTGGGATTTGGATTTAGATAATCTTGTGGTTTTGGGGTGCAATTGGTTGCAAGATAATCTAACTAATCATTCTGAGACTTTAGCAGAATTACAACTATGCCGAAATAAATCTATACCTAATGGCAGCAGCACCAACTTTAGTTACCCAAGGTGAGAAGTTAGCCAGCGTCAGTAAATTTGATAAAGCAGTTGCCAAATTCAAACAGGCTAAGGAATGGAACCTTCAATTAGACATTAATCCAGAGGCAAAAGCAAAAGAATATTTTGTGAAGCAGAATAACTAGCCAGCATAGTAGTTATAAAGCAATATGGTTCAGTTAGCCTCAAAAAACTGATTTGGTGTAGGTTGGGTTGAGGGACGAAACCCAACATTTTCGGCGCTTTGTTGGGTTGAACGAAGTGAAACCCAACCTATAGGAATCCTTAACTGAACCGTATTGAGTTATAAAGAGCTATTTCAGCCTATAGATGTTTTAGGTAAAAGACAAGGCTGATTGCTTAGTCAAAAAGCGCCAGCTTTATCATTTACACATATTCAGTAGTCATTTTTATATTTTGTGTAAACAAAAAAGGCGATCGCTTTCTCATTTATCTCAATCAAGTACCCATTTTCCTATTTTAAGTAAGCAAAAAGCCATTTCACCTACTCATTAAGCCTTTTCGCTTTCTCATTATTGTGTTTTCCGCAAGTAAAATACCATTTCACCTACTCATTAAGCCATATCGCTTACTCATTTCGGTAAATCGCGCACTCATTTTAGTGTTTTCCGCAAGTAAAAAGCCATATCACTTACTCATTTCGGTAAATCACGCACTCATTTTGGTGTTTTCCGCAAGTGAAAAAGTATATTGCTGGCGCAAAAATTGCCATGTCTGACAATCAACTGCTATGTAACTACGCTTTTTCGTTTTTTGCGATCGCCCAATCTCGCGAAGCAGAAAGCGTAACAGCAAAGCAGCTTGTCGTTAGACATCGCCTTTATGTAACAGCCTATTCTGAAAACAACGTCTCTAAATCACGGTAGCCACTTACTACCCGCACAACTTCAATTCCTTCTGGAATCTGACGATAAAATATCAAATAATCATCAACAGGAAAACTGCGCAGAGAAGGGAAAAGTTCATCTCTTTTACGCCCCATACTGGGAAAATTTGCTAAATTTTTACACTTATCATTTATTTTTTTGAGAAAGCGCTCTGCTGCATCGAAACTACTGTTATCAGCAATTAAGTCAATAATACTCTCAATATCTCGACTCCCTGGAGCCGTAAACTTGCAAATATTACTCATTCACCTGCCTGTTGACGACGCTGCTGTAGCTTTTCGCTAATATGCCTAAAAACTGTTTCTCCATCAACAACCTCTCCACGCTCAGAGGCTTCAATCCCAATCATAATTTCTCTTTGCAGTTCCTCAAACCGACCTTTGTAAATGCGTTCTCGTTCTTCTAAAAGTCTGATACCAGCAAGAATCACTTCCTCAGATGAGGCGTATTTACCAGTTGCAACCTGACTTTGAATGAACTGCTCAAGCTCGGTTGTTAAGGAAATATTCATAGACTATTACCATATTTTCGGCTCATTTTCCCATTTTAAAAGCAATCTGTAACGCTAAAGAAAGAATAGCGATCGCTCTCATTACCCAAAATTTTCAAAACCCATCAAAGCCTATTTGTCAAGAGACTTGAGATACATTTAGGTATTTTTCTCCTTGATTTATGAGGAGTTTTTTTAAGAAAATGTTAAGACTGCTAATGTGTCATGCTACACTCAACAGACCCTACCTGACCTGTAATGGCGTCAATGCTAGAGTCTTTTGAATCGACTACAGCCAAGTTAAGCTGAATATAAGGTAGCAAATTGTTGCGCTTTTGAAGATGAAATTCGCACTTTGCTGTTAATTTTTAATTTTCCCTGCTTGAGATACTTGGAATGCTAGACAAAATTTTTGATTATCTTCATTTTCACTTTAGCGTTGAAGCTCCCATAGTTTTGCTAATCCTGGTTTTTCTAGAAGCGGTGCTATCTGCTGATAATGCGATCGCCCTCGCTGCGATCGCCCAAGGATTAGAAGATAAAAAGCTTGAGCGTCAAGCCCTAAATTTTGGTTTGGTAGTTGCCTATGTGCTACGGATTACATTAATCCTCACCGCTACTTGGGTACAAGATTTCTGGCAATTTGAACTACTGGGTGCGGCTTACCTACTGTGGCTAGTATTCCAACATTTCACATCCCAAGAAACAGATGAAGAAAATCACCATCACGGGCCGCGGTTTAATTCCTTGTGGCAAGCAATACCAGTAATTGCCTTTACAGATTTAGCATTTTCTTTAGATAGCGTTACAACTGCGATCGCCGTTTCCCAAGAAAGATGGTTAGTCCTCACCGGCGCAACTATAGGCATTATTACCCTGCGCTTCATGGCCGAGTTATTCATTCGCTGGTTAGATGAATTTGCAAACTTAGAAGACGCAGGCTATATTACAGTCGCCTTTGTCGGTTTGCGTCTCTTATTAAAAGTAGTGAACGATAGCCTAGTCCCACCAGAATGGTTAATGATTACCGCGATCGGTCTTATCTTAGCTTGGGGATTTTCCAAACGTACAGAAATTGAAGCACCCCAAGAACTAACAGAAAAAAGTGAAGTAAGGAAATAGGGAATGGGGCATTGGGCATTGGGCATTGGGCATTGGGCAGAGACGCGATTAATCGCGTCTCTACAATTGTCATTTCTTTCCCCCTGCTCCCTGCTCCCTGCCCCCTGCCCCTAACTACTCGTGCAACCAGGGAGTTACAGTAGGTTGCCAGTTGACTAATTCTTCATCCTTAAACCACAGAGCAACTTCTTTTTGCGCTGTTTCCGGAGCATCGGAACCGTGAATGATGTTACGCCCGATATTGATCCCCAAATCGCCGCGAATTGTTCCGGGTTCGGCGTTGAGGGGGTTGGTAGCACCAATCAATTTTCTTGCCGAAGCAATGACACCTTCACCTTCCCAAACCATCGCTACAACGGGGCCGGAGGTAATAAAATCTACTAAGCCGGCAAAGAAAGGTCTTTCGCGGTGAACGTCGTAATGTTGTTCAGCTAATTCTCGACTGGGTTGTAGTAGCTTCAAACCCACCAGGGTAAAACCTTTTTTCTCAAAGCGACCGATAATTTCGCTTACCAGTCCGCGCTGTACACCATCGGGTTTAATTGCCAAAAATGTGCGTTCCAAAGCTATCTCCGAAAACTTAATAAATTTTTCCAGATCAATTGTCCTCTGTCTGCTCTCCTTTATCCTTAACCTTTTGTTGATACTCTCAATAGTTAATGAATAATGATGAGTCACAGATAACCCTTGACCAATCAGAGTTTATCTCAGAAATTATCACTGGGTGCATATGCGATCGCAAATGAATGCGTTAAATTGAAAATTCGTGGGTGAAACACAGAGGTCAGGAATCAATGGGTCTTGAGTCAACTGCTACATCAGAAGAGATAGTTAAGCTGCCGTCTAATGGACACAAACTAGAAGTGAAACACCAGAAGCCGAAAAAGCTGTTAGCCCCTAGTACTAGTACAGATGATTCGCCGCGCTCTTGGAAAATTGAAGACAGCGAAGCCCTGTATAGAATTGAAGGTTGGGGACAGCCTTATTTTTCCATCAATGCGGCTGGTCATGTCACTGTTTCTCCCAAAGGCGATCGCGGCGGTTCTTTAGATTTGTTTGAATTGGTTAACGCTTTGAAGCAGCGCAATTTAGGGCTGCCAATGTTGATTCGTTTTTCAGACATTTTAGAAGACCGGATTGAGCGATTAAATGCTTGTTTTGCGAAAGCGATCGCTCGCTATAACTATCCTGGTGTTTACCGAGGTGTATTTCCCGTCAAGTGCAACCAGCAACGCCATTTAATTGAAGATTTAGTCAGGTTTGGCAAGCCCCATCAATTTGGTTTAGAAGCTGGTTCCAAGCCGGAATTAATGATTGCTTTGGCGATATTGGATACCCCAGGCGCATTGTTAATTTGCAACGGCTACAAAGACCAAGAATACATCGAAACAGCAATGTTGGCTCAAAGACTCGGACAAACACCAATTATTGTCTTAGAGCAAATTGAAGAGGTTGATTTAGTCATTGCCGCTAACCGCCAATTGGGTATTAAACCTATCTTGGGAGTACGGGCGAAACTCAGTACCCAAGGTATGGGACGCTGGGGAACTTCCAGCGGCGATCGCGCTAAATTTGGTCTAACTATGCCTGAGGTAATTGAGGCAGTTGACAAGTTACGGGAAGCTGATTTGCTCGATTCCTTACAGTTAATGCATTTTCATATCGGCTCGCAAATCTCAGCCATTAATGTAATTAAAGATGCCATCCAAGAAGCCAGCCGCATTTACGTTGAGTTGGCAATGCTGGGTGCTGACATGAAATACCTCGATGTCGGCGGTGGCTTGGGTGTAGATTACGACGGTTCCCAAACCAACTTCTACGCCTCGAAAAATTACAACATGCAAAACTATGCTAACGACATCGTAGCCGAGTTAAAAGATACCTGTAGCGAACGGCAAATTCCCGTACCAACACTGATTAGTGAAAGCGGCAGAGCGATCGCTTCCCATCAATCCGTGCTAATTTTTGACATTCTCAGCACTAGCGATGTCCCCCTCGATCCCCCAGAACCACCCGAAGAAGGTGAATCCCCCATCATTAATTACCTCTGGGAAACTTACCAATCAATTAACAAAGAAAATTATCAAGAGTTTTACCACGACGCCGCCCAATTCAAAGAAGAAGCCATCAGCCGCTTCAACTTAGGCATTTTGCGTCTCAGAGAACGCGCTAAAGCCGAACGCCTTTACTGGGCTTGTTGTCATAAAATTCTTAACATCACCAGACAGCAAGAATACGTACCCGACGAACTGGAAGACCTAGAAAAAATCATGGCTTCCATTTACTATGCGAATTTATCTGTGTTTCAATCAGCACCCGATTGTTGGGCAATAGACCAACTATTCCCGATCATGCCCATACACCGTTTAGACGAAGAACCACTTCGTCGGGGAATCTTAGCAGACTTAACCTGCGACAGTGACGGCAAAATCGACCGCTTTATTGATTTACGTGATGTCAAATCTGTTTTAGAACTGCACACCTTTAAACCAGGGGAACCCTATTATTTAGGCATGTTCCTCAGTGGCGCTTACCAAGAAATCATGGGTAACTTACACAACCTATTTGGCGACACTAACGCAGTTCACATTCAATTGACCCCCAAAGGGTACCAAATTGAGCATGTCGTCAAAGGCGATACCATGAGTGAAGTGGTGAGTTACGTACAGTACGACTCTGAAGACATGGTAGAAAACATCCGCCAACGTTGCGAAAAAGCCCTAGAGGAAAAGCGCATCACTCTCGCCGAATCTCAACGACTCCTACAAACCTACGAACAAAGTCTCAGAAGATACACATATTTGAATAGCTAGTCAAAAAGTCCAAAGTCAATAGTCAAATGACTTTGGACTATTGACTATTGACTATTGACTATTGACTATTGACTAACTAGCAGATGTATTCAACAATTCCGCTATAGCTTGTCGTTCCACCGGCGTATGGGATGGTGGAGACTGACGCGCATCGGTAATTAACCAGTCTAAAGCCGCAGCTTGTACGTCAATGGTTGCGCCAGTTTTATCGACGCAGTAACGTCCAAACACCAGCTTATCAACCAACCGTACTCCCGGCCCCAGACGCGACCATTCAAAGATGACGCTGTTTTCCACAGTTGCACCGCTACAAATCCAGCAATTAGGGCCAATCATCGCCGGGCCGACAATTTTCGCGCCATCTTCAATTCTGGTCATTCCCCCAATGTAAACCGGGCCTGTGATATCAACTTTGTCCCAATTCACAGCCACGTTTAAGCCAGTGTAAATTCCTGGCGCAACTTCATGACCGGGAATTTGCACGTTTTTAATTTCACCTAGCAAGACACCGCGAATCGCCCGCCAGTAGTCTGGTACTTTACCAATATCTACCCATTCAAAGTCCATAGGAATAGCGTAGAACGGCGCGCCAATTTCCACTAATTTGGGGAATAATTCGCTACCGATATCATACTCCATTCCTGAGGGAATATACTTAAATACTTCAGGCTCAAAAATATAAATACCTGTGTTAATGTTGGTGCTGAGGGCTTCTTCCACAGAGGGTTTTTCTTGGAAAGCCTTCACTCGTCCCTCTTCATCAGTCACCACCACACCGTAGCTAGAAACTTCTTCCAAAGGAACTGATTTAGAAATAATCGTCGCAATAGAACCTTTTTCTCTATGCCACTTGACAGCTGCTGTCAAATCCAAGTCAATCAAAGCATCACCGCACAATACCACAAAGGTATCGTCGAAAAACGGCGAGAAGTCTTGGATACGGCGCATCCCGCCAGCAGAACCAACGGCTTCCCCCATCAGTTCACCCTCAACGATTTGCCCTTCAAAAGAATAGGCTATCTGCACGCCAAACCTTTGACCATCACGGAAATAGTTTTCGATTTCTGCTGCCAAATGGCTGACGTTGACCATAATTTGGTCGAAGCCATGTTGGCGTAATAGTTCTAATAAAAATTCCATCACTGGCTTTTGCAGGATAGGAATCATGGGTTTGGGGATTGTATAGGTAATGGGACGTACACGAGTACCCTTACCCGCCGCAAGAATCATCGCCTTCATAAAGATTATTCCTCAACCACAAGCCAGGTTACTTTCAACAAGTTATAATTCATCATAATCCTTGCGCCGTTGAGACCCCTAAATTCCATTTATAGGGTTTAGGCGCGTTTGCGTATTTATTCGCCGTTACATTATCTCCTTGGGGTTGTTGCATTCGGTGTACCTTTGTTTTGTACTTTCAACGGGACAGTTACCGTTTCAAATTTGACAACCCTGTAAGCATAATGTTTTGCTCTCAAGAGCCTCCCAAAAGGGGTAATGTTAGCTGACGCTCGTGCCTCGCTAACGCTGCGCTAACGACAATGTTAGAGGTCGGTACTATCCAAACGACACTGGTTTAACCCCGTTAAGCCTGTTTAATCGTTTGGTTCTAGAGCAGGGGACTAGCTTCGCATCCCCTGGTAGGTCTTTAACTCTTGCCTCTAACGTAGTTCAGTTAAGAACTTAGTCTGGTCAGATGTAGGCTTTTTCAAGCCCCGTCCTTTAGGACTGGGGTTTCTGACTGTGTTTATGCTATTTTTGCTCATCATCGCCGATCGCACAAATTCAGCGAGTTGTTGCTTGTAGCAACCAGGGGTAATAGCAAAATCATAAGCGATCGCTTATCTTTTCAATTTACCCAGATTTTGAGAGTCGCTGAACCAACACTTGATAATTTATGTCTAGCGATGGATTTCAGTTACCAAAAACCTGGGTCTAAAGCCCCGTCTTTAAAGGATGGCTTTTTGATAGAATTGTGGAAACAGGCAGGGCATTGTCTGTCGGGCGAGATAGTGTAAGACGGGCTATGCCTGCAACTGTTGTTTGAACCCAGAATCTCCACTCCTTTAGGCTGGGGAGTATGTCAATCAGTTCATAGATTGCTCCATAGGTTGATAGGTGTTAGCTGAATTTATCAGTAAGCGGATTTTCACCTCTTTGTAAAACTCCTCTTGCCACAGTTCTACCTTAGATTGTGCTGATAGCAGTAGTAGTGCCCAAAATACACTAACTAAATGGCTATGTGCCGAACCGTGGTGAGAACTGTTTGCCTGTGGCTGTTTACTCTGAGTCCATAAATCCACTAATTCCTCTAAATTCAACCAATTTTGCTCTAAATCGAGCTTTGCTGCCGAAACATGCAAAACTTGTTCCAGTTCCCCAGCTACTTCCGTCAGGTTTTCTTGGTGAGCCAACTCTAGCGCTGCTCGCATCGCTTGGACGGTAGGCTGACGTCGAGGACGTACAGGTTTGCTTGTCTTCTGTACCAGTTTGAGCTGGTTTGCCATAATCTGCAATTGCTCGATTAACTCTTGCAGAGTCACGCGCCGCTTCGGTGGTGGCATAGCCGCCGGACGCCGCCGTAAATGATGCTCTAACGGCAGGCGAGGGGTTAAATGTAATACATTATTATCAGTTTCTAGCAGTTCTTCATCTAAGTTTGCTGCTTGCTCATCTGCTGCTGATTGTAATTGCATTAAGGTATTAGCCTTATATAACACCAGCATTGATGCTGATAAAAAAGCCTGGCCAGATTGGGATAAGTCAGCTTCATAACCCCTAACTGTAGACTCCGGTGCCATTAGTTCTAAGTAACGGTCAATCACCTCAATTACCTGTACATCCCAAGGATCAATTTCTCCTCTCTCAGCCTGCTGAATCAGGAGTGTAATTGTTTCTAATAGCTCGGAAGCATCCATTAATGATTTTTTGTGATTAAGTTAAAACTAGGTCGATTAAACATTTAGGCTTGTGAAGTAAATCAGAATGTTTGATTTGTCAAAGCTTCATTGCCGACTGTTGAGCTAAAAATTAGCACAAACCTCACCTGTTTCATGGATAACTAAATTTTATGTATTAAATACTACAAATTTTTAATAATGATTTAGGATTCACTACTATTGTGAATCTTGATTTGAGATTGTGCAAGTTTTATTTGTATATAATTCGAGATATTCATTATTTTTACCCTGAGTGCATAAGTGTATAATTATCGTCATACAGACCAAAGTATAACATGATATTTTTATACTGGAAATTTATCAGAAATTAGTAATTTATAATACCCTATCATCAGAAAATTTTCAGTATATTTATTTACTTAGAAATATTTAGCCTCTCAAGAGTCAACGCTTAACAGTTAAGAATCCATGCTCATAAGTGATGCGACAGGGGAATCTGAATTTGGGACTTTGAACTATTGACGGAGAATTTTTAACTCTAAAATTTTTGATGATTAGTTCAAGTTTTATGGTCTTCATCACAATCAGATTCATAAGTAATAGTAAAAGGTGAGACAAATTCGCCAGATTGACCAGTCTTCAGAGCATCAAAAGTGCCTTTGATAGTACCGGCAATTGGTACAGCAACCAATGTTCCTAGCAAGCCAGCAATTTCAAATCCCATCAAAATAGCCACAAAAATCCAGATGGGGTTAAGTCCAATAAAATCACCGAGTAATTTTGGTGCTAAGAGATTATCTTTTACCTGTTGTAAGAGAATGGCCGTGACAGCAACTTGAACTGCTAACCACCAATTTTGCAGCAGTACCAATATAGTCACTAAACCAATAGCTAGAGTTGCACCTACAAAGGGGATGAGTTCGCCTATGCCGATGACTATGGCAAATAATAGGGCAAATGGCACTCTCAGGACTAAAAAGATGGGAGTCAGGGTAACTACCATGAATAACCCTAACAATAACTGACTGAGGAAAAAATTCTGAAAATTTAAGCGTAAGGATGTAGTTAAAGGCTTTCTGATATTCGCTGGTAATAAACTGACTAAACCCAACCAAACGCGATCGCCATACAATAGCATATAAAACGCCAGCACTACTACCAACACCAAATTTAGCAATCCCGACAACAACGTACCCGCCACGCCTACCGCACCAGAAGCGAGTTGTTGCACTAAATTTTGGATATTGGCATTAATTTGCGTACTTACCACGCTTAAATCTAAAGGTAAACGCCGTTGTCTTGCCAAAGCTTCCACTTGTTCTAAGTTTCTTTGGCTACTAGTTAACCAATCAGGAATCTTATTTAAAAGTTGAATTGTTTGGTCAATTAGCATTGGCACTAATGTGACACCCAGAACTACCACTAATGTTAAAGTGACAAGTAAAACCACAATCACAGCTTGAGCTTGAGTGATGCGTGCCCGTTGAAAAAACTTAACTGGATAATTGAGTAAAAAGGCGAGAATTGCCGCCACACTTAAAATAGTAATGGGATGCTGAAAATAATTAAATACTACAGAGAGTAGCCAAACATTAAGAGCGATAATCGGGCCGCTCAGACCATAAATTAATAAACTTTGCAGGGAGGCTGAACGGCGCATCATACTAATTGGAGATTTTTAGATGAGAAATTAGGGATGACAAATCTTAAATATCAGGCTGCTCAATTACTCTCAAACAATAATAATTATCCGAATTTGGTAACAGATGCAATCTTTTTTCTCGACTACGGGAAAAAATTACCTTAACTGCTAGCTTTGGCATCCATCACATAGGAGAGTTTTGCATAAAGATATATATACGCATCTCTGAATCGCAAGGAAGTAAATGACCATGCATCCTACCATTGCCGACCTTCGCAAAGACTACACATTAGAAGATTTAACTGAAACTGAGGTTGACCCTAATCCTTTTATACAATTTAAACAATGGTTCGAGCAGGCATTAGCTGCCCAACTTCCTGAACCCAATGCCATGACTATAGCAACCGCCACCCCAGACGGTAAACCCTCAGCCAGAATGGTATTACTGAAAGATTTTGATGAGCGGGGCTTTGTTTTTTTCACCAACTATAACAGTCGTAAAGGACAAGAACTAGCAGAAAATCCCCAAGCTGCACTAGTTTTTTGGTGGGCGGAATTGGAACGCCAAGTCAGAATTATCGGCCATGTAGAACAAGTTTCCGCAGCCGAGTCTGATAAATATTTTTACAGCCGTCCTGAAAACAGTCGCCTGGGTGCATGGGCTTCTCGTCAAAGTGAGGCGATCGCTAATCGAGAAGTCTTAGAGCAAAACTTGCAGCAATTGCAGCATCAGTATGAAAATCAGGAGATTCCTCGCCCCTCTCACTGGGGAGGTTTGCGAGTCATTCCCACAGAAATTGAGTTTTGGCAAGGAAGACCCAGCCGCTTGCACGATCGCTTGCTATATACTCGTTTAGATACTCAAACCTGGAAAATTCAACGCCTATCGCCTTAGGTACTTCCAATTACAAAAATAACCAATCGCTATGCAGACAGGGAGATAAATGACTCTTGTACAGACGCGATTCATCGCGTCTCTATCTCCAACCACTAACCAATAAAAAATTGTAGGCTGGACAATGCCCAGCCTACATAATTAATCAAAATTCAAAACTCAAAATTCAAAACTCAGTAGTTAGTACTTAGTAGGTTTCTACGTGCCAACGACCAGCTTTTTTGATTTCTTTTTGGTAAGTACTCCAGGTGACACCTTCTTTCGCAGCCGCAGCAGTTAAAGCAGCATCAATACCATCTTCCATACCGCGCAAACCACAGATGTAGGTGTGGGTTTTTTCTTCTTTAATCAATTGCCACAATTCATCTGCGTATTGTGCAACTCGGTCTTGGATGTACATTCTGCCACCTTGGGGATTCTGTTGTTCCCGGCTGATGGCGTAGGTGAGACGGAAGTTATCAGGATACTTAGCCTGCATTTCTTCCAACTCTTCCTTATAAAGGATGTTAGGAGTTGTGGGTACACCAAAGATTAACCAGGCAAATCCTTTGAATTGGTAATCTGGGTTAGCAGCTCTTTCTGCATCCTTGAACATCCGCCACAGATAAGCACGCATGGGCGCAATACCTGTACCGGTTGCCATCATAATGACTTTGGCATCGGGGTCGCTGGGTAATAACATTTCTTTACCCACGGGCCCGGTAATTTTCACATCTGCACCTGGTTCTAAGAAACACAGGTGAGTTGAGCATACACCGTAAACTGTTTCGCCTGTTTCTGGGTGTTTATACTCTAATTGACGCACGCACAGGGATACTGTTTTGTCATCTACATCATCACCATGACGAGTTGAGGCGATGGAATAAAGTCTGAGTTTTTCAGGCTTGCCGTTTTTGTCTACCCCTGGTGGGATAATACCAATACTTTGACCTTCTATATACTTCAAATTACTACCAGAAAGGTCAAATTTGATGTGCTGAACAATACCAATGCCACCTTCTTTAACTAGAGGCTCATTGGAGATACACTTCCCAATAAAAGGTGCATTGGGACGATAAGTGTTTACCGGAACATCAGCATGGGCGTCTTTTTTGCCTTTCGCTTGAGTCATGGTGTTGCCTTTTTGATCCTTATTCTTGAGCTGTTCTTCAGCTGGTGCATTCACAGGTGTGGCTTGACCATTCCCCCCAATGTTAGCAGTCCCGAATGAGCTTGTGCCGTTGAATTGCTGTAGAGCACTTGCGGGTTGAATACTAACAATTTTGCCGCCAAGGCGAGTGATACGTCGCATTTCTTGATTCATGCGGTTGTAAGGCACTCTGATGAACACACTGCCACTGCTACGAATTTTATAATTCGTTTGATCAGTTTCTTCGTTCTGACGCAGACCCACCACTTCGTAAACGAAGACGCGGCTACCTGATTCTGTGTTGGCAGCACTTTCAAAAGCACCTTGTTTGTTCATTCGTTCTACCACTCCGATGTTGACTTAACCGTTTTTCAAAAAAAAACTTTTCCTATCACAAGCCAGCTGTAGTTTACCGGATTTTTGCTGCACAAAACTGGCATTCTAGGAAAATGGCATCACTTGATAATGCCTTGCTAAGTACACTCACCAAAGACATGCAGGCGGCGCAAAAACACACCTGTTCACCTTCTAAGTTAGAGGATAAGTCTGATGGAGAATGTTAATAATGAGTCAATTTAATGTTTTTTTCGTTTACTAACTTACCGATACCTTCTTGCTAATGTTTCCTAACAAATGCATAAATTGAGTTTTATGTCAAATCAGAGAGATTGGCTAATGCATAGACAACAAGTTCTCAGCATTTGAGTTATTGGTAGATTTAGCGATCGCACTTTATAGCCACTTGATAACCAAGTAGTTTTTAATATAGTTGCGACCTCTTTTTTCGTTTATTGACGCTTATCCCATACACTTAAAAAGTGTTTGTGAATTATTGGTTAGAAATGCCCTAACTCATCACTAACTCTTTCCCTGCACCTGACAGCAGAATTATTTTTGCCAGACATCCAAAATATTTTTAGATGCAGCTATTACCTAATCACGATTAATTTCATGAATAGGTTCAGTGAATCTGTATAACCGCATGATACAGGAATAGGGGATATAAGCAATTATAATCAGTTTCACTTGATGCGATCCATCTGTCAACCTCTATCCAAAACCTGTTAAACATACTGAGCTTCAATGGACTATGTGACCAACTTTTAGCTGCTCTGTGGTTAAATTTGGCTGTTTGTGGTTAGCCCTGCATCTTTGACTGCAATCCAGACCAAAAGCGGTTATTAAAGTCTGTCACTTAGTCTCAAGGTTGTAAACAATACCAGGAAGTTTGTCTTTTGTGCTTTGTCAACATTAATCTCTCATGGCAAATCACAAGCTGCTACCTTGGACATCACAACTACGAAGCAAAATTTTTTTGCTCTTTACTTACTCGCTCATTCTTGAGATAGATATTGGCACATGAATTTATGGAATATTACTGAATCGCAAATTAAAATGCCAAACTTGCAAAAAATTTGTGGCCAGAGAAAACTATACAATATAAACTTGATTAAGAGGGTCACAATCATCAGGCAGTCGTTACCTGACTGTTTGGGGTAGTGAAGATAGATGTTTTCAAATCAACAAGTAAATCATCAACAGGATCGATGAACCACTAGATTCTTATTGACAGTAAACTTGTATAGAATAACCCCTTCTGTTAAAATCAAATATACCACTAGGATTAAATACTTACCAGCAACAAACTCAGGCTAGGCAGGCGAGTAACAACATATTTTATTGTTGGCTACCCGTCTGAACTTCTTTATGGCGCTGTGGGTAACAAGAACGCCGGAAAAACCGATGGGGTAAACTCCTGGCTTCAAAATCTGCTGTGTGAAAAATTTTTGATTGACACATGTTTTAGTATCTAGAGGAGATTTATGACGAGTAAGCCGGAACGCGTGGTACTAATTGGAGTAGCTGGAGACTCTGGGTGCGGTAAATCTACATTTTTGCGTCGTTTAATCGATTTGTTTGGCGAAGATTTAATGACAGTGATCTGTTTAGATGACTATCATTCTTTAGATCGCAAACAACGCAAAGAAACAGGGATTACTGCTCTCGATCCTAGGGCGAACAACTTTGACCTAATGTATGAGCAAATTAACGCGCTCAAAAATGGTCAAGCAATTGATAAGCCGATTTACAACCACGAAACCGGCATGATCGATCCACCAGAGCGAATTGAGCCGAACCACATTATAGTTGTGGAAGGGCTGCATCCTTTGTATGATGAGCGGGTGCGATCGCTAATTGATTTCAGTGTTTACTTTGATATCAGCGACGAAGTTAAAATTGCTTGGAAGATTCAGCGCGACATGGCCGAAAGGGGTCACCGCTATGAAGATGTCTTAGCGCAAATCAATTCCCGTAAACCTGACTTTGAAAAGTTTATTGAACCACAAAGAGAATTTGCTGATATAGTTCTCCAAGTATTACCAACTAATTTAATTAAAAACGACACAGAACGCAAAGTCCTACGGGTACGGATGCTCCAAAGAGAAGGTAAAGACGGCTTTGAGCCAACCTACCTCTTTGATGAAGGCTCAACAATTAATTGGACACCTTGCGGACGCAAGCTGACTTGCTCCTACCCTGGTATGCAACTGCACTATGGTTCAGATGTTTACTACGGTCGTTACGTCTCAGTATTGGAAGTAGATGGTCAATTCGACAATTTAGAAGAAGTGATTTACATCGAAACCCATCTGAGCAAAACATCCACCAAATACCAAGGTGAGATGACCCACTTGTTACTCCAACACCGCGAATATCCAGGTTCTAACAATGGAACTGGTTTGTTCCAAGTGCTTACCGGCTTGAAAATGCGCGAAGCTTACGAGCGTTTAACAGCAAAGGAAGCCAAACTAGCAGTTCAAGTTTAAAGCAGCAGTATTTGTGTCAAAGCTTAGGGAGATGCTTGAGGGTATCTCCCTTTTTTTTGTGTTGCTAAAAACATTTTTGCTCAAAAATATATATTTTTTTGAAAAAATTATTCAATATCAGTAATAACTTTGAGGAAAGTTAAGAACAGACTAACTATTTAATGTGTAAATATTGTTATGATTTCAGAAATTAGAGTAACTGAACTAAATAATTACTCAGCAGGGTGAAGTATCAGCCTTTATTTTTGAGATGAGGGAAGAAAATCAAGCCCAGTTTATCAGTAGTCAGTTGTGATTTGTGAGTAGCAAAAACAACAGACAATCAATTCTTTAGGAATTGATTTGATGATGAGTGTAATTATCTAGTCAGTGAAACACTCTTAAATAAAGGAGGAATACCTTTGTCTCGTCGATATCTTTTTACCTCCGAGTCAGTTACCGAAGGTCATCCAGATAAAATCTGCGATCAGATTTCTGATACGATTCTGGATGCTTTACTGACACAAGACCCCACTAGTCGAGTTGCGGCTGAGGTAGTGGTTAATACTGGTTTAGTGTTAATTACAGGTGAAATTACCACTAAAGCCAATGTCAATTTTGTGAATCTGGCCCGGAAGAAAATTGCTGAAATTGGCTATACCAATGCTGATAACGGCTTTTCTGCCAACAGTACCAGCGTGTTAGTAGCCTTAGATGAGCAATCACCTGATATTGCTCAAGGCGTGAACACAGCGCAAGAAACCCGTGAAGCAGATAGTGATGAACTATTTGATTCGATTGGTGCGGGTGACCAAGGGATTATGTTTGGTTTTGCTAGCAACGAAACCCCAGAATTAATTCCCTTACCCATTAGTTTGGCTCACCGCATTGCGCGCAGATTAGCAGCAGTACGCAAAACCGGCGATTTGTCTTACTTGCGTCCCGACGGTAAAACCCAAGTTACCGTAATTTATGAAGATGGACGACCAGTAGGGATTGATACAATCCTGATTTCTACCCAACATACCGCTACTATTGGGGAAATTACCGATGAAGCGGCAGTCCAAGCGAAAATCAAAGAAGATTTGTGGACGGCTGTAGTTGAGCCTGTATTTGGCGATATTGCCATCAAGCCTGACGCACAGACACGCTTTTTGGTCAACCCCACCGGCAAATTTGTCATTGGCGGCCCTCAAGGCGACTCTGGTTTAACTGGTAGGAAAATTATTGTTGACACCTACGGTGGTTATTCCCGACATGGTGGCGGCGCTTTTTCCGGTAAAGATCCCACAAAAGTAGACCGTTCGGCGGCTTACGCAGCTCGCTATGTAGCGAAAAATATTGTTGCGGCTGGGTTAGCAGAAAAATGTGAAGTACAGCTCAGTTACGCTATTGGCGTGGCGCGTCCTGTGAGCATTTTTCTCGATACCTTTGGCACTGGTAAAGTCGATGATGAAATTCTGTTGGAATTAGTCAAAAAGCATTTTGAACTGCGTCCAGCAGGAATTATTCATGCTTTCAATTTACGCAACTTACCAAATGAACGAGGCGGACGTTTTTATCAGGACGTCGCGGCTTACGGTCATTTTGGACGGAATGATTTAGATTTGCCCTGGGAACGTACCGATAAGGCTGATTTGCTCAAACAAGCCGTTAGCGAGTCAGTTTCTGCGCCGATCGCTTCCGCACTCAAGTAATATTGTCATTACTGGCGGCGATCGCTAAATCTGAGGGTATGAGTAAGTAATGACTTATACTCTATTCTAGATAACATTAATCTCGAACAACTATATCCTCTGGAATTATGGTAGTAAAACTACTGGCAACCAGAGGATTTTTTATAGCTTTATTTGCCCTACTCAAAAACACCACTCTTGATGGGAATTTTTGATTATTGGTGAATCAAAGGGATTGGTGATAAAATTATGAAACAGTTATTTTGTCAATATACAGCAGTGATTTTGAGATTCTTTGCTGTAGTCAACTGAACAAATCTGCTATTTACGGTTTGATAGTAGCTGCTGTAAAGCTAAAAGAGGTTAGATTAGCTGCTTACCCATTAAGTTAATATAGCTGCAATCAACTGTATATGGAAGTAAATTGACGAAAAAGATATACTGGTAGGGGTGTATTTGGTTTAGGGAACAGCTTTTTTATAAAAAGCAATTTATATTGACAGTTATAAAGGAAATTAAAGATTATAACTAATTAATTTAAAGATAAAAAAGCTCATGGCAATTTTCTCGTGATATATAATTTACTCTTGTCACAAAAAAAGATAATTTAGATAATAATCGCTAGATAAATTGTTTACCCCAGCCAAACTTCAGTGATGACTTTTATGGGAGGCTAAGGAGATCTGAGGGATGCAAACTCAAAAGCTAATCCCTGTTGACAGCAGTTCAGAAAGCAAAAAAGTGCCAGAGGAAGAGCCATCGACAGACGAACTCCCGACTATTGAATTTCCTTCACGGGGGAAACTCAAAGCAAGTTCATGGCGCATACATCAAAAAATTGGCTATGGATATTTTGTCGCCATTGGTATTGGTTTCTTTGGTTCCCTAACTGGGTTGGTAATTGCTAACTATTACCGAGCCAGGGAAATTAACCAACTAAATCACGCGCACGAGCAAGGACAACTGTTAACTAACTATAAAAATGCCGTAGTAGGAGCGCAATTATATAGCTCTAATTTAGTTGCAGTATTAGAAGATCCGATACAGCGACAAAATAAGAAAAGTGAATTTCTCAAAAATGTTGAGCAAGCAAAGCAATTAGAAGCAGAAATTACAACTTTTATCGCCAGAAATCCCAAAAGATTAGCAGCTACAAGTGCGACTTTAGAAACTTTATTGCTCGATTATGCCAACAATTTAGAGATTTATGTTGAGCAGGTAGAATCGGTTTTAGACAAAATAGAATCTCCGTCAATTGAAGCGCCACAAATTGATGCACAACGAGAGCGATTACTGCAAATTATGCGTGGCGATACAGCGCTGCGCCTAGAGCAGCTATCGCAGACGCTGACGAATATCTTACAAAATGCTGAAGTCCAAGAACAAGAGCGAACCAGAGGTGTAGAGCAGGCTAAAGGCGTTGAAAGATTAATCGTGATTATGAGTATGCTGGTATCAGTGGCGATCGCGGCCATTGTAGCTTGGCGGACGAGTCGCGCGATCGCGGAACCAGTAATCACGGTAACTCAAGTTGCAGAACAGGTAGCGAGAAAATCTAATTTTGATTTGCGCGCACCCATAACTACAGAAGATGAAATAGGCTTATTAGCTAAATCTTTAAATCGGTTAATTGAGCGCGTCTCTGAGCGCACGAAAGAACTACAACAAGCCAAAGAATTAGCGGAAGCTGCTAGCAAAGCTAAAAGTATATTTTTAGCTAATGTCAGCCACGAATTACGCACCCCATTAAATGCAGTAATTGGCTTGAGTCAACTACTACAAGATGATGCTACAGATTTAGGATTGACGGGAGATTTTATTACCGATCTAGAAACAATTAATTCAGCCGGGAGACATTTACTAGAATTAATTAATGACATCCTCGACTTGTCAAAAATTGAAGCCGGGAAAATGACTCTGTACCCAGAGACATTTGAGATTGGGACATTAATTAGTAATGTTGTGCTGACAGTGCGATCGGCTGTAGAGAAAAACGGTAATATTTTAGAAATTGATTGTGATGAAAATTTGGGAACAATGTATGCCGATCAAACAAGAATGCGGCAAGTATTGTTAAATTTATTAAGTAATGCTGCTAAATTCACCACAAATGGCAAAGTTAGCCTCACAGTTAAAATTAGTAAAGATGAGTTAGTCGGAACAGTAGCCAATGGAATCGTGACTTTTACGGTGAGTGACACAGGTATTGGGATGTCACAAAGTCAACAAAAACAGCTATTTCAACCTTTTATCCAAGGAGATACATCGACAACAAAAAAATATGGTGGTACTGGTTTAGGGTTAGCAATTAGTCGCCATTTTTGTCAAATGATGGGTGGCGAAATTGTGGTGAAAAGCCAACTGGGTGTAGGTTCTACTTTTATCGTCCGCTTACCTTTGATTGTGGAAGAATAGTATAGCTGTTGACTGTTGACTGTTGACTGTTGACTTAATTTATCTGGTTACGGCTATGTAGGCTGAGTGAGAGAGTTGTTCAGGGAAATGAAACAAAGGTGAATTGAGATATTTTAATTAACCTAGAATAATATGCGTTGAGTGCGATACTCTCAAAATAAGCAATTCTCTGCCCAGTCATCCATGACCACAACTATAGACTTTCTCAGCCATCTTAACCCCAGCCAACGTCAAGCCGTAGAACATTACTGCGGGCCGCTGCTAGTTGTGGCTGGAGCAGGTTCCGGTAAAACACGCGCGTTGACTTATCGGATTGCTAACCTGATTCTCAAACATCGCGTCAATCCGGAGAATATTTTGGCGGTGACTTTTACAAATAAAGCCGCCAGGGAAATGAAAGAACGGATTCAAAAGCTGTTTGCGGAAGCAGAAGCGATCAAACAATATGACACCAAGTTTGATTTGTTGACTGAATATCAACAATCTCAACTGCGATCGCAAGTTTACCGCGAAACCATCAAAGATTTATGGTGCGGTACGTTTCACAGTCTGTTTTCCCGTATTTTACGGTTTGATATTGAGAAGTACCAAGACGAAAATGGTCGGCGGTGGAGTAAAAATTTCTCGATTTTCGATGAATCTGATGCGCAAAGTTTGGTAAAGGAAATTGTTACCAAACAGCTAAATTTAGATGATAAAAAATTCGATCATCGTTCGGTACGTTATGCAATTAGTAATGCCAAAAACCAAGGTTTATCACCCAAAGACTTTGAAAGAGAACAACCGAATTATCGCGGACGAGTAATTGCTCAAGTTTATAGTGCCTATCAAGATAGACTGGCACAAAATAACGCCCTAGATTTTGATGATTTAATTCTCATTCCTACCAGATTATTTCAGCAAAACGAACAGGTATTAGGTTATTGGCATCGCAAATTCTGTCATATCTTAGTTGATGAATATCAAGATACTAACCGTACTCAATATGACTTAATTCGCCTATTAGTTACCAATGGTGAAGATAGAAAGAGTGAATGGAATTGGCAAAACCGCTCGGTGTTTGTTGTGGGTGATGCTGACCAGTCAATTTACTCTTTTAGAATGGCTGACTTTACCATATTGCTAGAGTTTCAGCAAGATTTTGGCGATGGTTTACCTGATGAAGATACCAGAACGATGGTGAAGTTAGAAGAAAACTATCGCTCTTGTGAAAATATTCTGCAAGCGGCTAATGAATTAATTGAAAATAATACCCAACGAATTGATAAAGTTCTCAGACCAACAAGGGGAGCAGGGGAACAAATTTATTGTCATAAAGCAGATAATGAATTAGATGAAGCTGAGTTTATCATCAATCAAATTCGCTCTTTAGAATATCAAAATCCTGAGTTAACTTGGGGAAGTTTTGCTATTCTTTATCGGACAAATGCTCAATCTCGCCCATTTGAAGAACTGTTGGTGAAATATCAAATTCCTTATACAGTTGTCGGGGGAATGAGATTTTACGATCGCAAAGAAATTAAAGATGTGATAGCTTACTTGAGAGCGATCGCAAATCCTGCGGATACTGTAAGCTTATTACGAGTCATCAATACTCCCCGGCGCGGTATCGGGAAAACCACCATTGATGCTTTGATTAACGCTTCCCAGCAATTAGGAACCACCCTTTGGGAAATTTTATCTGATGATACATCAGTAAATACCTTGGCGGGAAGGGGTGCAAAATCGGTGAAAGGCTTTGCAGAAATGATTAACCGTTGGCAAGGCGAAATCGGCAATCGGCCAGCAGCAGAAATAGTTCAAGGTATACTAGATGACTCTGGCTATATTCAAGACTTGCTCAGTCAAGGTACAGACGAATCCCAAGACAGAATACAAAACGTTCAAGAACTTTATAACGCTGTACTGCAATTCCAAGAAGAAAACGAAGATGCAACTTTGCAAGGTTTCTTACAAAGTACCGCCCTTAGTTCCGATTTAGATAATTTAAAAGAAGGAAAAACTGCGGTTTCCTTGATGACTTTGCACGCTTCTAAAGGGTTAGAATTTCCCGTAGTCTTTTTAGTTGGTTTAGAACAGGGACTATTCCCCGGTTATCGTTCTTTAAATGATCCCGCAGCTTTAGAAGAAGAACGTCGCCTGTGTTATGTGGGAATTACCCGCGCTCAGGAAAGGTTATATTTGTCACATGCTCGCGAACGTCGCCTTTATGGTTCAAGAGAACCCGCAGTGCGATCGCAATTTCTCGATGAAGTACCAGAAGAATTGTTAACTAATGGGCGTAAGGTGCGCCAAACCTATACCAAAACTGCTGCAAATACCAATGGTAAGCAGAATTGGCACGTAGGCGATAGAGTATTACATAAATCTTTTGGTCTTGGTGAAATTACTCATGTATTTGGAGAAGGAAATAAGCTGTCTGTAGCGATTAAATTTGCCAATTTGGGACAAAAAATTATCGACCCCAGAGTAGCGCAGTTGCAAAAAGTAGATTGATAATTTGTCATTTGTCATTTGTCATTTGTCATTTGTCATTTTGATTTAATGATGAATTTCCCAATATCGGCTATTTTCATGTAGGGTGTGTTGTCGCGTAGCGCAACGCACCTTAAGATTTTATCTAGTATTTAAAAATACCTGAATATTTATGAATATATGTTACCAGTTCAAATAATTTTGGCGACACATTAATATATTCTAGAGGGCAAGGCAATGCCTTATCCCTACAATCTGTGGCATTCTTTTTTCAAATTGGTAGGAGTTAAATTTCTACTTCTGTAAAATGCTCAACAGTGGGAAATGGTTCATAAAAATGATGTAGTAATTGTTTCCATTGTTGATATTCAGCAGAACCGCGAAATCCTACCGTATGAGATTCTAAAGTTTCCCATCTCACAAGTAAGAGATATTTACCATTAACCTCAATGCAGCGATTGAGTTCATGAGATAAATATCCATTCATTGATGCAATAATTTTAGAAGCTTTTTTGAAAGCGAATTCAAATTCTGATTCCATCCCAGGTTTAACATGAAGCATCACTGCCTCAAGAATCATAAACTATATCCTGAAAACTGCAGCGGATGGTATTTAGTATAGTGCGATCGCGCACACTTGACTACTACTTTAAAAATACAGGGTTGGATGTTCTTCAACCCAACCCTGTAAATTAATCAATTAAACGGCATTTTTTGAATATGCGCCAAGCAGAGGATTTGGTACAGGAAAAGGTCGGTTATCTAAAATTTTAAATTGACCGATATTGGCGTCATAAGCAAAAACTTCGCCAGTTTCTATTTCATAAATCCAAGCGTGAAGAGTTAATTTACCACTATGTAATTTTGAGCGAACAGATGGATAAGTTTCTAAATTTTCTATTTGAGTTAAAACGTTTTGTTCAATAGTAATTTTTAGTAGTTTATCGGCTGGATAATCTTTATAATTATCAAGAACTATACGACGAGTTGGTTCAGCATATTGTTTTAGCCAATCATAAACTAACGGCATTTGTTGAGATAAATTTCCTATCTGTAACAGTCCTCTCATGGCTCCGCAGTGGGAATGACCACAAATAACAATATCTCTAATATCTAAAGCTTCAACAGCATATTCTATTCCCGCCGCTTCACCACTCTTGGGTGTACCATAGGCGGGAATAATATTACCAACATTACGAATAACAAATAATTCTCCAGGTAAACTTTGAGTAATTAAACAAGGGTCAATCCGCGAATCTGAACAAGTTATGAATAAGACTTCAGGATTTTGACCGTGAGACAACTGTTCAAATAATTCTCTATGGTTGATGAAGTAGTTGTCATGAAACTCATTTAAACCTGCTATTATGCGTTTTATTGGCACAATTGAATTCCTCTCACCAAAAATATGTTCAGTCTTTTATAGCTTCACAATCAGTAACCAAGTTTCCGCAATCAAATAAAATCTAGAGACACTAATCAGACTGTGATAATTTTTTTGTTTTGAACCCTGATGCTTTAATTTTTACACGAGTGTCTCTAGTTCAGTTTAGTTAATGTGCAATCCACTTGGCATCAGAAACAATACAGACACCTCCAAATTTTTTTAAAATAGGTGTAATCGCTGTTACTACTTCCGATTCTTGTTCTTCTGTACAAACGCTTAATACATATCCGTTTGTCAATGCTGGCGTTTCCAAATCATCAATTATTTTGCCTCTATCGCCTTTACCTGTGACATCTTTGATAATCGTGTAACCAGAAACACCTATACTGTCCAAAATTTTGATCACTTGAGACATTTCTAGGGAATTGGTAATAATTTCTAACCTTTTAACCCTTTCCACTTTGTTAAACTCCCATAGTTTTAATGATGTTCATGTATAACGGAATTCCCACAATAATGTTGAAAGGAAAAGTTAGCGCTAAAGCCATAGAAACATACAAACTGGGATTCGCTTCGGGGACTGTCATTCTCATTGCTGCTGGTACTGCAATATAAGAAGCACTAGCACACAAAACAGCAAATAAAAGTGTATTACCTTCGGAAATGCCAATACATTTAGCAATGATAATTCCGATAATGGCATTGGCTACAGGCATAAATACAGAAAATGCGATTAAAAAAGACCCAGTTTTACCCAAGTCTTTAATTCTTCTAGCAGCTACCATTCCCATATCAAGTAAGAAGAATGCTAGAACTCCATAGAAAATTTGTTGTGTAAATGGTTGCAGTTTCTCCCAGCCTTTTTCTCCTGTAAGAATGCCAATAATTACACTACCAACTAATAGAAATACAGAACCATTTAGAAAAGCTTCTCGCAATACTTCACCCCAAGAAAATTCTCCTTTTTCTTCTCCTGCTTCTCTTTTTCCTGTTTGTGCAAATATTCTCACTAATACAATTCCCACAATAATTGCTGGAGATTCCATCAGCGCTAAAGCTGCTACCATGTAGCCATCAGAGGGAATATTCAGAACTTTGAGAAACGACTGAGCAGTAATGAAAGTAACTGCACTAATTGAGCCATAAGTTGCAGCAATGGCGGCTGCATTATATGCATTTAATTTGATTTTGAGGATGAAAAAAGAATATATAGGAACTGCACAAGCCATGAAAATAGCTGCAGTCAATGTCATAGCTATTTGCGGACTAATTCCACTTTCTTCAAGTTCATAGCCTCCCTTAAATCCAATCGCAAGTAAGAGGTATAAAGAAAACAATTTAGGCAAAGGTTGGGGAACTTCTAAATCTGATTTACAGAAAATCGCTAGCATTCCCAGAAAGAAAAACAATACTGGTGGATTCAGTATGTTAGATAATATGAGGCTAGAATTCATTGGCAATAACCCTGTCCTAAGGAACTATGACTTGCGTTTACAATTTACGGGAGTAATAAAGTTAATTATTGTTGCCGATTGTTAAGTCTTTCCTGGACTATATTTCAAGTTTGTGAAGATCGAGTGTTAATTACTTGTCAACGTTGTGACAAGTGACAAAGTATTATTACTGTATTGAATGCAACAAAATATTAGGCAGATTAATGCTTTCAATGATAATCTGCCTAGAGAGGAGCGGAGAATTTTAAGTATATTCACCAACCAAGTGTGTATGATTATAATACTTACTATGAGTAATAGAGTAAATGCGATCGCTCTTTGGAAAATAGGGAATAGGAGCTAGCAAATAAAGAGTTTAATATTTTGTTAGAAAAATTTTTCGTAAATAGCTGTTATGAAAATATAAATAATGTGGTGGGTTAATGCCCACCCAATATTTAATCAGAAGGTAAGTAAATTAAGCAGATTTTAACGGAATAATAGCCCGATCAAAAACGCGGTTATTAGTGTCGATGCCACTTAATTCTATTCTGTCTGCATGGACATTATATGCAGCGAAACTTAAATCGCTAGTAGAATATTCTGTCCACTCATTTTTACCTACAGGACGATTACCTGCACCTGCGCCACATATTAGGTAAGTTGTACCATTAATTGCACGAGTACGTTCATAATGGTGTTCGTGTCCGTTGATATAAAGTTGTACGCCGTATTTTTGAAATAGGGGAGTGAAAGTTTCTATAAATTCGGGACTACTACCGTAAACTCCTGATGCATAAATTGGATGATGTCCAAAGACAATTTTCCAAGATGCTTTGCTCAGACTTAATTGTTTTTCTAACCAAGGTAGCTGGTTTTTCCAGTCAGCATTACCGTTAGTATCTAAAGCAAAAAATTGTACATCTCCCTGGCTAAATGTATAGTAACGTCCTTTCATATTAAAGCCGCGATATTTAACTTGTGGATCGCCGTTATCAGTGCGAATATCATGATTACCTAAACAAGCATGAAATTTCACACCTTGCTTGAGCAAATCTTTGTAGGGACGTTCAAAAACAGCATTAATTTTTTCAATTTCTCCGTTGTTATAAATGTTATCTCCAGCTAAAACTGCTAAATTGTAAGGATTTGTTTGGTGATAACTAGTCATTGCCTTAGCTACAGCATACTGTCCTTTAGCACCTGTGCCTGTATCGGCGACGGATACAAACCGCAGTAGCAAGCCTTTGTTAGCAGGATTGGCAGCGATCGCGGTTTGTGATTGAGCGAAATCGGTGCTTTGACTGTTTTGCTTAGTGAATATCCAGGTTAATCCTGTACCAAGGGAACCAAGGCTAGTTAAAAATAAAAATTGGCGGCGTTTTAGGTTCATAAATGATTAAATTCAACAACTAGTCAGTTTAGCCTGAGCATTGAGCAATGAAGTGATACATTACAAAAGCAGCTACATTGCTAACAATGTATTTGATTTTTCTTTGATTTGTTGCTCTTGGTAAAAGTTCCATGTCGCAAGACAATCAGAATCCACAACGTCGCCGTAATCCCTCCCAGAGAAACCAGCCAATTTGGAAGTCTACGATTATCCAGGTTCTTAGGGGAACTATTAGCCTGTTAGAAACGGCTGTGGTGAAACTGGAAACAGCACCGCCACCGGGAACTGCGGAAACTCGTGGTTTTTGGGGTGGATTGCTGGCTAAAGTCCGCAATGTTTTACCAGCGAATTTGTCTGCAAAGTTGTCTGATACAGCTTTGACAGGGATAATTGCGGGTATGACTGTGGTTTTAGTGTGGACAACTACGACATTTTTCACCAATAAACCGCCTGAGATAGCGATCGCACCTCCAGTTGAGGAAGTTCCCGCCGCAACGCCTACACCCACGCCAACGATCGCTATTTCGCCGCAGCCAGAATTAGCAACGCCAGAACCAGCAGCACCAGAAGAAGTTACGCCAACACCAACAGCAGAAGTTCCACCAGTGGAACCGACGCCAACACCAGAACCGACACCAGAACCAACGCCAACACCGGAACCAACACCTACGCCTGAACCTACGCCAGCAGTGCAATTAACTCCAGAACAAGTGTTAATTGCAGCTATTGAAAATCAAGTAGCAGAAATTAGCGATCGCGTTGCTTCTGGACTTATAAAATCAATTCAAGCTAATTTTCGTACTAGTAACCTAACTGTGAAAATTAGCGACGATTGGTATACTCTCACTGCATCTCAACAAGATCAACTCGCCGCCGATATTTTACAACGCTCTCAAGAACTTGATTTCACACATTTAGAGGTGGTTGATTTTCAAGATAGGCTGGTAGCGCGCAATCCGGTTGTTGGGAATGAAATGATTATTTTTAAACGGCGAATAATACCTTTTATCGGCAAAAATTCCGTAAATTGACGGAAAAATTCTCGTTGTTTTAAAGCTACAGGTAGAGGTTAAAGTGCATCTGCTAAAGGACTTGTTGTGTCTAATTTAGATTTTTAGCGCCTAAGCGCTTTATATTAGCTTTAAATAAATATAGAAATTAACACCGATGTCTAATAAAAGACTCAGTGCAAAAATAAAAGCTATCAACGAAAGCAAGTTTTAGGTAAAAAACATACCAATCTCATCAGTAATATTCTGGTAACACTATTTCTGCCAGATATCTTATCTGTAAAGGATTTAGGCTATGAATTACCTTTGCAAAACAGTAATCACATACTATAAAATGAAACTCTACTATCGCGGACTTACTTACGAATACAATTCCTCTGAAGTAGCTAAAAAAAGCACAAAACCTTTTGAGCCTGTTTGCCATCAAGGTTCTGCTTATAACTTGACTTATCGTGGAACAACCTACCGTGTTGACCCTAATATTGAGCCTACGCCAGTTCCAGCACCAACCGTAGCTTATCAATTAATGTATCGAGGAATCGTTTATTCTGTGCAGAGAACGCATACAGGAGAAGTTTCTACAACATCCTCTCAACCTGGAAATTGCGTCTCAGCAATGAAACCAAAGTCTATCCTAATAACTGATTCCTATAATCACAATCAAATTCCCAACTTCTTCAATTCCAATTTGTCACTATCGCGCTTTATTCAGGCAATAAGTGGATTATTCCTGTAGAAATCATAAAACGTTTTATTGTGCTGACTTGTCTGATTTTCTTTATTGTTTGTGTCTGTGCATAAGGCAAAAAAATATATAGCAGTCCTCTTTGATTTGTAAAAATCGATAGTATAAAATCCCCGACTTTTTCAAAAAGTTGGGGATATTTTAACGCATTAAGAATTAGCGACGCCAGAAGCAACACCAACGCTAGCAGTAGAATTGACTCCAGAATAAGTGTTAATTGCAGCTATCGAAAATCAAGTAGCAGAAATTAGCGATCGCGTTCCTTCTGGGTTTATAAAATCAATTCAAGCTAATTTAATTTTCGCACTAGTGGTCTGTCCCATTAATTTTGCTGGGTAAAAAACGAACCGCGAAGACGCGAAGTCCGCGAAGGAAGAGAAAAGAAGAAAAAACTTACCCCACAGAATTAATGAGACAAAGCACTAGTAACCTAACTGTAAAAATTAGCGACGATTGGTATACCCTCACCGCATCCAAACAAACACCTGGAAATGTTGGGTTACCCTTCGGGAAGCCGCTTCGCGTCTACGTTCCTCAACCCAACCTACGTGGCTTGAGGTTTTTGGCGCTAACTGAACTGTATTGATTTTTAAACGGCGAGTAAGTGAGCAGAAAATTAGCACGAAATGAATTAATTGAACCGCCTTCTCTGCGAGAGGCTTCCGCCAACGTGCAGCGTCTCCCAGAGAAGACGCCAAGTACGCCAAGAGTTCTTATCCCAATTGGAAAACAGAATGCGACAGATTGTAGGGGCACTGGCACTGCCATGCCCTCTAGAATATTTTGATGTGTCGCAAAGATTATATAAAAAACCCGATTAATAAATAATCAGGTTTGAGAGTCAACTATTAAGTTTTGAAGTGCTAACTAAATGGAGAAAAATTCTAAGCTACAGGAGTTGCAGATTTAGCTTCTAGGGTAGCCAATCTGTTAGCCAATAGTTTTTCTAATTCTTCTAAGGCTTTGGTAAAACCTTGAATACCTTCTGCTAGCTTGTCAGTCGCCATGCGATCGCTGGCGTGCATTTTGTCAAAGGTGGCTTTGTCGATGGAGATTTTTTCAATTTCCACGCTAGCGGCTTTAGCGGGATCGAGTTTGCGGGGTAATTCGCCAACGGTTGCTTGCAATTCCGCCAATAGTGAAGGCGAGATTGTCAGCAAATCGCTACCAGCTAACTCAGTAATTTCGCCAATGTTACGGAAGCTAGCTCCCATAACTTCGGTTTTGTAGCCGAATTTCTTGTAGTAGTTGTAAATTGTGGTAACAGATAATACGCCTGGGTCTTCTGCTGAGGGGTAGCTGTCGCGTCCAGTATCTTTCTTGTACCAGTCGAGAATCCGACCGACGAAGGGAGAAATTAGGGTAACGCCAGCTTCCGCACAGGCGATCGCTTGGTGCAAGCCAAACAGTAGTGTTAAGTTACAATGAATACCTTCTTTTTCCAGAATTTCCGCAGCCCGGATACCTTCCCAAGTGGTGGCAATTTTAATTAAAACG
Organism: Calothrix anomala FACHB-343; assembly: GCF_014696435.1. GTDB lineage: Bacteria > Cyanobacteriota > Cyanobacteriia > Cyanobacteriales > Nostocaceae > Aulosira > Aulosira anomala_A. The sequence continues at coordinate 47,744 of NZ_JACJQG010000017.1, read as the reverse complement.
CGATCGCGACCAACTCCGGCGGCGGCGTATTGGGCAATTAATTCTCTAGCTTTGGTGACAGTAGCTTCAGTATCGAAGGATAACCGCGCATCAACTTCTGTAGATACTCGACCAGGAATGATTTGTAAAATCTTTAACCCGAATGCTACCGCCAAACGGTCAAAAGCGATGGTCACAATTTGTGCTTGGCTAGCACCTGCACCTGCATCTTTTTTTGCTTGCAGTAAAGTCTGATCGACAATTTCCTGATATTCAGGCATTTGTGCCGCCGCAGTAATCAGCGAGGGGTTTGTGGTCGCGTCTTGGGGTTTAAACTTTTCAATAGCTTGAATATCCCCTGTATCCGCAACTACTACAGTCATTGTCCGCAATTGCTCTAGTAGGTTCTTAGACATAAATTGCTCCGTGTTGTGTGCTTGTTTAGGATTTACATTAGGAAAGGCAGAGGGCAGTCTTGATGAAACAATTTTCATCGCCATGTATGAAAGGACAAGGGGGACAAGGGGGACAAGGGAGACAAGGAGGACAAGGGAGACAAGGGAGAAATAACTCTTTCAAGTTACAAGGGATGATTTTTGACTCAAGGCTAAAGGCTAGGTGTTGGTTGTCGGATTTCTCGTGAAGCTACCTGAAAAAATGCCTTGAAAACTACGATTGCTGATTCAAAAAACTAGCCCCTAGCCCCTAGCCCCTAGTCCCTAGCCCCTTCTGCCTCCTTTACCAATTACCCTCTTATTTCCACTCTTTGCTGTACCTACAATTCTGATTTTGGCAACTTTTCTTAATTCTTGCCTAAGCAAGTATTTTCAAAGTCTTGCGCCTCGCCCCTATTCTAGAAGGCTTATGCCAAAATCGGTTGTCCAATAGAATGCACTTTAATTAAACTAGTTGTTCCTGATTGACCAATTGGTACGCCAGAGGTAATAACTACTTGGTCGCCTTCTTTGGCTAAACCTATGTCTACGACTGTGTTCACCACATTCATAAACATTTCTTCGGCGTTGTGGACTGGCGGAATTAATAAGGGAATCACGCCCCAAGAAAGTGCTAGCTGACGGTAAGCCATTTCATCTGGGGTGAGGGCAATAATTGGTGTGGATGGGCGGTATTTAGATACGAGTTGGGCTGTACTTCCCGAAGAAGTATTACAAAGAATTGCTTTTGCGCCGATTTCATAGGCAATTCGACATACTGCTTCTGCTACCGACTCGGTAACGCTCAAACTACCCGCTTCATGACACCAGGCGTGGCTGCTACCTTCCTGTAACGATTGTTCTGTGCGCACGGCGATATTATGCATGATCTGGACGGCACCGATAGGATATTCGCCTACAGCCGTTTCTCCCGAAAGCATGACTGCATCCGTACCATCCCAGATAGAGTTAGCCACATCTGTAGCTTCGGCACGGGTGGGATCGGGGGCGCTAATCATCGATTCCAGCATTTGGGTGGCAGTAATCACAGGTTTTCCTGCTCGATTACAACGGTGAATAATATCTTTTTGAATGTGGGGAACTTCGTGAATTGGCATTTCCACGCCTAAATCACCACGAGCAATCATAATGCCATCGGCGGCTGCCAAAATGCGATCGAAGTTTTTGACCGCTTCTGGGCGTTCGATTTTAGCGATTACCCGAATTTTTGCTCCCGCAGCTTCAATCATTCTTTGGGCTGGTTCTAAGTCTCGTGGTGATTGTACAAAGGAGACTGCGACCCAATCCACACCCAACTGAATGCCAAATCGTAAATCCTGCAAGTCTTTTTCGGTGATGGAACTGACGGGTAAACGAGTTTCTGGGAGGTTTACCCCCTTGTGGGTGGAAATTAAACCGCCAATTTTCACATGGGCGCGAATGCGATCGGCATCGCGATCGCTCACAACTAATTTCACCCGACCATCATTAATCGAAATCGGTTCCCCTGGGCGCACCATTGCAAACAAAGTCGGCAATGGTAAAGGTAGTTCGTCAACACTTTCGCCCTTTTCTTGTAAGACAAAAGTTACCTCGCTACCAGCTTCCACCATCAGCCCTTCCGGTGGTAATTTGCCCAAGCGAATTTTCGGCCCGCATAAGTCTTGCATAATTGCGATCGGCTTGCGCTGTCGCGAACTAATCTGCCGCAGATAGCCAGCCGTTTGCGCGTGGAATTCATAGGCCCCGTGAGAAAAATTGAGCCGCGCCACATTCATCCCAGCTTCTACCAATGCTTCTAGCCGCTCAGGTGCGCATGTAGCAGGGCCAACAGTACAAATAATTTTGGTTCGACGCATAGGAATTGAGGGTTTAGGAATAGCCTGGGGTTTTCCCCAAAACCTGCGACCTGGATATCTAATACCAATTCAAAATTCAAAATTCTCTCTTGGAAAGTTCTGATCGCCGGAAGCCGGCGCTCAGACTTTCCGCAAAATTCAAAATTAAGAAATTCAGACTGTATCTGGGTTTCCGGTTTTGAATGTGTTGCTCTCTTTTAAAGAATCGGTATAAAGCATCCAAATTCACAAGTGCTTCATATCACTTAGCTGCCCAGTAAAATTACTCTTCTATCTAGTTTTGCTATCAAAAGTTATGCGTCGTTTTACCAAGAGACCAGAGTCAACAGTCAACAGTCAACAGTCAACAGTCCAGATTGCTTCACCAATGACCATTGACCATTGACAAATGACCATTGACCATTGACCAATGACCATTGACTCATCCCAATTAACTCACAGTAGCCAATTGTTCTTTCTGTGCCATAGATAACATTAAGTCAACTACACGATTGGAGTAGCCCCATTCGTTGTCGTACCAAGCAACCACTTTAAAAAAGTTGGAGTTGAGTTCAATGCCGGCACCCGCATCAAAGATGCTGGAATGAGTGTCACCCTGAAAATCTGTAGATACTACTTCTTCGTCAGAATAGCCGAGTACTCCTTTTAACTCACCTTCAGACGCAGCTTTCATGGCGGCGCAAATTTCTTTGTAACTAGTGGCTTTATCTGTCTTAAAGGTTAAATCCACTACAGAAACATCGGGAGTAGGAACTCGGAAAGCCATACCCGTCAATTTACCCTTCAATTCTGGTAAAACCAATGCCACAGCTTTAGCTGCGCCTGTGGAAGAAGGGATAATATTTTGGGCTGCACCCCGACCGCCACGCCAGTCTTTTTTACTGGGGCCGTCTACAGTGGGCTGAGTCGCAGTCATGGCGTGAACTGTGGTCATTAAACCTTCGCTCAAGCCGAAATTATCATTGATAACCTTAGCCACTGGAGCCAGACAGTTGGTGGTACAGCTGGCATTGGAAACAATGGTATGTTTACTGGGGTCGAATAGGTGATGATTAACACCCATCAGCAAAGTAGGAACCAAGTCTGGATCTTTAGTGGGAGCAGAAATTACTACCCGTTTAGCACCAGCCTTGAGGTGATTTGTAGCTCCCTCTTGACCAGTAAACAGCCCTGTAGATTCCACAACATAATCTACACCCAATTTTCCCCAAGGTAACTCGGCTGGATTACGAATCGACACACAAGGAATAAAATGTCCATCAATGACGATGCCATCTTCCCTTGCTTCCACCTTACCTTTAAATTTACCGTGGGTTGAATCGTATTTAAATAGATAAGCAAGATTATCTGGCGGTACTAGGTCATTAATCCCCACAAACTCAATATTGGGGTTATTAATGCCAGCGCGAAGCACAAGCCGCCCGATCCGGCCGAATCCATTGATACCAACTTTCAACTTCGTCACAATTAATCTCCTGTTCTGATAACCCAAAAGGGCTATTACCCTATCTTCAACGCTGCATTCATCTAGATAGTTTTGGTCTGACTTAGCTGATCGTTACAGTCACCAGAAGAGAAACCCTGATTTTATTGGCATCTTTTAAGGTTTTGGTCAGAAAAAAATTTGGCAGATCGAATCTTTCATGCTGCGATCCCCGTCGTGCCTGATATCTACTGACTCAAGACCAGAAATTATCAACAACCCAGTCTTAAGAATGAATATTATGGCAGAGAATGGGTTCGTTCAGTGTTAATCTGAAAAGTGACATTACTTCATATTATGTCGTCTACGACCCTATCTGAAATATAGCTTCAATCATTAGGCTCAGCATGGTCACCACCGCAGAAAAAACAAACATCGGTTACATTACCCAAATCATCGGTCCTGTTGTAGACGTTAAATTTCCCGGCGGGAAATTGCCGCAAATCTACAACGCTTTGACCATCAAAGGCTCCAACGAAGCTGGACAGGAAATCAACCTGACCGTCGAAGTACAGCAACTGCTGGGCGACAACCAGGTGCGGGCTGTTGCAATGAGCTCCACCGATGGCTTAGTGCGTGGTCTGGAAGTAGTAGATACTGGTGCGCCAATTAACGTACCAGTAGGTAAAGCTACTTTGGGTCGGATTTTCAACGTCCTGGGCGAACCTGTAGACAATCAAGGGCCTGTAAATCCTGAGGCTACATTGCCTATCCACCGCGAGGCTCCCAAATTCACCGATCTGGAAACCAAACCTTCAGTGTTTGAAACCGGAATTAAAGTTGTAGATTTGCTGACTCCTTATCGCCGTGGCGGTAAGATTGGTCTGTTCGGCGGTGCAGGTGTTGGTAAGACCGTGATCATGATGGAGTTGATCAACAACATCGCGACTCAGCACGGTGGCGTATCTGTATTCGCTGGCGTGGGCGAGCGCACCCGCGAAGGTAATGACCTCTACAATGAAATGATTGAATCTGGGGTAATCAACAAAGATAACCTCAATGAATCAAAAATTGCTCTAGTTTACGGTCAGATGAACGAACCACCTGGAGCAAGAATGCGGGTAGGTCTGTCTGGCTTGACAATGGCAGAATATTTCCGCGATGTTAACAAACAAGACGTATTGCTGTTTGTTGACAACATCTTCCGGTTCGTACAAGCAGGTTCTGAAGTATCTGCGCTGTTGGGACGGATGCCTTCTGCGGTAGGATATCAGCCTACTCTGGGTACTGACGTAGGTGCATTACAAGAGCGGATTACCTCAACTACAGAAGGTTCTATTACCTCTATTCAAGCTGTATACGTACCTGCGGACGACTTAACTGACCCCGCACCTGCAACCACCTTCGCTCACTTGGACGGAACAACCGTACTGTCTCGTGGTTTGGCTTCTAAGGGCATTTATCCAGCAGTAGACCCCTTAGGCTCTACTTCCACCATGCTTCAGCCAGAAATCGTTGGTGATGAACATTACAGCACTGCCCGTGCGGTACAAGCAACATTGCAGCGCTATAAAGAACTGCAAGACATCATCGCTATTCTCGGTTTAGATGAATTGTCTGAAGAAGACCGTCTAACAGTAGCACGCGCCCGGAAGGTTGAGCGCTTCTTATCTCAGCCATTCTTCGTAGCAGAAGTATTTACCGGTTCTCCTGGTAAATATGTGAAGTTGGAAGACACCATCAAAGGGTTCCAAAAAATTCTGTCTGGTGAATTGGACGATCTGCCAGAACAGGCTTTCTACTTGGTGGGCGATATTAACGAAGCGATCGCCAAAGGCCAAAAGCTCAAAGGCTAGAAATTTTGTCAATAGTCCAGAGTCAATAGTCCAAAGTAATTTGACTATTGACCATTGACTGTTGACCGTTGACTATTGACAATTCACAAGTTATGACATTAACCGTTCGTGTAATTTCCCCAGATAAAACTGTGTGGGATGCTGCTGCTGAAGAAGTAATTCTCCCCAGCACTACTGGTCAGCTAGGTATCCTGAGCGGACACGCACCCCTGTTAACCGCCCTAGATACAGGTGTAATGCGGGTACGTGCCGACAAAAATCAAGATTGGCAAGCGATCGCTCTTTTGGGCGGTTTTGCCGAAGTTGAAGAAGATGAAGTCACCATTCTTGTCAATGGTGCTGAACGCGGCAGCGCTATTAACCTCGATGAAGCCCGTGCTGCATATAATGAAGCACAAACCAAACTAAATCAGGTTGCAGCAGGCGATCGCCAAGCTCAGATTCAGGCAAATCAAGCCTTCAAACGCGCCCGCGCTCGGTTTCAAGCTGCTGGCGGTTTGCTCTAAAATCTTACTCAATATTTCAACTTTTGAGGGTGGGCGATATGTCCACCCTTAATTTTTTGGAAATAGGGGCTGGGGGCTAGGGACTAGGGACTAGAGGCTAGGGAGACAAGGAGGACAAATGACAAATGACCATTGACTATTGACCATTGACAAATGACCATTGACTATTGACTATTAACTTCTAACAAAAAAATTACACCAAGTTTAAGAAATCTAATATCGTCCAAGTGAAGTGATAACTTAGATAATTAGTTGCCCAGAAGGGCACATATTATGAATAAGTTTAAATCTTCTTTTGCTAAGATTGCCGGATCTTTAGTTGCATCATTAGCAGTAGCTGGCAGTGTTAGTTATACCAGCTTTGCCAATGCATCAACAGTAGAAACACTTAGAGCAAACAATATCGCCTCAGTTTCAGTCAAACCGACACAGCCACAACCAGTCATTGCCCAGTTACAAACCAGCAATACTCAATACCAGGCAATGCAATTATCGCCTGGGGTGCTAGTCCCAATTATTGTTTTGGGTGGTGTAATTGTCTTTGTTCCCCTGTTCTTTGGTGGTTTGGTAGTCATTGGCGAACGGGAAGTTGGTATTGTCGTCCGAAAATTTACCTTATCTGGACGCGGACTTCCTGCAGGACGACTAATTGCGCTCAATGGTGAGGCGGGTTTGCAAGCCGATACCCTAGCACCCGGTTGGCATTGGGGATATTGGCCTTGGCAATATTCTGTGCGTAAAGAATCGGTGGTAGTTGTACCTCAAGGTGAAATCGCCTTAATTGTCGCCGCAGATGGTGCATCCAACCCGCCAGAACGCATCCTGGGTAAAATTGTCGATTGTGATAACTTCCAAGATGCGCGGAAATTCCTCACCCACGGTGGCGAAAAAGGTCGGCAAATGGGCTTTTTGACGGCTGGTACTTATCGTATCAATACCGCCTTATTTAAAGTCATCATGGCGTCAAATGCCTCCGCTCATGGCATGAATCCAGAACATTTGCGGGTGTACAACGTTGCATCTGATAAAGTTGGCATCGTAACTACTCTAGATGGTTTACCAATTGCTGGTGGAGAAATCGCCGGGCCGACAATTGACGGACATGACAACTTCCAAAACGGACAGAAATTCATTGATGCAGGCGGACGCCGAGGTTTACAAGAGCAGATTCTCCTTTCTGGTTCTTGGAACTTGAATCCTTGGTTTGTTCAGGTTGAGCAAGTACCAATGACGGAAATTCCGATTGGTTATGTAGGTGTGGTAATTTCTTTCGTAGGTCAAGCTCAAGAAGATGTCAGTGGTGCAGCCTTCACCCACGGTAATTTGGTGAACCAGGGACATAAGGGTGTATGGGTTGAACCACTGTATCCAGGTAAGCACCCGCTAAATTCCCGCATCATGAAAATTGAATTGGTACCGACGACCAACATTGTTTTAAACTGGTCGGGTCGTACCGAACGCCACAGTTATGATGCGAAACTCGCTTCTTTAACAGTGCGATCGCGTGATGGGTTCGCTTTTGATTTAGAAGTAGCGCAAATTATCCACGTTGGTGCTTTGGATGCGCCAAAGGTAATTTCTCGCGTTGGTTCTATGCAAAACCTGGTAGACCATGTATTAGAACCAACTATCGGTAACTATTTCCGAAATTCAGCCCAAAACTGCACTGTCCTTGACTTTCTCACCGCTAGAAGCGAGCGTCAAGCGGAAGCTGCTGAGTATATTAAAGTAGCAATCCGGGCTTATGATGTGCAAGCAATAGACACCTTAATTGGTGATATTCAACCGCCAGCAACCCTGATGCAAACCCAAACTGACCGGAAAATAGCCGAGGAACAGCGCAAAACCTACGAAGTGCAGCAAGCGGCGCAAACCCAACGCCAACAACTAGTCAGGGAAACAGCATTAGCTGATATTCAGCAAGAAATGGTGAAATCAGAGCAAAGCGTGCATATTGCTGACTTGAAAGCACAAGCGCAAATTAAGCAAGCTAATGGGGAAGCCGAAGGTACAAAACTCCGCGCGATCGCGGAAGCTGAAGGTATCCGCGCCACAGGTAACGCTAAAGCCGAAACCTACCGCGCTGGTGTGGAAGCCTTGGGGCCACAAGGTTATACCGCGATGCAGTTGATGCAGATTATTGGCGATCGCAATGTCCGCCTGATTCCCGATATCCTAGTTGGTGGTAGTAACGGCAGCACTAACGGTTTAGTTGATGGTTTACTTTCACTAATTTTGTGGAATCAAACTGCTAAACCTGGTGAGACATTACCCACACCATTACATCCCCAACCAATAGTTAAAACCCAACCCAACGGACAAAGTACAATTCCGCCAATAGTTGTTGATTTTACTGGGGATAAATAACGTTGAACTACTACACCCTTGTTTTTATTTCAACAAAACAGGGGTAATATTCTCAACAAATAATTAATCAATATTGTAGGGGTTTAGCATTGCTAAACCCTCTATATTATAGATATTTCCGCTATCAAATTAATGATTAATAAAGTAAGTCTGTGGAAAAAAACCAAACTATGTTACGAAACGTAAACTGGCTTGAAACCCTTACCAATGACAAATGACAAATGACAAATGACAGCCCTCGCCAGTTATGTTTAATTGCACCGCCCTACTAATACCAATTTAAATATTGTTTGCGGTACATTAATATATTCTAGAGGGCATGGCAATGCCAAGCCCCTACCATCTGCCGTATTCTTTTTTCAAATTGATATAAAAATTATAAAATTACTTTTTTGTAAAATTGTATAATAATACGATGCGTAAATATTAATTTTATGCAAATAAGATTATTTAAGCCGCAAGATGCAGAGCAAATAGCGCAATTATTTCACGCAACAGTACGTGAAGTTAATATTCGTGACTACTCAAGCAGTCAAGTTACAGCATGGGCACCAGATGATATTAACTTTCGAGATTGGGCAAAAATTTGTTCAGAAAGATTTACTTATGTTGCTGAAGATGAAGGTGTAATTGCAGGTTTTGGCGAGTTAGAACTCAACGGACATATAGACTGCTTTTATTGCCATAAAAACTATCAACGGATGGGTGTTGGTAGTAAGATTTATGCGGCAATTGAAGCAAAAGCTTATGAGTTAGGAATTAAGCGCTTGTACGTTGAAGCAAGTATTACCGCCAAGAGATTTTTCTTAAATAAGGGTTTCTCTATCATTACTGAGCAACAAGTAGAACGTAGAGGAGAAACTTTTATTAATTATGTAATGGAAAAAGTTTTTAATTGCTAATTAATATTGCTTACTGCATTCATCATACCCTATTGCTGCATCAAGCTCTTTTCTAGCTTCAGTATGGATGACAATAAACTTCACGAGTACTTTTCTCTTAACTCAGAAAAAACTTGCAACGCGGATTCACCAATAGCAGGATTACGATTAATTGCATCCAAGCGTTGGCTTAATTCCTCGTCCCAAATTACTTCTAGATTATCATCTATACCCTCATCCAGAGAATGAATTAAAAAGTAGGCAATTTCAGCACGTTCTTTTGCAGATAGCTGAGAAAGTTCGAGTTTAAGTTTTTCTGCTGTTTCGCTCATACTTTGAGGTCTTGCCAATAATTATGACCTAACAATTATAAGTTTAACAGCCGCATCGTAATTGTGCTTTATGGGTAAACTACTCTCACGCAGCGACTTTCCAAAGGATAGCATTTTGAAGAGAGAATATTTTGTGGTGCGATCGCACTTACGCCACTTGATTACCAAGATTGAATCATCCCCCGCTATACTTTTGAAGTTAGCGGAGGAAAGATTTTCAGAAACACTATTTAGCTAAAACTTGGCGTAATGCTTCTAAAAGTTGATCGACACTTTCTTTGCGACTATTAAAACCCATTAGTCCAACGCGCCAAACTTTACCAGCTAGTTCGCCTAAACCACCACCAATTTCAATGTTATGTTCGTTAAGTAATTGTCTCGCAATTGCTTTACCATCCAACCCTTCGCGAATGCAGACAGTTGTGAGAGTTGGTAAGCGGAACTCTCGCTCAACATGCAAACTCAGTCCTAAATCTTCCAGTCCATCCCACAGATACTCTACGTTCTTTTGATGCCGTTGCCAACAGTTAGCTAATCCTTCTTCTGCAACTAAACGCAGTGCTTCCCGCAGTGCATAGTACAAATTAATCGGGGCTGTGTGATGATATACACGCTCGCTACCCCAATATTTACCTAACAAGTTCATATCTAAATACCAGTTAGCCACCTTGGTGCGGCGCTGTTGCAATTTTTCTATGGCGCGAGGACTCATGGTAAAGGGAGAAGCACCAGGAGGACAACCCAAGCCTTTTTGACTACAGCTATAGGCTAGATCAACTCCCCAATTATCTAAGAATATGGGCACGCCTCCTAAACTGGTAACTGTATCTACTAATAACAGCGTGCCAAATTCACGACATAAATCACCAACTCCTTCTAAGGGTTGACGCGCACCAGTGGAAGTTTCTGCATGAACTAAAGCCAGGATGGCGGGACGATGAGTTTCTAAAGCATTACGCAGTTCTTCTAAGTTAAAAACTTGTCCCCAGGGTTTGGTAATAGTGCGGACATCTGCGCCGTATCTTCCCGCCATATCAACGAGGCGATTGCCAAAGTAGCCAGCGACACCTATTAATACCACATCACCTGGTTCGGTAATGTTGGCAATAGTCGCTTCCATTGCGGCGGTACCGGTACCGCTAACTGCAATTGTCAAGGGGTTTTCTGTTTGCCACACATAGCGCAGTAAGGATTGAATTTCATCCATGAGGGCAAGAAAAGCGGGATCTAAATGCCCTACAGGTGAAGTATTCATGGCTTGTAATACCGCCGGATGAGCATTAGAGGGCCCTGGCCCCAAAAGTAAGCGAGATGGGACTTCTAAAGGTGAAATTTGCAACCTTTGGCTATCGTTGATTGAGACTGTTGATGTCATGATTGGTTCTAAGCTATATCGTACATATCCGCATCATAGAGCGATCGCATCACCGTTGTTTGATTTTGTTTACCGACGGTAACTACAGGAATCCTCTAATCAAGGAAAATCAAGCTTCTGCACCAGCATCATCAATAATCAGTTGGGAAAATTATCGATTTTCGGTGTTAATAGTCAAAAGTTCACAGTCTACAAGGCTTTATGTCAGATTTCATTAATTCAAGAGCAGATGGCTATATAAATCTGCAATTCATAGGTAAATAGAGACTTGATTACAAAATTACCTCTTTTTGACTGAATTAAACTTATTTTTATCTTCATATTTTCCTCATTTTCTCTAAATATTATTAGGCGCAAAGGGTGAATAATCACCACAGCAAATTCTTTGGTTATATCTACTTAATCCACTCGTTGAAAATGCGTAATTTCTATAGAAATCAAACATTGATCGCTGTATCTTTAGCCAATTGTAATATCAGAACTTATACTGATATTCTTTACATGGAGCAACATTAATTTATTTTTTAGAATTATGTTATTATAATATTTCATAATTCCCTAACATTAATTCCCCCAGCATTTCTACCACAATTGGCTAGTTAGTTTCAGGTGATGCAGTATGAACAGTATAGAAATCACAGAATTGAGTAAATTACTCAATGGATTAAATAGGTTTACGCTAATTCAATATAACGGTAGATTAAATTTTCAAGATTCTTCAGGCATCAAATGGTCTTTGTATTATCGTTTGGGGCAAATAGTTTGGGCGACAGGTGGAAGTCATCCCCATCAACGTCTGCGCAGATATCTCACCCAAAAATGCCCCCAAATTGATATTAATACCATCGTACTCAATCATGAGAATTTATCAAAAGAACATTGGGATTATTGCCTTTTAGAAGGGTTATTTAATAAACATCAAATTAAAACATCACAATTTAACGCTATTGCCGAAAGTATAATAACAGAAGTTTTATTTGACATGGCGCAAAGAGTAAATAGCGAGGCTTTAAGTTGTGATTTCGATCAAGATGTCATCTTAGATGCACCGATGAATTCCACAAGCGGCCAGATGTATTTAAAACACATGCTAGATGCTTGGAATAATTGGAAAAACGTTGGTTTAGACAAAATTTCTCCTAATTTATCACCTGTATTGCGCAGACCAAAAGAACTCCAAGAGCAAGTTAGTTCCTTTGCCTACAACTACTTTGTGAATGTCCTCAACGGCAAATATACATTTTGGGATTTAGCTGGGAAAATGCATCAGAACGTTTTACCAGTCACTCGTTCTTTGCTGCCTTATATTAATCAAGGAATTATCGAACTGGTAGAAATAAAAGATATTCAATTTCCAGTTACTCAACCAAAAAGTAATGCAGCTTCGGCACCAACAAATACAGCAAATGCGCCACTGGTAATTTGTATAGATGATAGCGCTCAAATCTGCGCTATGTTGCAGCAAATACTCACCGCTCACGGCTTGAGATTTATTGGGATTCAAGAGCCAGTGCAAGCTTTACCAATTCTGATTCAGAAAAAACCAGACTTGATTTTTCTAGATTTAATTATGCCAACTGTGAGTGGATATGAAATCTATGCTCAACTGCGCCGGAGTTCTTTTTTGAGCAAAATTCCTGTGGTGATTTTAACAGGTAGCGATCGCCTATTGGAACCAGTTCTTTCTAAAGGATTTGGCGCAACGGAATTTATGACTAAACCAGTCATCCCCGCTCAAGTCAAAGAGATAGTCAATAAGTTAATTGGTACCAAAATCGCAGCAACTGTTAATCAAGGGCATCAATCGCCTAATTTAGCTGTTTGTTCTTTATAAATAGTTTGTAGTCAGGACTTTAGTCCCAACTACAAACTTCTTGGATGGAGTTGAATTCACAGGCTATACTTCTAGAGGTAAACCATCCTGAAAAACTAGCAGTTCTCCTATTGGGATTGTTGTCCATACCTCATTGTCAGTCAGGGGAGTAGTAGCGATAATAGCAACGCGATCGCTTAGGGAAGTTAATTCCCGAAAATCTACAGTCATATCACTATCAATTAAATGCGCCGCAGCAAATGGCGCTTGGCGCACGATGTAGCTGAGTTTGGTTGAACAGTGAGCAAAGAAATGTTCGCCATCAGATAATAAGTAATTAAATACACCTGCTGATGCGAGTTTAGCAGTAATTGTTCGCAGAACAGGATACAGTTTTTCTAAAGGTGGCTTACCCTGGGGAAAGCTTTGTCTAAGAGTCTCTAAAATCACACAGAATGCTTTTTCACTGTCTGTTTCACCCACAGCTTGGTAAAAGCCCATATTCTCCGGCTGAAAATCTGGTAAATTGCCATTATGGGCAAATACCCAATACCTCCCCCACAGTTCCCTTTGGAAAGGATGACAGTTTTGTAGCCTCACTTCGCCTTGGGTAGCTTTGCGGATATGGGCGATGACATGGTTAGAGTGAATGGGATAACGCCGCACTAAATCCGCTACAGGAGAAACGATCGAAGGTTTATCATCGATAAAAATCCGACATCCTTTTTCTTCAAAGAAGGCTATACCCCAACCATCAGAGTGATCGTCAGTTTTTCCTCCCCTAGCAGAAAACCCTTCAAAAGAAAAGCAAATATCTGTTGGGGTATTACAATTCATTCCCAGCAGTTGACACATTTTTCAAACCTGAGGATATTATCTGGGATTACAATACTTCAGATTGCTGCTCAAGTTCTGGTGCGATCGCATCAATTTTAAGATTTCATTACACTGGGCTATTTGTACTAAGCAACTAAAAAGGATGTACTAATGCGCCGGGATTTAGACTTTCGCAGCAATTTTGTTACATCCTCCGCAGGTAAGGGGCGACTAAACAGGTAACCTTGCATTAACTGACAATCTAGAAGTTGTAATAAATTCCGTTGTGCTTCAGTTTCTACGCCTTCAGCAACAACTGCTAACTTCAATCCATGCGCTAAACGAACGATCGCAGTTGTAATTGCGGCATCATGATTATCATGGGATAAATCGCGGACAAAAGATTTGTCTATTTTTAAACAATGAATCGGAAAATTTTTCAGATAGCTTAGAGAACAATATCCTGTGCCAAAATCATCTATGGATATGGAAACACCTAAATTATATAATTCACTCAAAATTTTTCGTGTGAATTCTACATTTTGCATGGCTACGCTTTCAGTGATTTCCAACTCTAAGCACTGGTGCTTTAATTTAGTTTCTTTTAATGTCTGCGATACTATATTTACTAAATTACGTTGCTGAAATTGTCTAGCGGAAAGATTAACAGCGACTGAGAGTGATGGTAAATCGAGATTTTCTTGCCAAAATTTAGTTTGGGCGCAGGCTGTTTTTAAAACCCATTCACCAATAGATAAAATTAATCCAGTTTCTTCAGCAATGGGAATGAATTCATCTGGAGATATCAGACCTAATTCTCGATGTCGCCAACGTAATAAAGCTTCGATTTTGGTAATTTTACCTGTAGTAATATTTACTTGTGGTTGGTAGTAAATTTCAAATTCTTGGCGCTCTAAGGCATAATGCAAGCTATTTTCTAAAATTAATAATTTAGAGGAATCGGCATTAATTTCTGAGTTATAAAATTGATAATTATTGCGTCCTTGAGACTTAACAATATATAGTGCAGCATCAGCATTTTTGATTAAGGTTTCCGCATCGTTTCCATGCATGGGATAGACAGCGATACCAATACTAGGGCTGATATGCAACTGATAATTTTCTATATCAAATACTGGTTTGAAAGCTGCTAATATCCTATCTTGGATTGCAGCAACTTCTTTCGTATCTTTGATATTGGGTAAAATTAAGGTAAATTCATCGCCACCCCAGCGCGCAAGGGTATCAGTCTCTCCTATACATTCCATTAAACGTTGGGCAACAATCTGCAATAATCGATCGCCTATACCATGACTGAGTGTATCGTTGATGGTTTTAAATCTGTCTAGATCTAAAAAACATACAGCTAATTTATTACCACTTTTTTGGGCTTGGGCTAATGCTTGAGACAATCTTTCATTGAATAATACTCGATTCGGTAGATTGGTTAAAATATCGTGCAAAGCTTGATGACGAATTTTCGCTTCTGCTAATTTGTGAGCTGTCACATCGCGAAAACTCCAGACTCTACCGACTATTTCACCATTGATACATTGCGGTTGAGAATAACGCTCGAATACTCTGCCATCTTTAAAGGCGATCGCATCATAAATCTGGATATCTGGATTTAAGTTTAATTCTCTAATAGTAGCAATATACTGTCTTGGCGCTTCTAGCTGTTTAATAGCCAATCTTAGCGCTTTTGTATGATTTCCAGAGGATATGACTGACTCAGGAATGCACCACATCTGGAGAAACTTTTGATTAAAGCCTGCAATTTTACCTTGGCTATCTACTACTAAAATCCCATCAGCAGTAGATTCTAAAGTTGCATATTGCAAGGAAAGAGATTTTTCCAGTTCGGTTTGTATTCGCTTGCGTTCGGCAATTTCTTTGTGTAATTCTGAGGTACGTTCAAAAAATACATGTTCTAACTGAGAAGCACAATTTTGAATTTTTGACATTACTGTCTGTATCTCATCATCTGTTAATTGCGGTTTACAGAAGATTTTTTTCGGCTCAGAATTTGAATTATTTCTGACTTTAGGTAATAATAAATTTGCTAAATACTCAGCAAATAATTTAACTCCTAAGCAGGTCAATAAACCAACCATTAAGATAATCATGGTAGTTTCTGCTATGGTAAATAAGTTATGTTTTATTTGTAAGAATACTCTTGTGATTTGCATAATCAATCACCTGATTTAATATATAGCCAATAGGGCTTTTTCAGTATGTATTTATTTTAAAGATTTTTTATACTTATATTTCATTTTTTTAGTATTTCATTTTTTTTAGATTTTCCGGGGTGATTGTAGTTTCTTAGCTACCAATATTGTTAGTATTTGTTGCTTTGTGACTTTGAGTGCAATTGATATGCATGATGTAGTCATGGCTTTCTTGCCAAAAGTATTGTCTCTAGTCTCATGTAGAAAATCAGCAATTACATTTGAAAAAAATCGATTTTCTGATAATTTTGGCAATTTTAAGAACTTTTTAATCGGCTGATTTATGGTTAGCTCTACAAGATTCTTTGTACTAATTGAGAGTTTGCACATAATAAAATATTATATGATTCCCCAGGAATTTCTGAACTGTAAAAGAAATTAACTTATAGATAAAAGTCACTTACATTAAATAAAGTTTTGCGATTAAATGGCTACTGATTTAACATAATGACCTTAATTTTAGACAAACTTTACAAAAGTTAATAATTATTTTGCTGAACTCGAACCACATATCTATTTGCCTAACGGCGAAGATGTAAGACTAATTTTATATTCCCCATAAAAGATTAATCATATTTAGAAAAGCAGGAAAATAAAACAAGGTATACAGATTTTTTGGCAAAAATCAAATATGAGTCCGCTTTCATTTGCTAATACTATACGATCGCCAGGATTTATATTTTTCAAATACCACACTTATTGAAATATTTTTGTGGTAAATCATGATTAGGAAATGCTACATAACAGCGTAAATAGCAAGGAAGCAGAAACAACAGGTAAATCTCAAATGTAGAGGTTAAAAGAGTAATACCGTTGAATTGCAGCGATTTTTAGGTGAATTAACCACATTTGCGTTGGCGAAGCTTCTCCCACAGAAGCCTCTGGTAGAGAAAATACAAAGATCCCTTGGGGTAATTAAGTAGGGAGACATAATTATTTGTAGGATGGGTTAGCGATAGCGTAACCCATGCGGGTGTTGGGTTTCGTTCCTCAACCCAACCTACGTCCATCTTATATTTAATTCCAACTACCTACTTATTAAAAAACCCACAACGAAAGTGGGTTTTTGTCAATCAAGTTTATTTGAAAGAAAACGTAGGTTTTAGATTAACAAACGTACTTGTGAACCTTGTTGATTTTTATTGACTTCGATTCGCGCTTGAAAAGCTTCTTTGAGGTGGGGCATGTGGGTGACGGTGAGAATACAAGCGAAATCAGAAGCGATCGCATTAATCGCCGCAATCAAGCGATCGCATCCTTCCGCATCTTGAGTACCAAAACCTTCATCCACAATCAACAATTGCAACGCCGCCCCCGCTCTCTGCGCCAACAATTTGGCTAAGGCGAGGCGAATGGCAAAGTTAATTCTAAAGGCTTCTCCGCCAGAATAGGTTTCGTAAGCCCTAGTACCTCTGGCATCGGCAATTAAAATGTCTAGAGTATCTATTAATTTGGCATTCTTCTTGGTAGATTTACTACTCTTGCCAGCTTTTTGTGTGATAAATTGCACGTGCAACTGATTGGCGCTGAGGCGCGAAAGTAGTTGATTTGTCTCCGCTTCTAACTGCGGCAACACGTTTTCTATCATCAGTGCTTGGATACCATTTTTACCAAAAGCCTGGGCTAATTCCTGATATACCCGTTGTTGCTGCTTGGTGGCTTGTAATTGCTGCTGCTGTTGTTCATACTGATTTTGCATGGTTTCCAATTGCGCCGCCAACTGTTCTAATCGCCCTAATTTGGCGATTTGCTCGTCTAGTTGGCGTCTACGTGCGTGTAATTGCTGCTCTAAAGCTTGAATTTGCGCCGTAGGGTTAGCAGTTTCTGTCAACTGTTGTTGAATACTGTCGATTTGGCTAGCTAATGTTTGCCTTTCCGCCAATCTCGCAGTTTTCGCAGCAACTAATTCTTGCGATCGCATTTGCAGTTGGGGATACTGTTGCTGGGCTGACAACATTTGTTGATGGCGAAATTGCCAAGGTTGATTTTGCTTTACAGCCTGACGTAATTGATTGTGCTGCTCGGAACTGTAACCGAGTTCTGTAATATAGCGATCTAGGGCGGCGATTTCTCTGGCGCAGTCAGAATCAGTTTGTTCTTGCTGAATTCTCAGTTCTAATTGGGCAATTGTGGCTGCTAACTCTGGTTTTCTCGCCGCTAACTGAGTCTGACGCTTGGTTGCGTCTTTAATCTGCTGTAGTTTAATTTCTGCCCAGCGCCAGCGCTCCACTTCACTCCGCGCTAGGGCATGATCTTGCTCATTGTAATTGAGTTGTTGCAGATATTGGTCTAATTGCCGCAGTTCCGCTTGTTTATCTGGGGCATAATCGCCTAATTGTAGCGATCGCTCTAAATGTTGTCTTTCAGCAGCAATTTGTTGTAGTTGTTGTTGTACATCGCTAGTCGCTTCGAGTTGGGCTGCTAACTGTCCTCTCTGTTCCCGTAATGTATCATAAGTTGCTAACTGTTGCGAGATATCACGGTATTCTTGCCGCAGCACTTGAATCTCTCTGTCCGACACAGCCATCTGTTCCCGGACTACCCAAAATTGTCCCTGTGTATCTTTTAATTCTGTTTCTGTCTTCTCAATTACGCGGTTCCAGTGATGCTCATCTAAAGGACGTTCGCATAAGGGACAAAGTGCATTGGGATTTTGCAGCATTTGCAGCTTTTGCTCTAATTCTCCCAGGAGTTTTTCATAATCTCGCTGGTGGGCTTGCAATCTCTCGATAAAATGCCTTCTTTCTTGTCCTTTTTCTTGAACTCGCTGTAAATAAACCCGCTTTTTCTCCAATTCTTCAATTTGAATCGCCACATCCATTACAGCTTGTTGCAGTTGGGGTTGGCGATGTTGCTGGCGTTGGAGTTGATTTTCTGTGGTTGTTAGCTGTTCTAAGCGCGCTACCAAACCAGCGTGAAATCTATCGATTTGACTTTGTAAAGTGGCACGTTGTTGGATTAAAGGAGCCACTTGCATCTGCAATTGATCGAGATGGGCTACCCGTTGACGCGCGGCGGTGAGTTGAGCTAATCCTGCTTCCACATCGCCCGATTTTGTCAGAGTTTGCTGAATTTCTCGCTCTTGTTGCTGCACAGCTTCTAATTGCGCTGCGGCTTGTTGCAGTTGGCGTTCAATTTCTTGAATTTGTTTATCGAGCTGCTGTTGCTTTTGTTGGCGGGTTTGTTGAGCGCGGGTATATGCGTCAAATTTCGTTGTAAAAACTTCTTCTTGGGATTGCAGATGTTGATAATGAAGATATCCGGCTTGAATCTCGGCTTCTTGGCTTAAAATCTTTTCTAAATCGGCAATTTGACCTTTAACGGCTAACTGCTGTTGTTGTAGGCGATCGCAATCTTCGCTGAGATTTTGGTATTGTTGTCTTACAAAACTCAGTTGTTCAACTTTAGTTTGGCGTTGGTGCTGTACCACCTGCAAACTTTGTAATTGAATCGTTTCAAAAGCTTGTACCTGTTGCAGTTGATTCAAATCTGCTGCTAACTCTGTTCTTTGCGCCTCAATAGTTTCACGCTGTTGGAGTTGAATCTTCATCGATTCTAAAGAACGTTCCAATTCCTCCGCCCTAGCTTTAAACTGGCGAGATGATTCTTTAGCGCGTTCTTCTAAATCATCGTACTGATTAAGTTTTAATAACTCGGCTAAAATTTCCTTGCGTTCTGTGGGACGCTTGAGCATGAATTCATCCGCCCGACCTTGACGCAGGTAAGCAGAATTAATAAAAGTATCGTAATCAAGCTTAATATGTTCTAAAATCAAATCCTGGGTTGCCCTTACACCTTTACCAGTCAAGGGACGAAAACCCGAAGGCGTTTCGATTTGAAATTCTAAAACGCTACTCCCATTCCGTACACGAGTGCGAATGACTCGGTATTTTTGCTGATTACTTAAGAAAGTAAAATCAACCCGGACTTCTTTAGAGCCTGTATGAATCACATCATCTTCAGCAGCAGCGCGGCTTTCACCCCAAATTGCCCAAGTGATTGCTTCTAAAAGGGAAGATTTACCCGCACCATTGGAACCACAAATACAAGCTGTATGCAAGCCGCGAAAATCTAAAGTTGCTTCGCGGTAACTGAGGAAATTTTTCAGAATTAGTTGTATTGGGATCATTGAGGCTATTAGGCCACATTAACTTTTAATGATTAGCAGTAAAGATGTACTTCTTGTTAGTTTAGCTATCTACATATCAGTATTCTAGTCTTGAAGACTTTGATTTTACAAAAATTAACAATACAATTAACTCATTTTTCTTGTGGATGAAAAAATTTTTGTCAATCCCAAAGAAAAATAGCTAGTCGGGAAGAGTGAAATTTTTGCTTGTTAACTTCTGCATTTAGGTAAGAAGTAGAGTAGTAACTGAGAATTTTCTCTCCTTAACTAGTCCAAGAAGACAGGCGAAAGCTTTGCCAAGCAAGCTAGGTAAATCTCATAAACTCAGGCTAGAACCAACCAGCCAAAGTAAACAATCAAAAGATAACCATGAATTCGGTTTAGATTAGCTCCAGGGTAGTAACTTGACTAAAGTATTTTACTTTTATCATAGAAAAATCAAAATTATCCATATTTGACTCAAAAAATTGCCAGTTTGTCAACTGGATTCATGGCAAATATCGAGCAAATTTCCATCCCAAGATTGGTTTGAAGAGTCAATAGTCAATAGTCAATAGTCAACAATTATTTGTC
This sequence comes from Calothrix anomala FACHB-343, assembly GCF_014696435.1. Lineage (GTDB taxonomy): Bacteria > Cyanobacteriota > Cyanobacteriia > Cyanobacteriales > Nostocaceae > Aulosira > Aulosira anomala_A. Next base: position 27,173 of record NZ_JACJQG010000017.1, on the reverse strand, counting down.
CCCCCTGCTCCCTGCCCCCTGCCCCCTGCCCAATGCCCAATGCCCCCTGCCCAATGCCCATCCTTCATACTCTCTGCATGAAAAATGTGGCAAATCTACTGTTGGAATTACGGTACTGATAAGGGCACGATCGCAGTAACAATTTAAGAAATTCTTAACTATCTTGCCAGAATGATCCTATCTTCCACTGCTTTGACGGCAGCTGATCTGGAGTCAGCAATTGTACGTAACCCACTGATCGTTTCGCCAGATACACCTGTGAGCGTAGCGATCGCGCAGATGAGTGGGATTCGGGCGGTGTGTTCTTCTACCAGAGCAGCAGACACGGAAATTGCTGTCTTACATCAGGAGGCAAGATCTAGCTGTGTCCTGGTAGTAGAAGATGCCAAATTATTAGGGATTTTTACAGAGAGAGATGTAGTACGCCTGAGTTGCCAAAAGCGATCGCTAGAACAGCTATCAATTCGGGAGGTAATGACACATCCAGTAATTACCTGGCAAGCATCTGCTTTTACTAATTTGTTTGTTGCAGTTAACTTGCTCCAGCAGTACAATATCCGCCACCTACCATTGTTAAACGAGCAGCAGCAAATTGTCGGACTTTTAACTCATGAAAGCTTGCGCCAATTATCACGCCCTATAGACTTGCTACAATTACGGCTGGTAAGAGATGTGATGTCTTCACAAGTCATCTGTGCGCCTCCTGATGTTTCGATGTTAACAATTACCCGGTTGATGGCGGAAAATCAGGTAAGTTCGGTGGTAATTGTCGCCGAAGCATCTGTAAGCTTACCAATTGGAATTGTCACAGAGCGGGATATTGTACAATTTCAAGCCTTAGAACTAGATTTTGAACTGCTGCAAGGTCAAGATGTCATGAGTACCCCAGTGTTCTCAGTCAACCAAGAGGACTCTCTTTTAATTGTGCAGCAGATTATGCAGCAATATTTAGTTAAAAGAGTCGTAGTAGTTGGTAAGCAAGGAGAATTATTAGGAATTGTCACTCAGACAAGTATCCTTAAAGTTCTCAATCCTTTAGAGCTAAATAATTTAGTTGAAGTATTAGAAAATCGGGTATTGCGATTAGAAGCCGAGAAATTAGAATTACTGCAAAATCGTAACGCCGAACTAGAAAAGCAAGTTCAAGAGCGTACAGCGATACTCAAAGCCAAAGCCGAACGAGAAAAGCTAATTGCTACCATTGCAACCCAAATCCACTCTTCCCTCAACTTACAGGATATTCTGCAAACCACAGTGAATGAAGTGCGATCGCTCTTAAAATGCGATCGCGCCGCTATTTGGCAATTCCAACCAGATTGGAAACTCGTAGTAGTAGCCGAATCCGTCGCCAATGGTTGTGATTCTCTGACGGGTAAGGAAATTTACGATGCTTGTTACACGCCAAATTGGTTAACTAGCGATCGCAAAGAACGGGTGCGAGTTGTGGAAGATATCTACACCACGCCGATGAGTGATTGTCATCGCCAGTTACTTAAATCATTGTACACGCGGGCGAAAATTTTAGTCCCCATTATCGAAGGTGACAACTTATGGGGATTGCTGAATGTGGTGGAAGGTGAAAAGCCGCGCCAGTGGGAAGCCGAAGAAATTAAACTGATGCAACAACTTTCGACACAAGTTGCGATCGCGATTCAACAAGCTACCGCTTACCAAAACCTGCAAACAGAATTAGCCGAACGACAACGCACAGAAACCGATCTTCGCCAAAGCGAACAACGCTATATTTCTTTAGCTGCTGCTGTACCCGTGGGGATTTTCCGCACCGATACCCAAGGCAATTATCATTATGTTAACGAACATTGGTGTCAAATTACCGGACTCACACCCCAAGAAACCGCCGCTACTGGATGGATAAAAGGATTGCACCCCGAAGATAGGCAAAAAGTTACGACAGAGTGGAATGCGGCTTTGCAAGAAAATCGTTCTTTTCAGCTAGAGTATCGCTTTCAACATCCTGATGGTAAAGTAACTTGGGTCTTTGGACAAGCCGTTGCCGAATCAGAAAAACCTGGAGAAATCACCGGATATATTGGCACCATCACCGATATTAGCGATGCCTATCGGCAAGCTGCGCAACGCAAACATGCAGAAGAGCAATTAACCTACAATGCTTTGCATGACGCCCTCACAGACTTACCCAACCGTAACATGCTCATGGAACGGTTAGAATTAGCTATTAACCGTGCCCAGCGAGTAGAAAATTATCATTTTGCGGTTTTGTTTCTCGACATGGATCGGTTTAAAATCATCAATGATAGCTTGGGGCATTTAGCGGGAGATCAGCTACTGCGAATCATTTCCCAAAAGCTTAAATCCAAAATTCGGGCAATGGATTTAGCTGCTCGCTTAGGTGGTGATGAATTCGTCATTTTACTCGAAAATCTCGAAGGAATTGAAGAAGCAATTGTTGTGGCTGAGAGAATCTTGACAGAATTTCAGTCCCCATTAATCCTCAATGGCTATGAATTTTTAATTACTACCAGCATCGGTATTGTTTTAGGCACAGCTCGTTACCATCAAGCTTCCGACTTATTGCGCGATTCAGATATTGCCATGTATCAAGCCAAAGCCCAAGGCAAAAGCTGCTATAAAATATTTGACGCGCAAATGCACGCTAAAGCATTGATCAGACTCAATTTAGAGCATGAATTTTGCAAAGCTTTAGAACGCAAAGACTTTATACTTTACTATCAACCTATTTTTGATATTAATACCAATCATCTCATTGGATTTGAAGCTTTAGTTCGCTGGCAACATCCTATTTGGGGTTTTGTTCCTCCCGCCGAATTTATTCCCATAGCTGAAGAAACAGGTTTAATTGTGCTTTTAGATAACTGGGTACTTTACACAGCCTGTCAACAGCTAGCAACCTGGCAAAATCAGCACCCCAATTTACCGCCTTTAAAAATGAGTGTGAATTTGTCCGTTCCCGATTTGCGCAAAGCTTCTTTAGTTCGAGATATAGAAACAATTTTAGCAGAAACTGGTGTAGATGGTAATTGTTTAACTTTAGAAATTACCGAAACTATGCTGATTAATAATATCAATGATACGCTGATTGTCTTAGAACAATTAAAGACATTAGGTATTCAAATTAGCATTGATGATTTTGGCACTGGATATTCATCGCTAAATTATCTCCATCGCTTACCCGCAGATGCTTTGAAAATCGACCGTTCCTTTATCAATCAAATGCAAGCAGGCAACCGCAATTATCAACTTATTAAAACTATTATTACAATTGGCAATCAGCTTGGTTTAGCAGTGATAGCCGAAGGCATTGAAACCCAACAACAACTGCAATGGTTACAGGAACTCGGCTGTGAATTTGGTCAAGGTTACTTGTTTTCACCGCCTCTATCTGCTCCTAAAATTGAAGCATTATTTATGAATACAGGTTGTAGTCATATTTCTTGCCAATTGCAATAATTAGTCGGCGTAATTAAATATAACTAGCAAGGGCTGTTATTAGTCATTTGTCATTAGTCATTTGTTAGAGACGCGATTAATCGCGTCTGTACAATTATCATTAGTCATTTGTCCTCTTTCCCATGCCCAATGCCCAATGCCCCATGCCCAATGCCCAATGCCCAATGCCCCATGCCCCATGCCCATCACCTAGACTTAAACCACTCAACAATCCCATCTGCTAACGCCTTCGCTTTCTTTTTCTGTGCTTGTTGGTTGACTATCTGCTCAAATTCATCGGGGTTACTCATAAAACCTAACTCCAGCAACACCGATGGCGCAATATGGGGACGTGTCAACGCCAAGTTATTCCAAAATACGCCAAAAGAAGGTCTACCTAAATTTTTCACTAGCCGATTTTGCAGGAACACCGCCAAACTTTGTGCTTGGGGATGATACCAATAGCTACTTACACCTTTAGTATTTTCGGCATCACCATCATCAGGTAAAAAGCGATAATGAAAAGTAAGAGCGATCGCAGGTTCTTCTTGTTCAATCATTTTCTGGCGTTCTCCCAGTGATAACTCCCGATCCTCTTGTCTTGTCATGACTACCGTTGCGCCTCGCTTTACCAACTCATACCGCAATAATTTTGTCACCTGCAAATTTAAGTCTTTAGCTAACACACCATTAGGCCCCGCAGCACCCGATTCTTGTCCCCCTTGTCCTGGATTGAGTAAAATCTTGATTCCCGATAATGGCTGTTGTTGCTTTTTGGCAATTTTTGGTGGATGACGCAAACTTAAAACTAAGCTGGTATTTCTGTATATCAGCTTATATCCCCATTGTTGTTTGTTTTTGAGGTGAAAGGTATATTGCACTGTTTTGGGGGCAATTTGCTGCCAATCTAGGCGAGAAATTACAGGGCTATCATCTAGGCGAATAATGTCTGTTTGGGCATGAGTGTTATGTAGGGTGAGGGTAAAAGTTCCATCACCGTGGGTAACGCTGACAGGTACGGGTACTTGCAGGGGAAAAATTATCTCCGTTGCTGTGGATAATTGCCGTGATGTGACGCTGCGAATAACTGAACTAGTGGCAACTGTACCCGCCAGCAGCCGCGTTTCTTGGCTATTAATCCAGCCGCCGTAGTCAAGACGTAACCAATCACCTTCTTTCGCCGTCACTGCTGCCACAACACCCTTTGGTAGCGGTGTCAGCCGCGAATAATCTGTACTAGGCCCGGTGCGGGCTACAGCAGTTTCGGCTGTAACTTCCACCACAGGTAATTTATTTGGTGTTAAAGTTTGCACCTTGCCGATACTAGGCTGAGTCAGGGTTTTACCATTGAATGTGAGTTGAAATTCTGGTTGTTGCCAATCACCACCTGTCTGCAATTTTCTACATCCCCGATACTTACCGGGAGTCAATTCTGGGATAGGCTGATTTTTGTTGATGAAGATAGCCGAATTGCTGGGTAGAGAAATCTGTTGTGGTTGCGGTAATAAATCAACAGTTTGCTTGCCAATATTCACCGCTACCTTAGCATTGAGAGGAGCGATGGCATTAAAACAAATTTCTTCTGTGGGTAGGCGGGAGATATCAACAGCAGGAGTGAGAGAATTGGGGGCAAAGGCTAATCCCTTTGGTATTTCTGCTTGATTTGCCAACCTTGTCACCCGCAGCAGCAATTCTTGGTTTTGGTAACGCACAGTAAACAAATTCTCTCCCAACTTTAAGGGAAAACTAGGCGCAAAATGACCAGCTTGACTGCGCTTAATGGGTTGAGTGTTAATAAACACTTGTCCTGTTGCTGGTGCGCTACCCAGTAAGAAAATTTTATCTGTCTTCGTTTGGTGATTGGTTGGCGGATACACCAGCTTGATTGTATTTTCTTGTCCCCAAGCTACCCTGGCAGTGATGAGAGAAGTGAAGGCGATTAATTTGATCAATGATTGCATGAGAGTTGTACCAATTCAAAATTCAAAATTCAAAATTAAGAATTCTATTTGCCCCATGCCCAATGCCCCATGCCCCATGCCCATCACCTAGACTTAAACCACTCAACAATCCCATTAGCTAAAGCTTTCGCCATCTTTTTCTGTTCTTGGGGGTTGACTACTTGCTCAAATTCATCGGGATTACTCATAAAACCCAATTCCAACAACACCGCAGGCGCAGCCGTGGGGCGCGTTAGGGCGAGGTTATTCCAAAAAACACCATAGGAAGGTTTTTTCAAATTTTTGACTATGTAATTGTGCAAAAATAATGCTAAACTGTGTGATTGGGTGTTATACCAAAACGTGCCAAATCCCTTGGTTTTCTCCGCATCACCGTTATCGGGTAGGGAATTGTAGTGAATCGAAAGAGCGATCGCAGGTTCTTCTTTACTAATAATTTGTTGCCTTTCCACTAAAGACACATCGCGATCGTCCTCCCTGGTTAACACCACCGTTGCGCCTAGCTTCACCAACTCATCGCGCAACAACTTGGAAACTACCAAGTTGACATCTTTTTCTAAATAGCCAGTTGGGCCACTGGCACCTGATTCTTTGCCCCCATGACCGGGATCGAGTAAAATCTTGATACCGGATAAAGGTTTGCGTGTTTTTTCTCTCAATGCAGGTGGATGACGCAAAGTTAAAACTAAGCTCGTACCTTCATATCTCAACTTGTATCCCCATTGTTGAGAGTTTTTGAGATTAAAGGTGTATTGTACTTGTCCGGGCGCTACCTGTTGCCAATCTAGGCGAGAAATTAGGGGACTATCATCCGTGCGAACAATATCTGTTTGGGCGGTTGTATTGTAAAGAGTGAGGGTAAAAGTGCGATCGCCTTGTTTTACACTCACAGGTACGGGAACTTCTAGGGGAAAGACAACCTCTGTCGCACTAGAAAGTTTTCGATAACCAACACTGCGCATGATGGTGTGTGGTGAACTTGCACCTGGTAAAACTTGGGTTTCTTTACTATTAATCCAAGCACCATAATCCAGGCGTAACCATTCGCCTTCTTTAGCAGTGACGTTGCTTCTTGTGCCTTTGGGGAGTGGTGTCAGTCTTGAATAGTCAGTACTAGGGCCAGTCCGCGCTACGCCTGAGTCGGCTGTAATTTCCACAACAGGTAATTGTGAGGGTGAGAGAATTTGAATTTTTCCAGTACCCGACTGCGTTACAGTCTGACCATTCATTGTCAGTCTAAATTCTGGTGTACCCAAATCAATATTTTTACCGGAATCTGGAATTACAGCACCGGAAATATTATTATTACCGTCAACTGTCGTGCGGCTGGAAATTGGGTAATCAAGCTGTTGGGCTACAGTGCAACCCTCATACCTTCCTGCGATAGACTGGTTAGCAGGTTGATTTTTCCCCGTTAAGGCTGCCAAATTATTTGGTAGTTGTGCCTTGATGGGTTGGGGTGCAAGAACAACAGTTTGATTGGCTAGAGTGACAGATACGCTGGCGTTAGGCGGTGCAATAGCGCTAAAACAAATTAATTCCCCCGGTAGTCTGGCGATGTCGGCTACTGGCGTTAACGAATCTTTGGCAAAGGCTAAACCCTGTGGTAGCTGAGGCTGAGTGGTAAGTCTAGTCACCTTAATCTGAAGTTCTCGATTTTGGTGGCGGACAGTAAACAAATTATCTCCCACCTGCAAGGGAAAGCTTGGGGCAAAATGACCAGCTTTGCTCCGAGTAACTGGCTTACCATTAAATAACACTTGGCCATTTGCTGGTGCAGTACCAAGAAAAAAGATTTTTTCCGCAGTTGTTTGGTGGTTTGTTTGGGGAAAGACAACTACAAAAGATGAATCTGCCAATGTTATGGGGGAGGTGACAACAAGGCTTAATAATACTAGTCCTAAGAGTTTTTTCACAGCAAGATCGCGGAAGATTTCACAATAGTTACTGTGGCACAATGACCACAAAAGGATGAAGGCTGAAGACCTAAGGATGAAGGTTAAAGCATGTTGGTGGAAATTTCATACTTTACACTTCACACTTCATACTTCATACTTCATACTTCAGATGACGGATGTATTTTTAGAAGTGGCCGGAAATTCAAATTAGTATGACTAAGTTTATTTTTGTAACTGGGGGCGTAGTTTCCAGTATCGGCAAGGGAATTGTAGCAGCAAGTCTGGGGCGATTGCTCAAATCGCGCAATTATTCTGTGTCGATTCTCAAACTTGACCCTTATCTGAACGTCGATCCTGGTACCATGAGTCCCTTTCAACATGGGGAGGTTTTTGTTACCCAAGACGGCGCAGAAACAGATTTGGATTTGGGGCATTATGAACGCTTCACCGATACTTCAATGTCACGCCTCAACAGCGTTACTACTGGCTCAATTTACCAAGCTGTAATCAACAGAGAACGACGCGGTGATTACAATGGCGGGACTGTGCAAGTCATTCCCCACATTACTAATGAAATTAAAGACCGCATATTAAAAGTCGCGAAGAATACAAATCCTGATGTGGTAATTACAGAAATTGGCGGTACGGTAGGCGATATAGAATCCCTGCCGTTTTTAGAAGCAATTCGCCAGTTTCGCAAGGAAGTAGGGCGACAGAACGTGCTGTACATGCATGTTACTTTGTTACCTTGGATTGCCTCAGCTGGGGAAATGAAAACTAAGCCCACACAGCATTCGGTGAAGGAACTCAGATCCATTGGCATTCAACCAGATATTTTAGTCTGCCGTTGCGATCGCCCTTTACCTGTCGGCTTAAAACGCAAATTATCCGAATTTTGCGATGTGGCTGAAGAATGCGTGATTACTTCCCAAGATGCTAAGAGTATCTATGAAGTCCCCTTAATGCTAGAAAGGGAAGGTATGGCCGAGCAAGTCTTAGATTTGCTGCAAATGGAACAACGCCACCCAGACTTAGTACAGTGGCAAAATCTCGTCCAGCATTTACACAGCCCCAAACACGACATTGAAATTGCCATTGTCGGTAAATACGTGCGCTTGGGCGATGCTTATATTTCCGTAGTCGAAGCCTTACAACATGCCGCTATTTCCACTCATGGCAGGTTGCGTCTGCGCTGGGTAAACTCGGAAGATTTAGAAAATGCACCAGCAGAAAGCCAACTAGAAGGCGTTGATGGTGTTCTTGTACCCGGCGGTTTTGGTGTTCGGGGTGTCGATGGGAAAATTGCCGCCATTAAATATGCCCGCGATCGCCAAATTCCCTTCTTAGGTTTATGCTTGGGAATGCAATGTTCTGTCATTGAATGGGCGAGGAACGTTGAAGGCTTAAAAGATGCCAATAGCGCCGAATTTAACCCCTATACCAGCGCCCCAGTCATTAACTTATTACCAGATCAGCATAATGTGGTCGATTTAGGCGGCACAATGCGCTTAGGAGTATATCCTTGTCACGTACTTCCCAATACCTTAGCGTTCAAACTCTATCAAGAAGATGTGATTTATGAACGTCATCGCCATCGCTATGAATTTAACAATCATTACCGCAGCCTGTTACTAGAGTCAGGTTATGTAATTAGCGGTACTTCCCCCGACGGGCGCTTAGTGGAAATAGTCGAATTACCCAAGCACCCATTCTTTTTAGCTTGTCAATTCCACCCAGAATTTCAATCCCGCCCTAGCAATCCTCATCCATTATTCCAAGGATTTATTAAAGCTGCGATCGCTCATTCTATTCCCCCATTGGTACAACAGCACTAATCTAGCCTGACTGAACTAGAAATTACCAAAAACTGATCGTTTGGGGTTCTCGTCTATCCTGCAAACCCATGACTGTTACTCTGACTTATAAAATTGGCTGATACTGCACCGATAGGTATGGCATCTTTATTCCCTACGTGCTGTACTAGTGTAAGCTGACAACAATAAACTAAAATTCACAATTAGCAGTAGCTTGTTTACGATGAGAATTGTGAATTTTTTTAAGAGTGACATCACGGGTAGCTGAGGAGATGTTGTGGCGTACTGGGTGAAAATCCTTTACGAAAGGAAAAAATATGTGGTCAATTTTGACCGTATAAACGCCTTTTGTTATGAACAAAATGGCAGAGTTACCTTTTGGTTACCAGATTCTGCTATTCCTATAGTGATTAACCCACAAACTAATCCCCAAGACTATCAGAAAATTTTGAGATACATAGAACATGTGACAGACTTAGAAGTCGAACATCCCCATTGGGTAAAAATTTTTTATGAAAACAATGAATATGTAATTAACCTCAATTGCATCAGTTCTTTTTGCCAAGAGGCTAATGGCAGGATTACATTTTGGTTACCAGATGGCACAATTCCCATCATTATCAATCCCGTGAGTAATCCTGAGTCTTATCAAAAAGTTTTGCAATTCGTTCAGAAGGCGACGGGGTATTCTTTGTCTTAAGGCAGAAGGCAGGAGGCAGGAGGCAGAAGGGAAGGGGGGACAAGGGAGACAAGGAGGACAAAATCAATTCAAAATTCACGCATTCAGAAATATTTTTGACTTTTGACTTTTGACTTTTGACTTCTTCTGCCCAATGCCCTATGCCCCGCATTTGGTATACATTGGAAAGGGCTGTGTCTTACGACAGGCTACTAGGCGTCCACGCTTTCTTAGAGCATGACAATAACCCTTCTCAACAATCGGTATCAAGTTATTCAGGTACTCGGCGCTGGAGGTTTTGGCGAAACCTTTCTGGCAGAGGATACTCACATGCCTTCTCGCCGTCGCTGTGTGATTAAACAACTCAAACCCATCAGTAATGACCCGCAAACCTACCAATTAATTCAACAGCGCTTTGAAAGAGAAGCGGCTACTTTAGAATATTTGGGTAAAAGTAGCGACCAAGTACCAGAACTCTATGCCTATTTTTCGGAACATGGGCAATTTTACTTGGTTCAAGAATGGATTCAAGGTCAAACTTTAAGAAATGTTATCCAGACTCAAGGAAAGTTAAACGAAACATCTGTCCGCGAAATTCTCTTAAGTCTGTTGTCTGTCTTAGAATATATTCACAGTAAAGGTATTATTCACCGAGATATCAAGCCCGATAATATTATTATTCGCTCGCCTGATAGCAAGCCAGTGTTGATTGATTTTGGTGCTGTTAAGGAAACTATTCGTTCAGTGGTGAGTTCTCCGGGATTACCTGCGCAATCGCTGGTAATTGGGACGCCAGAGTATATGCCCAGCGAACAAGCTTTAGGTCGCCCAGTCTATGGTACTGATATTTATAGCTTAGGTTTAACAGCAATATATCTACTTACAGGTAAATCACCCCAAGAATTAGAAACTAACCAGCAAAATGGCGAAATTCTCTGGCAGAATTATGCCCCAAATGTTTCTCCTGGTTTGGTAAAGGTACTGAATCAGGCGATTAAACCCCATGCTAGCGATCGCTACACCACAGCTAGTAAAATGCTTTATGATTTGGAATCTGCCAGTTATATCATCCCGCCTCAAGCTACCTCAGCGCGGACACAGAGTTTATCAACTAACCAAACTCAGCCTTTATATTCTCCACAATATCCTCCGCAACAACGCCAAGTAATTCCGACACCAGTTTGGCAAAAGCCTGCGGTGGTTTTTGGTGGTTTAGCAGTCGGTGGTTTGTTAATTGGGGTATTATTTTCTAACCTTACCCGCCAACCAGTAGCAGACACGCCAGTTGTCACTAATACTACTCCTTCCCCTGAACCTTCAGCTATTAATACTCAACCAACCGCTAGTCCTATTAATACTCAGCCTTCACCAACTGCATCACCATCACCTGTAGCAGAAATTCCCGCACCAACTTCTACCTTTGAACCTAACGTTAACCCCAATGTAGAAACCAAGCCCCCAGTTACATCTACATTGCCACAGCAGCAAGCACCTGTTATAGCTGATACTCCAGAACCAGTGGCGACAGTAGCACCACAGCCAAATACTCAAAATCAGCCGCCTGTAGTACCAACACCAGAAGTCCGTTCCACACCAGAAAATAATACTCAGCAGCCGAAATCAGTTACTAATAACGTCAGACAACGAGTTCCCGCATTTCCTACAGGGACATCTAGAAGCAGCGTAGAAGCTACCCTGGGTAAACCGGCTAGAGACTTAAGAGGACTTTGGCGAAATACGCGGGCTGTTACTTATAAAATAGTACCTAATCAAATTGATGTTGGCTACTTATTTGATCGCAATACTGGTGCATTACGCCAAACTGAAGCAGCTTTTGCCCAATCAGTAGACCCCCAAGTGATGGAAAATACTTTAGATGGCATGTTAGGCGGTAAAGCTAATGAAGAAATTAGACAGGGTTTAAGACAAATACAGCAGCGTCAATCTGATAATTTCCAGTTTTCTAAAGGCGGTGTTAAGGGTCAGATTGTCCGCCAAAACTGTGATTTTATTTACATCAGTATTTGGGATGCGGATTTACATGATTTTGTTAATCCGGCTGATGCTAAACAGTGTAGTTAATCTCTGCTATTTTCATAGCAAGTAAAAAAATACACCCCACAGCAGCGCTGTTAGGTGTATTTTTAATTGGTGTTGAAGAATTAACTAACCAACAGCCGATGGTTGAAGCTGAAAATAAGCTTGCAAAACTCTTTCGGCGATTTGACGACTAGTTAAACCTAATTCCGCCTTAGATTCATCTGGTGTCGCATGATCTACTAAGATGTCTGGAATACCGATGCGCTTCACGGGAACGACAACATCAGCATCGAGTAAGGCTTCTGCTACCGCCGAACCAAAGCCGCCCATGACGCAGCCTTCTTCTAAGGTGACAACGCGGCCGATTTTCTGAGCTAGAGGTACAATTAACTCAGTATCTAAGGGTTTAGCGAACCGGGCATTAACTACGGTCGCTTCAATACCATGTTCGCTGAGAATTTCTGCGGCTTGCATACTGGGGTAAACCATTGTGCCATAGCTGACCAGTAATACATCATCACCAGTGCGGAGAATTTCCCCTTTACCGATTTCCAAAGGTTCCCAGCCTTCTTCCATCAAGGGTACGCCATGACCGTTACCACGGGGGAAACGCATAGCGATCGCGCCTTTGGTATAGTTAACTCCAGTAACGATCATCCGTTGCAGTTCGGCTTCGTCTTTGGGTGCCATTAACACCATGTTAGGAATGCAACGCAGATAAGCGATATCATACATCCCTTGATGGGTGGGGCCATCAGCGCCAACAATTCCCGCCCTGTCTAAACAGAAGAACACTGGCAGGTTTTGAATGCAGACATCATGGATAATCTGATCGTAAGCCCGTTGTAGGAAGGTCGAGTAAATCGCCGCTACAGGGCGCATTCCCTCACTTGCTAAACCAGCCGCTAAGGTAACGGCGTGTTGTTCGGCAATTCCCACATCAATATATTGATTGGGTAATTTGGCTTGGAGTTTATCTAAACCTGTACCTGTCGCCATCGCTGCTGTAATCCCGATAATTTTCGGGTTTTGTTCAGCGAGTTTAACCAAGGTGTGGGCAAAAACTTTGGCGTAAGCTGGGGGTTTGGGCTTACTCGAAGGAATAGCTTTACCAGTTGTCAGATTAAAAGGATTTTGGGCGTGGTAGCCTACTTGGTCTTGTTCTGCTAGTTCATAGCCTTTACCTTTAACAGTAGACACATGTACCAAAACTGGCCCGGGGATTTGATGTGCTTGTTGGAAGGTAGCAATTAATTCTTCTATATTATGCCCATCTACTGGCCCGATATAGGTAAAGCCTAGTTCTTCAAATACTGCACCCACTTTAGGAACAGCCAAACGTTTCATCCCTTCTTTGATCCGTCCCAGTTCGGGAGACAAAGATTCACCGACAAAAGGAATGTGCTTGAATTGTTCCTCAAAATTATCTTTAATAAACTGCACGGGTGCGCTGAGGCGCATTTTGTTGAGATAGCGAGGAATTGCGCCTACGTTGGGCGAAATGGACATTTCGTTGTCGTTGAGGACGACTAGTAGGTTAGTTTTGGGTAAATGTCCGGCATGGTTGATTGCTTCTAACGCCATCCCGCCAGTTAAAGCACCATCACCAATCACAGCTACGGCTTTAAATTTTTCCCCCTTTAAATCGCGGGCTAAAGCCATACCCAAAGCGGCGGAAATACTCGTAGAAGCATGTCCCGCGCCAAAGTGATCGAACTTGCTTTCACAGCGTTTAAGATAACCAGCAACACCATCTTTTTGTCTAAGGGTGTGGAAGTTGCTGTAGCGTCCTGTAATTAGTTTATGGGGATAAGCTTGGTGTCCTACATCCCAAATAACTTTATCCCGATCTAAGTCCAGTGTTTGGTAAAGCCCTAAGGTTAACTCTACAACACCCAAACCTGGCCCCAGGTGTCCCCCAGTTGCTGCTACCGTTTGTAGGTGCTTATCGCGGATTTGACGGGCGATTTGTTGCAGCTGCCGAATCGATAAACCGTGCAACTGATTGGGATGGGTGATTTCGCTCAGATGCATATTATAGGGTTTTCCTCTCTAATCTCTACTTCTGAATATTCTCTGATTTTCCCACGGTAATGTTGCTTACAGAACCATAGTTAAAATAAGTTGTATTTTCACAATCAAACGGCGCAAAGTTGAGGCATTGCGTTGCAGGGGTTAGGGACTTACAAAAAATAAATTACCCAAATTCCGTAGTGCGAGCATCTTGCTCGCTTTTGAACACCAGCGAGGGAGACGCTCGCACTACAAATTGATTGGGTATTTAAAAAATTGGATGTCCCTTACCCCCGTTGTAGCAATTGCCGATTCGCAAAAGTCATTTGTTAATTTTCTGCCCTTGCGCGCTTTGGTTCACAAATCAAAAATCCTCCTCTGAGTCAGTAGTATGAGGATTTTTCAGCCTCATTTTTGCAGGTAAAATTCAGCCCATACTTTTCCGGAGACAAGTGGGATTGATTTACCTTTATTAATGTAACAAATTGTAATAAAAATGTTGGAGAAACTTGGTAAAATACCAAATTTTCTCGGTTGGATAATCGATAAAATTATCCTATTGTTATTCGAGATTTTGTATTAAGAATTACCATCAGCATATATTGCGTCAAAATTTATCTATCAACATCATTTTTTTACTAAAATTTACTGAGTTTGACGCTTGATAAAATTGCCAAATTGAATTACCAATTAAGCACAAAATGAACTAATTTGTGCATATAAAAAATCTCTATACCTGTAGGGTGGGCAATGCCCACCAGCTAATTTACAGGCATAAATGCTTTTCAGGCTTCTATGCGATCGCTTTTGACTACGGGCAAAGTTAAGGGTACGGCGTCGGGTGCAGTAAACAACGGTTGTAGTTGATTCAAATTCGCCAAACCGCCACATAACAATACTTGATCGCCATCTTTCAAGTCCATGTGGCTATCGGGAGTGCGGATAAACTTACCATCGCGCCGAATCGCTGCGATTTTTACGCCATATTTATCGCTAATATCTAAATCTTCAAGAGTTTTGCCTAAAACTGGAGTTGCGGCATTAATTGTCATCCACTGACAAGCGCTATCTTCTCCGGGTACAGCCGTTCTGCCAATAGCAAATTCTGCTAAAGCTGCTAGTTCTTCATCGGCTCCCACTACCAACAAGCGATCGCCTTCTTCTAATCTGGTGTCGTTACTGGGATAATCTATCTCTTCCCCATTAGCGCGGCGGATTGCCATTAAGCTTACCCCAATTAAGTAACGCATATCCGCTTCTTCTAAGCTCATGCCAATCAGGGGGGAACCAGAAGGTAGGGGATACCAGCGCCGATTTAAATCGCGGGTGGCTTGCTGTAAATCGCGGGAAACTTCCAATGCAGTCTGTTCTGGGCGCAAGTCTAAATAATGATCCTTGCGAATTTGCTGCATTTCCCGTTGCACCACATTGGCTGGTAAACCTAAACCTGTTAATAAATAGGTTGCCATTTCTATACTGGCTTCAAACTCTGGTTGTACAACTTCTCTAGCTCCCAGTTGATAAAGCACTTCAATATTTTTATCTTGGGTAGCACGCACCACTAAATCGAGTTCTGGACACAATTCCAAGGCGCGTTTCAGACAAAGCCGGGTACTAATTGGATCGGGAAGTGCGATCGCCATTCCTTTCGCATGGTTCACCCCAGCCGTTTCTAGAACATGTAAACTCACGCAATTACCATATACATAAGCCACGCCAGCATCCCGTAATTGCTGAATCCGACTTTCCGATTGATCGATGACTACTACAGGTAACTGGTGCTGCTGCAATAACTTGACTAAATTTTTACCTACTCGCCCATAACCACAAACTACCACATGGTCTTTTAAGGGCAAATCTTCAGCCACATCTCGCGGCTGTACTTCCTCTAAATAAGGTTTCAGCCAAGGCATCGATTCTGCCAAAGTAAATAAAAATGGCACTAACCGTAACACAAATGGTGTCAAAACAAGTGTTACAGCTGTAGTTCCTAAAATCAGTAGATATACTGAACGAGAAACTAAGCCCAGTGCTTGCCCTTCACTCGCCAATACAAAGGAAAATTCCCCAATTTGCGCTAGTCCCAGCCCCGCAATTAAAGCTGTTTTTAAGGGATAGCGGAATAGTTTCACCAACGGTGTGACGATTAAAAATTTACCGATGAAAACTATTGCCACTAAACCTAAAATTAATTCCAGGTTTTTCCACAAAAACACTGGGTCAATTAACATGCCAATAGCGGCGAAAAATAAACTGGCGAAGATATCTCGGAGTGGTTCTACATAAGTTAAAGTTTGGTCGGCGTATTCCACCTCAGAAATCATTAAACCGGCGACAAACGCCCCCATTTCAATGGATAAGCCTAAATATTCTGTCAACAGTGCAATTCCCAAGCACAATGCAACTACACCTAATAAAAATAGCTCTTTGCTTTCCGTCCGGGCGAGGAGTCGCAATAACGGCGGAATTAACCAAATTCCTGCTACCACTGCACCAGCCGCAAATAAGCCAATTCTCACTAAGGCTGTCACTACCGCAATCCCAATAGCTTCACCAGGCTCATGGAGGGCGGGTAAGACTGCTAGCATTAATCCTAATGCTAAGTCTTGGACTACCAAAATACCTAGCATTACCTGTCCGTGAGGGGTTTCCGTTTCATTGCTTTCCATCAAGCATTTAAGGACAACGGCGGTGGAAGATAAAGACAGAATTGACCCCAAAAACACGCCCTTAGCAGGTAAAGCGCCCCAAGCACCAGTGACGCCACAAATCGCGACTGTGATTAAAATTGTCAGCGCAATTTGTAGCCCACCACCACCTAGTGCGATCGCTTTTACTTTCTTCAGTTCGGCAAAAGAAAATTCTACGCCCAAAGCAAATAACAAGAAAGCGACCCCAAACTGAGCCAGAGTCTCTACTTGAATCACTTCTTTAATCAATCCCAGCCCTGCAGGCCCCACGACCATACCGCCGATGAGATACCCTAACAACACAGGCTGTCGTAACAGCGCCGCCAACAGTCCGCCACCAGCAGCAACGGCGAGAACGGAGACTAAATCAACAATTAACCTAAAATCTTCTTGCACCAGTTTAAAAAAAAGAACTATTAAGACCTATTAACCTCAGCATACAAATTTTTATATATCTATGCTCAAGTTATCGAAAAACTGGGTCTACAACCCCATACTAGATGCACAGCTTGCAGAGGCGATGGGGTTGGGAACGATCTCGAACACTCACCAAGGCGCGTGGAGTTTCCCTTTGCTGTCGATGAATCGAATAAGCGATCGCCTGCTAAAAATGCCATAGGCTCTATTTAGGCTTTTTTAAGCTATTTTTCAACCATAAGAAGAAATTAAATTATTTTAAGTTCAGTAGATCTACGGTTAAATCCTGTAATACTACTTAAATACAAATTCTTTTCAGCACAATTTTATCTAGCTTAACTGTAGTTGTCTAAGTGTTTTGTCACCATTCAACTCAATATTTATGCTGTTTAATTTTTCACTGGGTGCAGTTTAAGAAGATTTTTGTAATACAAAATTATGTCTAACATTGTAATTCAAAAAATAATGACAGTTGTTGTATTTAGTTTTGTCAATATTTTGATATTGCCAACAGATGTTAAAGCACAGGATTTAACAGCAGCTTGTAAAGGTGCGATCGCTAATGCAAAAACTAGTTTACAGAAAGTGCCTAATGTCTTAATTCAAGATATTTATCAGAAAAAAAATTCCGAAAATTATTCCGATTCAGCAGCAGAGCGACCTATCGAATATATATTTCATCTCACTGGTACAGTGCGTAATGGTCGTATGGTGGAAACTGGTATAAAACAGCTTGGAAACTCCCCTAAATTTCTGAAAAGTATCAGCCAAAATATAATCAGCCAATGTAACTCAATAGGTGCAGTTTCTTTTGGTAGTACGTTAGCACCAGGTTGCGGAATTACCTTTGGATTAATGGGTGATGGCACAGTTAAAGAATTTGAGAATGTCGATGCTCCAGCGTTAGGAAGACCGCTTAAATGGGGAGAGACATTCTGTAGTTAAAAGAAAGGGTAATCATATTAAGTTCAGATACTAATACTCTAAGGATTTTACTGCTGATACTTCCATAACTGAGAAATTTATTTTCGGTTGAATAAAATACAATAATAATGATTCAATTATGAAAATAATGATAAGAATAAAAAATTTATCATCCTGCTTACTTGCCAGTTTTACTATTACATTTTCCAGTTATATAAATGTAGCTAAGGCTAGTCCCTATGTGAGCGCAGATTTTATTAGCCAGAGCCAATTAAATTTAAAACCTGCAATTTCTTATGTTGATTTAGCAAAAGTTAAGCAAATTTCGCCTAGTAACTATAAATACGTTAAAAGCTTTGTAGCAGCAGAATTCGTAGCAGAATTTGTACAATCGGAAAACCGTGTAGAAAAAAGAAAATTCTTAGAAAGTGAAGTTAATGTCAACTGTAACGATATAAACTCTGTCAAAATTTTGCAAAACCGTTACTTTAAAAACGGTAAATTAATCAGGGTAGAAAAGCTTAATAAAGTTATCAGACATAGCGAAGCTAACCCATTAAAAGAAGCTAACTTACTTGTATGTCGTCTTTTTGATCCGGCTTCTTCACAAGAATTAAAATCAGGTTTTTATTCTCTAGGATCTAGCAGTAGTACTCGAATCGCCATCCAAGGAAATCGCATTTGTTATGAAGAAATTGGCCGCCTTGGTAGAACAGTTGCTTCTGTTGTTCGTGACCCCCGATACCTCAGTTTATATAAACTTGAGTCGGTTGAAAAAAAAGGTTGGTCAAAAGAGCCATTTTATTTAATTCAGTTGACATCAAATGAACTTCATTATGGCCCACTCATCGCCCTTGGAAGTAAACAAATTACTAGCAGTTGGGAAAACAGTAAAGAAATAGAACAATGTTTAAATTCTAATCAAGTTTTCTGGTACTTTCAAGAATATTTTCCCAATTAATCCCAAAACTAGCACTGAATTTTAAAGTCAATATCATATCGCCTGACTATAAAATAAGTTATTTATTGTATCTTTATTAAATATGTTTTATAGTTTTAAGCAGTAATGATCAAGTATATTCGTCCATTAATCATTGGATTTATTAGCTTTGCAATTGCTATAAATGAAAAATTTTTTATAAATAATATTCTAATATTTATATGTGGAATTATTACCTTAAACTCACCAATTTCCAACACTTTTTTGCATGATACTGGCAAAGCAAATGCTGCTGACACATATTCAAGTACTAACTCTATCATGCAAGTTGTCGATAATAGAGTAGGTAGTGAGATTCAGTTTTATAACTCTCAACTAGCTGTGCCTTCAGAACTCGCACAAATTCCTCGTGTTCGGCAGCAGAACCCCCAGCCTAGTAATGTACCTAAGAATAATTCTCCGGCAGTTTTACCGCAAGACTCAAGCCAAGATTCCCTCAAATCACCAATTCAAACTCAGGCTTCTAAATCAGATTCTCCTTGTCAAGATAAAGTTAATGGCTTTAGTCTCTACCAATCTGCCAATGGCGTATGTCTCTACTCTCAAGAATCATCATATATAACCACAGTAGATCTGAGTAAAGCTAAACTTTTTAACTTGACTGGGCCAATAACCAAAAATAATACCATTAAAGCTAAAAACCCTGATTATTTTCTCAATGAACATAATGAAATTGAGAACCTTAACAGACAAGGCTTAAAGTTGAGAGCGATGGTAAATGGGACATTTTTTAGTACTATTGATGGAAAATCAGACGTTACCATCGGAAATATATTAGTCGATGGCGAACGCATCATCCCTCTGGGACTAAGAACTGAGGGAAAAATAATTCAGGAATATAACCCTCAGAAAATCGACTCTAATTTTGCTCACCGAGCATTCTGTTTTGACTCAACAACAGCCTCTATTCGAGATGATGTTGCTCAAGCTTTTAAAGATACTAGCAAATGTCCAAATTTTATTGGTCTTTATGCTCCTTATGCTCCAAAACCTCCAGATGAAAAACCTATTCCAGGAGGGCGAACTTTCGTCGGAATCCGAAATGGTAATGCTCAAGGTAGTACAGTCTTGTTTTTCTCTAGTAATTCAGCAACTCTGAAGCAAGCTAGAGATACATTAACAAGTTTTGGGGCGACATCAATTGCTCAGTTAGATGGAGCTGGAAGTTTACTTCTGACCTGGGGTCAAGATATCCTCCTTAAAGGCGATCGCTTTAAAATCAGGATTGGTATTCCATCAGCGATCGCAATCTACTCTAAAGAACCGGAAGAAAAACCCCAAGATAGAACAGGAAAGCCAGTCAAAGGTACAAGTTACGGCGATCCTCACCTCATAACCTTCGACGGACACAGATACAGTTTTCAAACAGTCGGAGAATTCATCCTCGCAAAATCAACTGATGGTATTTTTGAAGTCCAAACCCGTCAATCTGCGGTGAACAAATCCCTTTCTCTCAACAGTGCAGTGGCGATGAAAGTTGGCAAGAATCGTGTAGCTTTTTACTCAAAAGATTTCCCAGATTCCAATACTGATACCCCCCTACGAATTAATGGAAAACCTACTGTTGTAGAAGGTGATTCCTTATCTCTACCAGGAGGTGGGGTAATTCATAAACAAAATGATAGCAACTATGTAGTTGAGTGGTCTACAGGTGAGAAAGTTGCCATCACAATTTATAGCCGTGGACAGTTTAAATACATGGATGTCTTTCCTTTTGTTCTAGAATCTCAAGCCAATCAAATGGTGGGTTTGCTGGGAAATGTTAACGGTAATGTTAATGATGATTTACGGTTCCGTAGTGGAGATATTCTCCCTTCTAAATCAACTTATGGAGATGTTCGCCAATTAATTGAGCGTGTATCACCAATTCGGATTCCATTAGGTGAACTGGAGAAAATCTACCTTGATAAATTAAATAAAGATTTCGGTAATAGTTGGCGAGTCAGTCAGGAAGAATCTCTATTTGACTATGGACAAGCTCAATCCACAGCAACTTTTACAGATAAAGCTTTTCCTGATGCCTACCTGACACTAGATATGCTATCTCCTGCACAACTTGAGGATGCGAGATCGCAATGTCTTAATGCGAGAGTTGATGCAAGTTTATTAGATGGTTGTATCTTTGATGTCGGCTTTACAGGATACAGTGAATTTGCTTATCGTGCGGCACAAGTTTCCAATATTTTGAATGTGGTTGAATCTGTTATTCCAGGTTTTAAAAATCCCATTCCGGGGATTCTGCGTCAAGTTCCCAAAATTCCCGGATTGTAATTTTCAATAGGGTTACAACTATTTGTCAAAAACATAAAAATATCTCTTCCCAGTCAACAGTCAACAGTCAACACTCTTTTCAAGCTAGCCCCGCATGGGAAAAACCCACAACCAAACATGAAAATCTCTCTTTCCCATGCCCCATGCCCCATGCCCCATGCCCATTTTCAAACTAATAAACTATCAAGGTGCTATCAATGAAAAAATTCCACAAATTTTTATGGGTGGTGGTTGGTGCAGTTTTATTTCTCTGTCTAAACTTACTAGTACCCATAATTTCTTCTGCACAAAATTCTAATATAGCTAACCGATTGCAAACTTTAACCAAAGCAGATGAACTTTACCTTGCAGGAAATACCGCAGGTGCGGAAAAACTCTATCGCCAAGCCAAACCTCCATTTGCTAAAGAAACAGCCACAGCTAATAGCATTCCTAAAGCCATTACTGATCCTGAACAACTTTCAGGAGCAGGTCGGGTATACTGGCGTAATGCCACCGAGGGAATGCAACAGGGACTAACGAGTAAAATTTTTGTACCGCTCAAAATGCTGTTAGAAAAACAGCCGGAATTTGTCCCTGCGTATGCACTGTATGCTGAAGCTTCTAAGAAGTACGGCGATCAAAAAGATGTAATTCCCATTCTAGAGAGGGGAGTGGCAACCTTCCCTGATTCTGTAGAGTTAAATAAAGCTTTAATCAAAGCTCAGGAAGAAAACGATCAATGGTTGGAAGCTTCTATTATTGCTCGTCAATTTGCGATTGTTTATCCTCAACATCCAGAAGCGACGGAGTTTGCTAGCATTGCAGATAAGAACTTTAATCGCTTTCGTAGCAAGCTCAACGAACAAATTATCTTCCAAGGAGTTGTGGGTGCAGTTGTTGGGATTCTCACAGGTGATGGAGCTAACCAAGCTGTACGACTTGCTCCTTTGATGCTTCAAGGTGAATCTGCTATGGGGGCACAAGTTGCTGCTGCTTATAAACAGCAATTACCTCTGATAGATGACCCAAGTATTTTAGAATATGTCAGCCGTATTGGTAATGATATTGCTAATTTGATGGGGCGGGCTGATTTTAAATATGAATTTAACGTAGTTAAAGACAATTCTCTTAATGCTTTTGCTCTCCCTGGTGGCAAAGTATTTATCAACACCGGAGCAATTATGGCTGCTAACTCAGAAGCAGAATTAGCAGGATTATTAGGACATGAAATTGGTCATGCAGTTTTATCTCATGGATTTCAGCGAATTACCAATGCCAATTTACTTGCTAATGTAGGGCAAATCATACCTTTTGGCAATCTGATTTCTACTTTAGCAAGTCTAGATTATAGCCGTCAAAACGAGACTCAATCTGATATTATTGGCACTCGTGTATTAGCTGCTGCTGGTTATGCGGCTGATGGTTTACGCAACTTATTTGTGACTTTCAAACAACAAGAAAAAGGACAAAGTACTCCAGCTTACCTGCGTACTCATCCCACTTCTGAAGCACGAGTTCGCTATTTAGAAGAAATCATTCAGCGCAATGGTTATAATCGCTATGCTTTTGAAGGCGTACAAAGACATATAGAAATTAAACAAAAACTGCAAAAAATTCTCGCCAGTTGATCGGCGATCGCAGTTTCAGTCCATAGTGACCCCTAAAAAGCTTAACCACATGGTATGAAACAATACAAGCGTGCTGTTAGGGCACGCTTGTATATATATTTAACAAATATACAACTTCTCGCTATCAACCACCTGCCACAGCAGGGACAATACTAACTTCATCGCCATCTTTGAGAGTTGTAGCTGTCCCATCCAAAAAGCGAATATCTTCGCTATTGACATATAAATTCAAAAATCGCCGTGGTGCGCCTGTTTCATCACACAAGCGGGATTTAATTCCAGGACAAACAGTCTCTAGAGAATCAAATAATTCTGCGATGTTACTACCAGTGCATTCTAGGACAGCTTGGTTATCGGTAAATTTTTGAAGAGCAGTGGGAACTAAAACTGTTACAGACATAGTTGAAGTATGAAGTGTGAGATATGAAATATCAAGGATGGAAGGTGAAGTTAAACTATTTAACCTTTATCCTTTAAACGAGTACTTGCTGCCATTCCAAACGATCGAGAGTCCGCGAACGCTCTAGTGCGTTTTCAAAGCTGTCGAGTTTGGCATCAATTGTCAAAGGTTCGCCAATATAGCCGTGAAGAGCTTCTTGGGTTTTCAAACCATTGCCAGTGATATATACCACAGTAGTTTCATCTGGATCTATTTTGCCAGCTTCTACTAATTTTTTCAGCACGGCAACGGTGGTACCGCCAGCAGTTTCTGTAAATATACCTTCAGTTTCTGCTAATAGCTTGATACCTTCAATGATTTCTGCATCATTAACAGATTCGATATTACCGTTGGTTTTGTTAGCTATTTCCACAGCATAAACACCATCTGCTGGGTTACCGATCGCAATCGATTTCGCAATCGTATTAGGTTTAACTGGCTTGATAAAGTCCCGTCCTTCTTTATATGCTTGGGCGATAGGCGAACAACCTTCAGCTTGCGCGCCACTAAACCGGACTTTCTTATCTTCTACTAAACCAACTTCAACAAATTCTTTGAATCCCTTATAAATTTTTGTAAACAAGGAACCAGATGCTAGGGGCGCAACGATATGGTCTGGTAATTCCCAACCTAATTGTTCAGCTACTTCAAACCCTAATGTCTTAGAACCTTCTGAATAGTAGGGGCGGAGGTTAATATTGACAAAACCCCATCCATGTGTATTAGCTACTTCCGAGCAGAGACGATTGACTTGATCGTAGTTACCTTTTACAGCCATTAATGTGGGGCTGTAAATCAGGCTACCCATAACTTTCCCAGCTTCCAAATCTGCGGGGATGAATACACAGCAATCTAAACCAGCGTGAGCTGCGATCGCGGCTGTGGAATTAGCCAAGTTACCAGTGCTAGCACAAGAAACTGTCGTAAAACCTAATTCTCTAGCTCTTGTTAAAGCGACAGACACCACCCGGTCTTTGAAGCTGAGGGTGGGCATATTCACAGCATCGTTTTTAATATAAAGCTTATTTAGACCCAGACGACGCGCCAGACGGTGAGAACGCACTAAGGGAGTCATCCCAGTTCCCACATCAATTACATTATCAGTTGCAACAGGCAAAAAGGGACGGTAGCGCCAAATGGAATTAGGGCCAGCTTGAATTTTTTCTCTAGTGACAGTATTGCGTAGCAGATTGTAGTCATACTTGACTTCCAAAGGCCCAAAACATAATTCACAAACATGGTTAGCTTTCAGTTCATACTCCTCACCACATTCCTTACACTTCAAGGCTTGAAAAGAGATAGTGGCGGCTTCGGTGAGTGCGGATTTTGTCTGAGTCATAACCTAGCTTTCCCTGTTTGTCTGTCAACTGTCGCCTGATAGTAACACGAGTACAAATACGAGTCAAACATACCCGATAAAAAAAGTCGGGTATGATTCTGAAGTCGTTTGTTTTTGACTACAACCCTGGCTAGACAAAGATTTTGGCTTTTGTAGCGAGAATTAATTTGTCAATTTCTACAGCACAGTCCGTTGCAACTCGGGAAAAACTTTAGAAACCTTACTTAAAACATAATCCCCATAAGTCCCGCGAAATTCATGAACGCTAGCACCATCCCAACGTTCTTGGTAATCGTCAGCGATCGCTACTTCATTTAAAGGAATGGGTTGAACTTCTACATCAAAATTAGGATCGAAAAAGAAAGGGAATGAAAGGCGATCGCGTCTTGACAAATTTTGTACTCGATGGGGTGTAGAACGATATAAACCGCCAGTCATGCGATCGAGCATATCCCCAATATTGCAGACAAAGGAACCAGGAATAGGAGGCGCAGCAATCCAGCCAGATTTAGATTTCACTTGCAATCCGCCTGATTCATCCTGTTTAAGAATAGTCAGAACACCGTAGTCTGTATGTTCTCCCACACCCCACCTATTGTCTCCTTCTAGCGGTGATAAATCTGGCGGGTAGTTAAAAATCCGAAATAACGTTAATGGATCTGATGTATAACGTTCAGCAAAATAAAATTCTTCCAATCCCAAACTTAAAGCAATCCCAGCCATAAGCTTATGTCCCAGTTGCGTCATCGCCTCCATATATTCCAGCACCGTCTCGCGGAATAAGGGAATATTGCTGGGGAACAAGTTAGAACCATGCATAGGTGTTTGTGCTTTCACCAGTGGGTGATCTGCTGCTAGTTCCGCACCAAAATAGATACCTTCTTTAAGATCCGGTTTACCAGATGTCAATTCATCCCCAACCGGAAAGTAACCTCGCCATGCTTTCCCAGCCAAAGCCATGCGAATTTCTAGTTTAGTTTCCAAATCTTGAGCAAAAAACTGGCGACTGAGTTGTTCTAGCCTTTGCTGTAAGCCTTCATCCACACCATGTCCGACAATATAGAAAAATCCAGATTGGCGACATGCTTGTCCAATTTGAGATGCAACTTTCAGGCGATCGCCTTTTCGAGAAACTAACGCACTAATATCAATTACCGGAACCTGCGAAAATTCTTCTTGCACAACTTGCGAGATGTTCATCTAACAATCCTCCTCATTGTGTAGGTTGTAAAACTTTTATGTAACCTCTTCCACAAAAATTTTTAATTCAAATTGCGATATATCTAATCTGGCGAATAATTTATAACGCTATTAAAAATAACAATTACTGTTACATCCTCTTATACACATAGTGACATGATTAGATGTCAAGACAACGCTTTTTATCGTTTATTACTTTAATAAATTATATTTATCAATATCAAAAGAAAAAATATTTGTTGTTATCCAATATGGAGCATACATTAAAATTATCAACTAAAAAATTTAAAAAATATGAGTTCCCATCTTACTGCAAACAAGATTGACTGGAATCCTATTCTTCGCCAAATAAGGTTTACAAAAGGTCACAGTTTACCTACTTATAATGGTGACTTGAAAGCAGCCTTACTGAATCATGTAGGGCTAGCAAATAATTCTAAGGGAGAAGAAGCATATCAGCTAGCCAGAGAAATTGCTCGCTTAACAACCTATTCCGATCCAGAGATTGTCTATTGGTTCTCTCGTCTCATATATCTAATTAATGATTGAACTTACCATTCATAATTAGTTTCACCAATCTCTGCCTTAAGATATGACTTTAGATAGATTGCAAACAGTAGATTTTATAGCATTGATTTTCTGGCGATCGCCTAATCATAAATAAGTGAGTACTACAAGATTCACAAAATATTTCTCTGTTTGCATTTTTATATTTATTGTTCTTTTTTGATTGGCTTAAGTAAGCGGGTATAAATAAACCAAACTATATTACAAAACGTCAATAGACTTGAACCCCTTACCAATGAAAAATGACAGCCCTTTCCAGTTATATTTAATCACGCCAGCCTAATTATTGAGCCTTGGCTGTCGCTGCCAAGGCTTTATTAAAAACTAGCCGCACACAACTAATTGTCCGACGCAATATTGGTTTTTGCTCGGTAGTTAGGTATATTCCATGTAAAGCCATCTTTCTAGGACGGGGTTTCAAAGCCAGGAGTTTCCATGGAGTTTCCATAATGTGCGAAAGCTCATACAGATCGTTAAAATAGCAAAAAACCGCTCCAATAAACAAAGGAGCGGCTTTTTGTGAAAAATAGACCTGGCATCGAGCTATTGTAGCAGGAGGCAACCCTCAAACTATCGTCGCCGCAGCAGCGTTTCACCTCTGAGTTCGGGATGGGGTCAGAGTGGTTCCACCGCGCAATAGACACCAGGAAAAATTGGTGGGGGCAGGGGGCGGGGGGAAGAGGGAAACAAGAATCTTAATCTCCCTTGCTCCCTGCTCCCTGCTCCCTTGCCTGTTCAAAACCCTGAAGACTGCAAGTAACGCGATTGTCAATAGTTTGTGAGGTCAAGCCCTCGGTCTGTTAGTACTCCTCTGCTACATGCATTACTGCACTTCCACATAGAGCCTATTAACCTGTAATCTACAGGTGACCTTACCTACTA
>NZ_JACJQG010000016.1 GCF_014696435.1 Calothrix anomala FACHB-343 | reverse complement strand
GGGCAGGGGGCAGGGAGCAGGGAGCAGGGGGCAGGGGGCAGGGGGCAGGAGGCAGGGAGCAGGGGGCAGGGAGCAGGGAGCAGGGGGACAATTGTACAGACGCGATTCATCGCGTCTCTGACAAATGCCCAATGCCCAATGCCCAATGCCCAATGCCCAATGCCCAATTCCTATCCAACACACTCTTCTGTAAAAACGAACTCGTCTAAACTTACTTGAATAGTAAAGCGTGTGTTTTCAGGACAGCGAAAGCGTTTAAGTTGAATTGAGTTATCTGCTTCTCTTGCTTGTACTGATTGTACAACTTCTCCTGATGCCGCAATTAATGCCAGTTTAATATTTCTAGGAAGATAAAAATTGCGATCGCTGGGGAATAATTGAATGCGGATGCTGACTCTACCGTCTGTTTCTGCGGCTAAACTCAACATCAAAAAGACTGGTAAATTATTATCGGGTAATTCAATTACCTTGATACGTTGAATTAGCTGTTCGTTGGTGTCGCTGACTTGGCGAAAGCTAAAGGCGAAATCTGGTTGTGTACCGAGAATTGTTTCAATTGTCTGCCAACTTTCAGTGACAATATTTTGCAACCAGTGACGCAAATTGAGCGGCGCTGGTTTTTGACTTGTTAATAATGCTCCCCAAATTTCAAAGGGTAATTCTAGGCGCGGCTGGGTAATGGTGGGACTTTTTAACCTTTGCCAAAGGTTTTCTGTTTGAGTAGCTGATAAATTTGGTAAAGGTAATATAGCTGTTTGGGTTTGTTCTTGGGGATTGAGTTGATGCACTACCCACAACACAGTCAAATCTTCCACCATTTGCTGACTATCTAAATAGTAACTCCGCGTTTGCGCATCATATTTACCTTGAGTTTTCAATTGTTCGTGGGTGGTATAACCCCAAATTCTCAGCCATTCTCCATCAGGATTGACTTGTACTGCTAAATAATAATCTCCAGCCCATTGGGGAATATCTATCCATTCCTGGGGTACGTGAAAGTCGCTAGTTTCTAAATTTTTATCGGGAATCAAAATCAGGCGCTTTGTATCTAAACTTATCGCCGCACCATTGACATATTCCCAATTACCCACTTGGTTATCAATAGTCGCTTCTGGGGCGTACTCGGTTTGTAACCAAGGTAAAAAGCTACTCGCGCAAACTTGATTGAGAAAGGCATTCCAACGCCCATCAGCACTAAGATAAGATTGACTTTGCTGCCAAGCTTGGTTTTGCATTTCTGGCGAAACTTCTAACCATAGTTGAGTCGGCGGAACACAGAAGGATGACATCGCGATTACTCCTTTGAGGCGTGGTTTAGCACATTAGCGAAGTAATGCTGTAACCACTCCTCTAATACAGCACTAATATGTTTAACCACGTTGGAAGTCACAGAAATATGCACTGTTTGTTGACTCCATTTGGTAATTGCTAACAGTAAAGATTCTCTCGCCTTGGTTAATTGGCGCGAAACCTGGTATTGTTGGATTTCCAGGGTTTGAGCAATTTGTTGTTGGGTTAATCCCTGCTGATAATATAGTTGCAATAATTCCTGCGATCGCGCTGGCAAGTTTACCAAAGTATTAGTTAACAAATTGTGAATTTCTTGCTGTTGATTTTTCTGGGTTTCCGCTTCTTCAACAGCGATGAGGTTTTCTAATAAGGAATCATGCTCGCTATTATCTGGTAAATCATCTTGTAATTCACTTTCTGCCTGTCCGACTTTCGGTGCGTTAAGTGAAGAGATCGCCGGATATAAATAAGCTCTAGCATATTTGGCGCACAAAATCAACCACTTCTCCAAACTTTGCGGAGAAGATTCTGGGGCTGGGGGGTTAAGTTGAGTTAAGCGATCGCGGTTGTAAAATTGAGCAATAATTTCCCAAGTTTGGTCATCAGGTCTTTGTAACTTGCGGGCATTTGGTGATTTACTGAGAATATAACCATCGCTAAAACATTTCCAAGCCAACAAGTAACGCCCGATTGTCTCATCACTTAGCCCAGCAGATTGCAAAGCTTCCACAAGTCGCTTGCGGCTGAGTTTCAGCAATAAAGCCCAATCGTTAGCGTAATCAATTTCTTGCTGTTGACGCAAAGCATCGCGGATAATATTGGCAAAAGCGACATGACTATAACTTTTGAGACTAGCTTTTTGTTCGGGATCGCAGCCTTTGAGGATTTTTGGTACTTGAGCGATCGCAATTTGAAAACAGTCAGCTAAATTGCTGTGTATACTAGCAAATTGAGGAATAGTTTTATTGACAGCCCAATAACAAGTTTCTTGCAAATAAGCAGATAAATGTCCCAGCGCCAAGGAATTTGGCTGAGTTTGCCAAACCTTGTGCCAGTAAACCGCCCAAAAATTCTCTGATGTGTTTGTATGTGATATCTTTAATAAAAGATTTTGCATATTGCGCCGCAGTTTGGCATCATATACCCAACCATTAAAGCGTTCTGCCTCAAATTGCAGGAAAGTTGCAAACATTTCCGGTATGCTTTGCCGAGAGCGCATAAATTAATCAATTGCTAAGTAAGCTTAAGATACTGATATGAAATTAATCCTCTGTGCAGAATATCAATTTCTGACATAATCATCAACTTTTTCGTTATTTTGGTTTGTCAACAGAGAATTGGTATAATAATGCGATCGCACTTTGATGCAATCGGCGCGGAGTCCCTTGTCTGAGACATGACACCTTGATATCGATTGCGATCAACACAACATTGATTGCAATCAACACAACATTGACGCGAATCAACACAACATTGATTGCAATCAACACAACATTGACACGAATCAACACAACATTGATTGCAATCAACACAACATTGACGACAATCAACATAACATTGATTGCAATCAACACAACATTGACGCGAATCAACACAACATTGATTGCAATCAACACAACATTGATTGTAATATCTCGTTTCCAGCCTCCGGCTGGAAATGCGTATTGCGAGGCTCCGCCTCGTCTTCTGATAAATTGAGGCGGAGCCTCAGGATAAGGGAACTCCAAAAAATAAATTATCCCAAATTGTAGGGGCGGGGTAACCCCCATTAGTGTCAATTTAAGCTTAGATGGATACAGCGTAAGTATTTGGGGTTCTCTCTCTTTGCATCATAAACTTTCGATCCCCCCTAACCCCCCTTAAAAAAGGGGGGAAAAGAATCAAAGTCCCCCTTTTTAAGGGGGATTTAGGGGGATCGAATATCTTGAGCAACAAAGCCTTTCACGTTAAATTGACACCTATGCGGGGTTACCCCGCCCCTACGAGTTGGGGGTTTGGTAAGTTTATGATTGGAATATTTTTACAGCATCTTCCTGTAAATAGACCACGCTGTAGGGGCACGGCACCAGTAAAATTATTGTATATACCAAAAGATTGTCGATGCCGTGCCCCTACGACAGATGTGGTTTAAATAGGTGAAAACTGCTGTAAGTTGCACAATCCATCGTCAGCGCTGTTGACAGTCAACCGTCAACCGTCAACCGTCAACAAGTTATCCATTTAGCTGCAAGTCCCTTTACCTGCGACTGCGAAAACCCTGTTGTCCATTTACCGGATCAAACAATACATCGTATTTGTCAAAAAATCCAATTCCCGGATTTAAAACTACAGGATTTTCCGCCTTAGGGTTAATATTCACGCTCCAGACATTAAATCCGTCGCGATTTCCTGGTTTGACACTGTAGTCAAAAATTCCCGGAATTGTCACCTTCACAGCATTTTCCGGACGCAATCTTCCAGGTTTCAGCTTACCCATAAGAGCAGCAGATTGTAATTCTGTCGCAGCATTAATTACTCCTGTATCCGCAACCATAATACTATTGCAGGCATTTTTTACAGCAGTCCCGGCAATAGTTAAACAAACTCCATTCAGTTGCGAGTTCCATCTATTACCCGGTATATCATTAATCCCAGGTTGTTGACTTAAGGGAACCATGCTAAAACCTTCGCGATTATTAGCGGTTAAACCCAGAATTAAATTACCGTTATTTTTACCGCCACCATTACCACTAATAATCAATCCGCTACTGAGATTTCCTGGGAGTTTCCGCAAAGGATTATAGGGAAGTACAGCTTCGCCATAGTTGACGCCAATAATACCAGAAAATGCTCCACCGCTTTTTGCAGAACAATTCGGTTTTTGCGGCAGACATTGACGACTGGTAACAATTTGTACAGGGATAGGTTCATCTGTAGGGATCAAACCAATCTGCATAATAGTGTAAGCTAATTCACCTTCTAAAACAGTGCCATCACTGAGAACTTCTTTGATAATTTGACCTGTTCTATTGATAGGCGCATTACCGAGAAATGCCGGCGGAACTCTCAACCCAGCAGAATTTGTATCGATTAACACCCGTTTTGGTTGACCCCCAGCAACAGATACTTCCATAAAATAACCGCGTCCCCGTTGCCCAACGGAACCTTTAGTATATAAAGGAACAGATATACTATTAAAGCTAGGCTTACGCGCAATCACCTGAGAAGTATCCCGCACAACCGGATTGGGGAAAATTTCTTGAAAACCTGCTTGGCGTTGGGCTACTGGTTCTTGTCCATAATCCCACAGACTTTCATAATAGAAAAAGGTTACACCTAAACCCCGTTGTTGTGCCGCCCGTACTTGAGATTGAATTTGTTGTATAGAAACTGGGCGATTTCTCAAGCCTGTCATAATACCAACACCAGTCGGAATTAATTGTTGAGTTTCTATAATTTCTGGGCTGGTGAGTTTACTATTAAAACTATCCAAATCGTTACGATAAAGCTGGACAATTAACTCATCAACTACACCCAACCTTACCCAGTTCAGCCAATCTTGGAGTTGATATTTATAAGCAAAATCGTAGTAATTGGGAGATACAGAGAAAATTGCATTGGGTTTTCTCGCTTTCACTGCTCGATTTAGCTGCATCATAAAAGCAGTGATTTTATCTGCACGCCATTGCTTCCAAGCTTGGGCGTGGGGATTTGGTGGCGGTGGGCTACCAGTTTCTTGAGTATATAAGTTGATTGTGTATTTATCGTAGCCAAAATCAACCGGTAAACTCATGTGGTCGTCAAATTGAATGCCATCAGCGTTATACTGGGTGATAATTTCTAATACCAAATCAGTAATAAATTGTTGCACTTCTGGGTGAAAGGGATTCAGCCAAGCGACTTCACCCGCAGCGCTAATAGAAGTTTGGGTTCCATCTTGCTTTTGCGTCAGCCAATCGGGATGATTTGCGGCGAGTTCGGAAGTTAGGGGAGCCATGAAACCAAACTCAAACCAAGGAATAGCGAGTACTCCTTGACTACGGGCTTGATTAACGATGTCTGCAATTATGTCTTGCCCTTCTTTACCTTTAAAATAAAAGGGAATACCTGCGCGTCGAGCTACAGCGCTGGGATATTTTGTATAACCATCATTCCAAACTAGGGGATAAATGGTGTTAAAGTTCAAGCGACGTAGTTCTGTAATGGTGTTTTGCAGTTTCGCGCGATCGCTCAAAATGTCAAAATCATTATTAGTTAGCCATACCCCGCGAATTTCTTCCTGGGGTGACGGCGAAATTTGCGCTGCTACTGGGGTGAGGTGATTGAGCAGCAATACTGTAGCAAATGATAATGCAAAGAGAATCAACAGCGATCGCTTAATTAAGCGCGAAAGTCTATAAATAAAAGAAAATTGCATAATAAAAGACATTAGCTTACTTAGCAAGCTAAAAATTTTTATACCTTTATTGCGAATGTAATTTACCATTATCATCTAAATCAGCTTGCTAAAAATTCCCGACAATCCAAACATGAATCAATTCAAAATTCAAAATTCAAAATTCAAAATTCAAAATTAAAGACAGCCACCCACAAGGGGGAGCCAGTCTCGTGGGCGGGTGTCCCGACTTGAGAGAACTGGCGTTGGGGTTTCTACCTACCTTGGGAAACAAGGATTCTTTCGCCCACTAGGGGCGAGGTTTTGAACCTAGCTTTTTCCTATAAAATTACTGCATCAGAAAATCTGATGCAGTAGAGCTTAGTGAGATAATTGACGCCATCAACAGGTAATTAGTGCCAAAATCTCCTACTTTTGTCAACTTCGTCGACAACAACTAGAAAAATAGACAATGGGCATTGGGCATTGGGCATTGGGCATTGAAACAATTTTGGATTTTAAATTTTAGATTTGAATCCACCCATCGCAAATCTAAAATCTAAAATTCCTTGTCCCCCTTATCGTAAATAACAGGGTTTAAGACACCTACGTCTATACGTAGTATCATTTTCAGACGGGGATTTATACCCAGACTGAAAATGTCTTTAATTTTGAATTTTGAATTTTGAATTTTGAATTGTTAACCCCCTTCCTCCTATGTTTACAGTTCTTCCCAAGCAAACAGCATCAATGCAAACCCGTGATGGCACACGCTTAGATGCAGATATTTACCGTCCCGATGGGGAGGGGGAGTTTCCGATATTATTAATGAGACAACCTTATGGTAGAGCGATCGCATCTACTGTAGTATATGCTCATCCTACTTGGTATGCAGCCCAAGGTTACATCGTCGTGATTCAAGATGTCCGGGGAAGAGGCAGTTCTGAGGGAGAATTTAAATTATTTAGTCATGAAATTACCGACGGTGAAGACACGGTAAATTGGGCGGCGAGCCTTCCCCAAAGTAATGGTAAGGTGGGGATGTATGGCTTTTCCTATCAAGGAATGACGCAACTATATGCCGCAGTCAACCAACCAGCCGCTTTAAAAACAATATGTCCGGCAATGATTGGCTATGATTTATATGCAGATTGGGCTTATGAAGGCGGCGCATTCTGTTTGCAAACAAATCTAGCATGGGCAATTCAATTAGTAACGGAAACCGCCCGGTTGCGTCAAGATAAAGTAGTCTATCAAGCATTATTTGCTCTTTCTCGTAATCTTCCTGTAAATAATCCCGAAATTCTCCAATCTCTCGCCCCAGAATCTTTTTATCACGATTGGCTAGCTAATTCTCAAGAAGACGCAGCTTACTGGCAAGAACTTTCACCCAAACGCCACTTACGATCTGTTGATTTGCCCATGTTTCACATTGGCGGCTGGTTTGATACTTACCTGCGGGGAACTCTACAGTTATATGACGATATGGCAGCCCGTAGCACGCCCCAACATCTCTTAGTCGGGCCTTGGGCGCATTTACCTTGGGGTCGAAAAGTTGGTGATGCTGACTTCGGATTGAATGCAGCTAGCCCTGTAGATATAATGCAAATTCGCTGGTTCAATCAATTTCTTAAAGATATCGATACAGGTTTACTGCAAGAAGAACCTGTGTGCTTATTTGAAATGGGAAGCAATATTTGGCGCAATTTTCCTAGCTTAAAAGTATCAAACCAAAAATTCTATTACTTGTCAACAACTGGTTTAGCCAGCATCCGCGAAGATTCCGGAAGCCTCACCGCCAATCGTCAATCTCATAGCCAAAATTCCGATGTATTAGTTCACGATCCTTGGCGACCGGTTCCCGCTTTAGGCGGTCATGCAGCGATACCAGCCGGAGTATTTGAGCGATCGCATTTAGATTTACGTGCCGATGTATTAACCTACACTACCGAACCCCTTGCAGCAGACTTACATATAGCCGGAGATATCATCCTAGAAATCTTTTGTAGCGCCGATCGAGCAAGTTACGATTTGTGCGCCATCCTCTCTGAGGTTCATCCTGATGGAAAGGTATATAATTTAACCCAAGGTTATATACATTGTCCAATCGGCACAAATCCCGCACCGTTGAAAATGCAACTGCAAGCGACTTGTGCCCGTATCCCTCAAGGTCATGCTTTGCGCTTGAGTTTGAGTGCAGCTTGTTTTCCCGCCTACCCCATGAACTCTGGAACTGGCGCAGTAATTAATAGCGAAGGTTTGCTGAATGCTCAAATTATTACCTTAACAATCCGTTGTGGAGGTGAGACGAATTCTCAACTTTTATTACCTGTAGTTGCGCCCAACTAGGAGCTAGAGAAGGGAAGGAGGACAAGGGTGACAAGGAAGACAAGGGAAGGGGGACAATTGTACAGACGCGATTCATCGCGTCTCTGACTAATGACTAATGACTAATAACATTATGCTAATTAAAACCAAGCAATTTCAAATATCGCCTAAAGAACTAAGAGGAATTATTGCCGTTGATTATTATAAACGGATGAAATTTTTCTTAATTCTATTTTCAGTTTTAGCCGTTATAGATATTATTTTGTCCATCATCCAACAAAAATTTAGTTGGTGGTTATTATATTTCTTGGGATTCCTAGCTTACATGCTCTCTGTACCTTATTGGTTACGTCTAGAAGGAAGAACTTCTGCCTTAAATTTTCAAAACAGATATTGCGAAATGGATGAAAATTTTATCGCCATATTTTTTGAAGATGGTAGTATCACCAAACTCAGATATGAGCATTTTATAAAAGTAGTTAAAAAAGGTGAATTTTATTTTCTATATATAACAAAAGCACAATTTCACTACTTGCCGATAGCCGCCTTCGAGTCAGAAAAAGATATGCACAGATTTGATTTATTTTTAGAAGGTAAACAGTTAATTAAATTATGGTGATGGGAATTGGGCATGGGGCATGGGGCATGGGGCATTGGGCATTGAAAATGACAATTGTACAGACGCGATTTATCGCGTCTCTAACAAATGACTATTGACTATCTTCGGGATCGCAACGAATTTCAACCATGAAACCATCAGGATCGTAAAAGTAGACACCTCTACCTGTAGGACGAGTAACAGGGCCGTGTGCGATCGCAATTTGATTATCTTTGATTACTGCTACAGCTTGATCGAACAACTGCGGCTCAATGTCAAAAGCTAAATGATAAGCTCTAGTAAAAGTCTTTTCTGGATTGGGATCTGGCGGTGATAATTCTGGTTCGCCAAACAAATCAATAATTGTGCCATCGGGAGTAATAAAATTAGCTACCTTCCCGGCGGCGACAAGTTCAACTAATGTGGCGGGTACTTCATCACCTGTGAGTTCGTGCAATCCTAAAATAGTCCCGTAAAAATGTCGGGAAGCTTGCATATCCTTAACGTTGAGTGCAATGTGGTGTACTTTCCGTAAAATACCTGGAGCCAGGACACTTTTTGTACAGGAGTTAGATAGCATGGCAGAATCAACTTTTTTTACAAAGATAGAAGTTTAATTGCTAGGCATCCCAAATGCGCAAAACTTCTACCTTGACTGTACTGCATATAAAAACATCAAGACATACCTCAATGCTCGGATTGGTAGGATGTTCTCATTCAACTATTTAACTGGCACTCCTCAACTACAATATATATAGACTTTGTTGAGATTTGTATCGTTGGGGATTAGCTGTCATGGCTCCCGCCGTTTTAATTGAAAATCTGCAAAAGCGCTATGGCACGGTTGAAGCCGTCAAAGATGTCACCTTGACTGTAGAATCAGGAGAAATCTTTGGCTTGCTTGGCCCCAATGGCGCTGGCAAAACTACTACTCTGCGTGCTTTGTGTACGCTCACCACCCCGGATGCTGGCAAAATCGAAGTATCTGGAATTTCGGTGTTAGCTAACCCCAAAGTAGCCAGACAAAAGCTTGGTTATGTGGCTCAAGAAGTCGCTTTAGATAAGGTGCTGACTGGTAGAGAACTGCTGCAACTGCAAGCTGCGCTTTATCACCTCCCCAAAGCGATCGCGAAACAGCGAATTGAGACAGTATTAGATTTACTCAATTTGCAAGAATATGCTGATAAAAAAACAGGAACTTATTCAGGCGGATTACGCAAACGCCTAGATTTAGCGGCGGGATTGCTTCACGCCCCAGATGTGTTGGTGTTAGATGAACCAACAGTAGGGCTGGATATCGAAAGCCGCTTTATCGTCTGGGAATTTTTGCGGAAGTTACGCGCCTCCGGAACCACAGTATTAATTACTAGCCATTATTTAGAAGAAATTGACGCCCTAGCCGATCGCGTGGCGATTATCGATCGCGGTGTGGTGATTGCATCAGGTACGCCATCACAATTAAAAGATCGCGTCGGAGGCGATCGCATTACTTTGCGCATCCGCGAATTCTCCCCCATCGAAGAAGCCGAAAAAGCCAAACACCTGCTGCAAACTTTGCCATTAGTGCAGGAAGTAATTATTAACAGCGCTCAAGGTAATTCCCTAAACTTAGTGGTAACACCGCAAAATGACGCCCTAATTACCATTCAGCAAGCCCTAAATACAGCAGGCTTACCCATTTTCGGCATAGCTCAATCTCGCCCCAGCTTAGATGATGTCTACCTCGCCGCCACCGGACGCACCTTAATGGATGCAGAACTCGCAGCAGTAGCCAATCGCGATCCCAAAGCCGAGAAAAAGCAAAATATGAGATAAAGACTGGAAGGAAGACAAGGAAGACAAGGGGGACAAGGAGGACAAGGGGGACAAGAAATTTTAGATTTTAGATTTGCGATAGCGCAGCGTTAGCGAGTCCGCGAGCGTCTTTTGGATTTCAATCTAAAATCCAAAATCCAAAATTGTTTCAATGCCCCATGCCCCATGCCCCATGCCCCATGCCCCATGACAAATGACAAATGACAAATGACAAATGACAAATGACAAATTATGAGCGTTACTCCTAAATCTGAGATAAATTGGCAACCAGCCACATCACCGCAAGGTTACGCGGATGCTAAACCTAATTTTTTTGGTGAAGTAGTTCAAGAGACTTTAGCTTTAACTCGTCGCTTGTTTATTCAATTGCAACGCCGTCCCTCAACTTTGGCGGCGGGAATTGTTCAGCCTGTCATGTGGCTGGTGCTGTTTGGCGCATTATTCCAAAATGCTCCCAAAGGACTTTTTGGCAGTACGACAAATTACGGTCAATTTTTAGCTGCTGGTGTAATTGTTTTTACAGCATTTGCCGGAGCCTTAAATGCTGGATTGCCTGTAATGTTTGACCGGGAGTTTGGCTTTTTAAACCGCTTACTGGTAGCACCTTTAGCATCGCGGTTTTCGATTGTCTTTGCTTCCGCAATCTTTATTATCAGCCAAAGTTTACTGCAAGCGGCGGTAATTGTGGCAGCAGCCGCATTTTTAGGCGCAGGTTTACCCGATGTAGCTGGGTTAGGTGCGATCGCCTTAATTGTCTTTCTTTTGGCTTTGGGTGTCACCGCTATCTCTCTCGGCTTGGCCTTTGCTCTCCCAGGACACATTGAACTCATCGCCGTAATTTTTGTCACCAACCTACCGCTATTATTTGCCAGTACGGCTTTAGCACCATTATCCTTCATGCCCCAGTGGTTGCAGGTAGTTGCCACTCTTAACCCTCTGAGTTACGCTATTGAACCAATCCGCTATCTGTATCTTCATAGCAATTGGGGATTAGGTAGCGTAGTCATGCAAGCTCCTTGGGGTGCTGTTACCTTTGGTGGCGCTTTACTAATATTGCTTGGCTTCGCTGTCGTCGCTTTATTAAGTATTCAACCCCAACTAAGACGAACTCTTGCTTAATATATAAGCATGATTCACTTGCAATAACTTTAGGGTAAAAACCTCATGGAAAAAATGTTTCTCACCCTGACAAAAATCGCTCTTGCTACTGTCGCAGGCGTTAGCTTCTCCGCTTTCTTTGTCGCTCAACCTACCTTCGCTCAACTCGGTACAATTGATTCCACCAACAGCGATCCTAATCAGAATAATGGCGATCCATTCTCTCGTAACGGTGGTACAGAGTTCAACATGTTCAACCTGATACATCAGGCAAATTTTGGCACCTTGAATTGGAATGCCGAACAGCAAAACCAACAATTAGACGAAGCCGCTCTCCTCTTTAAACAAAGACAACAACAAGCAATTCAAAATGGCGGTAACGTAGGCACTGCATCCCAAAATTCACCGATTATCAGACTGCCAGAAAATACAGTACAGCCCTTAGTGCCAGAAAAAAACTAAAGGAATCCCAAAACATCAATTACTCACTAATTAGGGGCACGGAATAGAGGAGATTTCTGTCAAACACAAAAATCTTTCTCTACCGTGCCCCTATAATTGGGGTATTTTCTAAAGGAAAATTGTTATAGCCCCAGAGCAGCTAAAACATCACTGGCATGAGTTGCTGTATTAACGCTGGCGTCAACGTGAATAATTTTGCCATTGGGATCAATGACATAGGTTACACGTTTAGCGTAACCACCACCATCAACATCGTATGCCTGAATTAGGCTTTTATCGGTGTCAGCCAGTAAAGGAAAATTCAGATTATATTTGCTAGTGAACGCTTGATGAGAAGCTTCATCATCTGCACTCACTCCTAGTACTACAACATCCTTACCTTGATAATTCTCTTGGGCATCCCGGAAGCTACAAGCTTGTTTGGTACAGCCTGGGGTATCATCTTTAGGGTAAAAATATAAAACTACTGTCTTACCAGCAAAATCAGATAAAGAGACAGTGTTGCCGTTAGTATCTTTGGCGGTAAAAGCAGGTGCATCGGTACCGACTGCTAGAGGCATAATGAACCTTCCCTGTTTGAGATTGTTGGGGCATTTGAAATTTTACAATAATTTACAATAATTAAGTTAATTACTAGTCAAAAGTCCATAGTCAAGAGTCCATAGTCAAAAGTCTATAGTTCACAGCCTAAAATTTCTTGACTGTTGACCGTTGACCGTTGACTGTTGACCGTTGACTGTTGACCTTTGCCCATCACACAATCCCCCAATTCAAAATGCCTGCTGCTAATTATCCAACCCCAAAAACCTTTGCTTATCCTCAAACTACTGTAGAACGCGCCGAGCGATCGCTAATTTGTTCTCCCTTCAATCCAGCTTTATTGGCGGCAATGCAACAAAAAAGCATATCATTGGGTGCGATCGCTCAAAATAATGGCATCAAAAATAACTACAGCAAACGTTTTTTATCAGAATTAGCCTGCGATAACGCCTTAGATTGGCTAATTCAAGTAGGTGTATTGCGCCGCGAAGTTGATGGACAAGGAATCACAGACAGTTACCGCCTCACACCTCTAGGGCAAAAGTTAGCCGAAAAATACCAAAATCAAACTTGGCCTAACCCTTCATTCAGCGATCGCTTACAAAATGCGATCGCCCGTTGGTTAAGATTACCTTTTTAGATTGAAAATAGGGACTAGGGGCTAGGGACTAGGGGCTAGGGACTAGGGGCTAGAGATTTTCATGTTTGGTTATGTGTTTTTCCTATGAGGGACTAGATTGAAAATCCTCATGGCAGAAGAATATTGTTGACAGTTGACAGTTGACTCTTACACAATGCCCCATGCCCCATGCCCCATGCCCCAATCAAAAAGTTAGCATCAGCAACTAAAAGGGAACAATATATACGCAAGCATCGACCCCATTTATAAAGCCTTTATCATTAGCCTCTAATTGAGTGCGTACAGTGAAGGTACGGATTAACCAATAGATATGGGGTAACAGAGGATATCATCAGCACTAAGGTATACTCTGGTGTTAGTGACTCAACACCTCTATCTTCTTTGCTGATATCAACTCCCTGGCTTGTTAAATGTTGACAAGTGAATTGTCAAATTACCGTTCAACCTACAAATTCTGCCCCTTATATTGCAAAACCGAAAGTCATTATGAAATCAATTATGGTTGTGGGGACAACATCCCATGCAGGGAAATCATTGATAACTACAGCGATTTGTCGCATTTTATCGCGGCGTGGCTGGCGAGTTGCCCCCTTTAAAGGTCAAAATATGGCTTTAAATGCTTATGTTACTGCTAGCGGTGGCGAAATTGGCTACGCCCAAGCAGTCCAAGCATGGGCGGCGGGAGTTGTCCCTTGGGTGGAAATGAATCCAATTTTACTCAAACCCCAAGGTGATATGACCTCCCAAGTCATTCTCAAAGGTAGGCCTGTAGGTAAAGTCAGCGCCGCAGATTACTACGAGCAATATTTTGAGCTTGGTTGGCGCACAATCGAAGAATCCCTACAACATTTAGGCACAGAATTTGACATATTAGTTTGTGAAGGTGCTGGCAGTCCTGCGGAAATTAACCTCAAGCACCGCGATTTAACAAACATGCGGGTAGCAAAATATTTAAATGCACCCACTATACTCGTAGTTGATATTGACCGTGGCGGTGCTTTTGCCCATGTAATTGGGACTTTAGAGTTATTAGACCAGGAAGAACGGGATTTAATTAAAGGTATAGTAATTAACAAATTCCGAGGACAGCGATCGCTCTTAGAATCAGGTATACAATGGTTAGAAGACCGGACGGGTATCCCAGTAATTGGTGTGATTCCTTACTTGGAACACATGTTACCCGCAGAAGATTCTCTCAATCTATTAGAAAGAAAACCTCATAAAAGCCAAGCTGACCTAGATATCGCAGTCCTACGCTTACCGAGAATTTCCAACTTTACCGACTTTGACCCCTTAGAATCAGAACCCAGCGTATCGGTAAGATATCTCAACCCCAAGCAAGAATTAGGTCATCCAGACGCCGTCATTATCCCCGGTACAAAAACCACAATTGCTGACTTGATAGTACTGCAAAAAAGCGGTATGGCAGAAGCAATCCAACATTATGCGGCTTCTGGTGGTACAGTATTAGGCATCTGCGGCGGCTATCAAATGCTAGGTCAGATGATTGCCGATCCTGAAGGTATAGAAGGACAAGCCGGTAGATACCAAGGATTAAATTTATTACCCATCAGAACTGTAATTACAGGGCAAAAAATCGCCCGTCAGCGCCAAGTTAGCTCGAATTTCCCGCAAATGGGCTTACCAGTGTATGGGTTTGAAATACATCAAGGGCGATCGCGCATTGAACAGCAAGCAGATAACCAAGCCTATCAACCCCTGTTTGATGATGTTAACTTAGGGTTAGTGGATAGTTGTCAATCAGTGTGGGGTACTTATCTCCACGGACTATTTGATAACGGGCCTTGGCGACGCGCTTGGTTAAACCGTCTGCGTCAACAACGGGGTTTAAAATCTTTGCCTACTGGTGTTGCAAACTACCGCGAACAGCGAGAGCAAACTTTAGATTCCCTAGCCAGCGAAATTGAAAATCATTTAGACTTAACACTCTTTTTATCCTAGAGAGGTTGCTATTTCATGAGTGTTCGCGTCCAATTTTTACCAGATGATGTCACAGTTAATGCGGAAGTCGGGGAACCCCTCTTAGAAGTAGCAGATCGGGCGGGGATATTTATCCCCACTGGTTGTCTTATGGGGACTTGTCACGCTTGCACTGTGGAATTAGAAGATGGCGAAACCATCCGCGCTTGTATTACAGCAATACCACCCGGACGCGAACAATTAACTATTAATCTATTTAGCGATCCGACTTGGTAATGGTTAGTCACATCCTCCATGATTGCTATCAGTAAAAAGTCAAAAATATCTGGTATGTGAAGGCTGACAGTGTTTTAACACAAGCACTTTAGTAGTTAATGCTACTCAACTTCTGCCCTCAATCGTCGGTTATTTTGGTGTAAATATTATTTTGACAAATTATACCATTTTGAAAAAAGAACGCGACAGATGGGTAGTAGGGGCACGGCACCAGTAAAATATTTGATATGCCATAAAGATTGTGGATGCCGTGCCCCTACAAAGAATTTATCTGTCGCAAACATTATTTGAATTGGTATTATTACAAATTTTCTGGAGATAGAGAATTTCTAAATTTATTTAACCTTGTGAATCTAAAGCGCAACAAAGATGTATTCCCATGTAATAGCCAAATAGAGGAAAACTTTCTAGCATTTGATAACTCAATGAAATCTTAAAAAAATGCCAAAAAAGATTCGAGAACTCAAACAAATGCTTCTCTAGGCTGGTTTTACAGAACTACCAGGAAAAGGAAGTCATACTAACTGGATACATCCCCTCTATCATGGAAAAGTTACGATTTCAGGCAAAGATGGATCGGATGCTAAACGCTACCAAGAAAAGGAAGTGAAACAAGCTATTGAGTCAGTAGAGGGTAACAGCCAAAATGAGTAAACTTAAATACCAGATGGTGATTCAGTGGTCTGAAGAAGATGATTGCTTTTTGGTAGGATTTCCTGATTTTCCAGGACAAAGCTGGCGGACTCATGGAGATACTTACGAGTCAGCAGTAGCAAATGGAATTGAAGCATTAGAGTCTCTAATTATTGCTTATGAAGCGGCTGGCGATCCGCTTCCAGAACCAGCATTTTATAACGCCGCATAAAATTACCTTTTTAGGGCGTATTCTCGAAATCTTTCCAAATCAGCTTGAATTGTCGATTCTACCGCCCGCCCCAAAAACAAATTATCCATGATTTTGCCAATAATCCCCGGAATGGCATAGGAAACACTGAGCTTAACAATACTGCTACTATGGCGATCGTAAAAGCGAATCGCCCCTTGATTTGGTAAGCCATCAATCGATTCCCACTGAATAATCTGATTGGGAATTACTTTGAGAATCCGGGATTTCCAGCTAAAATCTAGACCGCCAGTACTCAGTTTCCAAATAGATATATCTGGATCTTCTGGCGATATCTTCACCGAATCAATCCACTTCATCCATTTTGGCATTTGTTCCAAGTCAGACCAGAGACTCCAGACAAAATCTATCGGAGCCTCTACTTCTACCTGTACGCTATGCTCTAACCAGTCTGACATTTTTCTTCCTCTGCAGTTGGTTACTTTTTCACCAAAGTCCTCGCGCCGTGGAGAGCTACCGGGCTTTAGACATGGGGGTAAGGCGCAGGCGAATTTATTCGCACTCACATTATCGCCTTGGGGTTGCTGCATTCGGTGTACTTTTGTTTTGTACTTTCAACGGGACAGTTACCGTTTCAAACTTTACAACCCTGTACGCATAATGTTTTGCTCGAAAGAGCCTCCCTTGCGGGGTAATGTGAGCTTCGACAATGTTAGAGGTCGGTGAGGCAGTGTGGTCTTTTTGGTTTCCAAAATGAACAACTGCCGAACCCCGAAGGGGTAACTATCCGAACGACACTGGTTTAACCCCTTTAAGCCTGTTTAATCGTTCGGTTCTAGAGCAGAGGACTAGCTTATCCCAAGGGGAGACGCTGCGCGAACGCATCCCCTGGTAGGTCTTTAACTCTTGCCTCTAACGTAGTTCAGTTAAGAACTTAGTCTGGTCAGATTAGGGCTTTTTTCAAGCCCCGCCCTTTAGGGCTGGGGTTTCTGACATTCTCCAGAATCGCTTTTGCCGCCCGCCGCCCGGAAATAGTGGCTCCTTCCATACTATCGATATAATCTTGCTGGGTGTAACTTCCAGCCAAGAAGAAATTAGGTATAGGTGTCT
The DNA here is from genome assembly GCF_014696435.1 of Calothrix anomala FACHB-343. Taxonomy (GTDB): domain Bacteria; phylum Cyanobacteriota; class Cyanobacteriia; order Cyanobacteriales; family Nostocaceae; genus Aulosira; species Aulosira anomala_A. Next base: position 136,417 of record NZ_JACJQG010000016.1, on the reverse strand, counting down.
TTTGATCGGGACGGTACAGATCCATTCCCGGCGCTTCGCGGTAGAGAGATTGCGCCAGTTTGACTACGTTGTACCAAGTCATATTTAACTCCCGCGATGAGGGGAACAGTTCGTGTACTTGTTGAAGTACGTGCTGGGCGATCGCTTCGTTGCTTTGTTTAATAAACGGATCTCCCGGTGTCAGTACCAACTGTAACAATGAACCCTGCCCTGAACGATAATAATCAGATGGGCTAGTCAGCGCTAAATCCGCAAAACAAGAAAAATCAGCATCGGCGGTATAAAGCAAATTATCTATACCCACTGCATGATTTAGCTGTTTGCGTTTTTCCCCATCTTGCAGTTCTGTCACCCAGCCATCAAACCTCAGTTGGACTGTGGCTACAGGTACGGCATCTAATTTATAAATATTGTCAAATTCTGACCATTTTCGCCACTCTTGGGGAATAATTCGCTGAATTCCCGGTACATCACAAGCAAAGACGTAGGCGTCAGCTGTAATTACTTCTTCTTGCTCGCCTTGGGCAACTACGATACCAGTAACGCGGGTGTCTTGCTCTGATTCCGTAAATTGAATTTCCCGCACTTGACGCCGGGTATAAACTTGAGTCCCCCTAGCCGCTAAATATTCCAAGATTGGCTTATGTAGGTACTCATGGGGCGAACCTTCCAGCATCCGCAATATAGAAGCCTCCGTTCTCACAGCAAAGAACTGGAAGATTGTCAACATACAACGAGCAGAAATATTTTCGCAATCAATAAAGCCTAGAGCGTAGGCGATGGGGTTCCACATCCGCTTAATGCTACCTTGACTGCCACCGTGACGGCGAAACCAATCAGCAAAGCTAATTTTATCTAAATCGCGAATGGTTTTCATCGCCCCGTCAAAGTCCACTAAACCCCTAACTATGGGGCTAGTGCCTAAGGCGATCGCATTTTGTAATTTATCTTGTAGTGATAGTTGGGAAGTCGTGAAAAATGCCTTTAAGCCATTAAAAGGCGCACCTGTGAAGAAACGAAAATCTAAAGCACCTGTGCGCCCCCCTTTATTGATAAAAGTGTGGGTATGTTCTTTTAGGCGTAAGTTATCTAAGGCCCCCACTTTGCCCATTAAGTCAAACAGTTGATAGTAGCAGCCAAAAAATACATGCAACCCCATTTCTATGTGGTTACCATCGCTATCTACCCAACTGCCAACTTTTCCACCCACAAACGGACGGGACTCAAAAATCTGCACTTCACAGCCAGCATCTGCTAAATCAACAGCAGTTGCTAGCCCTGCTAGTCCCGCACCTACGATTGCAACGCGCATTCCGTCGTCCCTTTTCAGTTTCTTTACAGATTGTAACTGGCCTGGTGTCGGAATTTGCTACTGACATTTAGTTAATTAGCATTTCAGGGCATAGAAGTGTTTGATTACACAAGCTCATCGTCTAGCAGTCCTAAGTTATGAGTAATACCTCATCCATCCCTCAAACCAAAGGATTAACTAACTCAGCACTTACTCGGTAAATACTGAATCAGTATCAGTATTTCCCGCATTTTGGCAAACACTTCCTAACTGCTGGTTTATTTATTGTCTTCTGCGGTAGATAAACCTCTGATCAGTTCCCGAATTACATCGGTTGCTGGTCTACCAGTCTGCTGACAATATTGTTCCAGCTTCTCCGCTTCCTGTGCGGCAAGATTAACTGTTATACGTTTGACGGCCCACTTTTTATTTGTCATTATCATGTTATTTGCTATCTATTAACATCATTAAAAACATCTAATTAAAGAATCAAAAGAAAATATTCTTATAATTAGTGTCAGTAAACCAGGTATGCCATTAGTAAGAAAAAACCAGTTTTCTCAAAAGTTGTTCATTTTCCAATAAAATATAAAAGACAGAGTTGATTGTTTGCCGTTGTGACAGGAAAAATAGCGCACACTTGCCGTTAAAGAAAGTGATAGCGGCAAAAGTAACTTTGCTAAGTTTGGCGATTAAATTTTTGCAATCAAAGGGCGTTCATACTTTTATCTAAATCAAAATTTTCTCAATTTTTCTTTAACAAAAGCATATCGCCAACTCTTGAGAATCAATTCATAAACAAGTGTGGAAAAAACATAATACCATAACATCTCACATTCAAGTTTGCGGAAATCATTATTTTTAAACGCAGCCTTGGTAAAGATGTTTGATCTGGAGAGTTGCTGTGCGATCGCGCCTAAGAAGCTCCAAACACCAGCTAACCTGTAGGATTGCAAACTGTTGTCACTACCATCTTGTGATTGTAAACCTGGTTCATACTCAGAGCTAAATATGTCTATGAGTGCCAAAGTTTAGTCTTGTTAGTGTTTCCTATCTCTATTAGATTTGCGCTTTTCATCCCGTAGAACTTGAATACCTCCCAATGAATTAGATAGTTTTCGTTACATTAACCTTTGTATAAAATTATGGAGACTTGATCTAAATTATTGAGTTTCCTCCTTGTGAGTAATTCATAATTGCCAAAAGCCACATTTTTTCCTATTTTATGAATTGAGTATTCTTTGTAGATACTAAGAATTTATCCCAGATAAATGGGATGATAAATTCTCATTCTCTTAGAAAAAAATTAGGCTAAAACTTGTTTCTTGCAAAGACTGTCAAAACCCGATTTACTTGGGGAAGCATATCTTCATTCCAGATGATTTATCTAGATCTCAAAGTCTTGGGAAACTGTTGTGTACTAAGCCATGATGCAACTAACCATCTCTGTATAAAAAATATTGTACACCTCAATATTTTTTGGGTGCATTTATTATAGCTATTATTGCTAAAATTTAAATAATCTTTATGGTCAAGATAGATAACAGTATTTCTGCGGTTTATAAAATAATTACAAAGTCAGATTTGTTAATCTAAATTTTCAGTAAATTAAACTGACAATTTACATAATGCTGCACAATAAGAAATTAGACGTTCAGGGAATTATGCTAGATTTTAACTATTCCTAGCAATACTATAAATAGTATATCAGTGATTATTTATACTTTATTTATAAGTGCAAATAATTAATAGCAAAACCTCAGCATACCTTGACTTCATAAAGTTTTCAGTAAGTTAGAAATCTAGAAAATAGGCAATAGGAATTAGAAAATAGGACAATTCTCACTCAAAAAATACCCCATCGCCTTGTAGGCAAGGGAGCAGGGGAGAGAAAATGAAAAACTCCATCCCCTTGGGGATGGAGTTTAGGAGCGTGGTAGGCGGGATTCATGAGCTATTCTCATTAATCCTTGTAGGGGCGGGTTTATTTGGATCTTTGTTAATAAATGAGGATATCGGTGAACCCGCCCCTACAAAGACATCTAAAAACTACCCACAATATACAAGGTTGGGTTGAGGAATGTAGACGCAGATGGGCTTCGCGTAGGGTAATCGAACACCCAACGCCTTGTATATGTTGGGTTTCACTTCGTTCTACCCAACCTACGCCTCTGACACAGGAAGCGCATAAAAATTAAGGTTGTCAACAATCTACAGCCAATGGTAAACACCATATTGACTATTGACTATTGACAACCTCAACTGGAAATTAAATGCTATTTGGATAAATTCCGCAGAAAACTGCTTTCTACCTCTTGTTGACGTAGCTTAGGGTAAATTCATCGATGTAGGCTGTGGTTGTGCCGAAATTGGAATAATAATAGGAGCAGGCGTATCTGGGGTAGCTTGGGGTGCTTGTGGTTGATTTGGCTTTTCTGTGTTTGTAGTAGTTGATAAAGCCGCAGGCGTAGATGGTTTATTGGCTTGAGCAGTTTGAGGCGCTAACATTTGGGCAATTTGTACCATTAACACGCCAAGTTTGTCGGCTTGGGCAATGTTACCTTGGTCTTCGTATTCTTTACGGGCACGTTTGAAGGCGCTGTTAGCTTGTTTAATCTGACCTTGATTATATAAAGTCACCCCTAAATTGTAGAAAGCTACAGCATTTTTGGGATTCTGACGAATAGCTTGTTGGTAAACTGCGATCGCTTCAGCTGTTTGCCCGTTCATAGCCATCAAGCTGCCCAAATTATTGTAAGTGCTGGGATTGCTAGGATCTCGTTGCAGAGCTTGTTGATAAGCTGAGATCGCTTCTGGAAGCAAACCTTGATCTTGCAGGGCGATCGCTAAATTAAAGTAAGCATTGGCATTACTACCATCAAGATTAATTGCTTCTTGGTAAGCGGCGATCGCGTCTGGGATTTGTCCTTGTTCGTAAAGTGCCAAACCTAGATTATATTGAGCGGCTGGCATTTTGGCATCGATTACCAAACTGCGACGATAAGCAGTAATCGCCGCTTCTCTTTGACCTTGTTTATGTAAAGCTAAACCTAGATTGTAATGAGCATCAGCATAATTAGGATTGAGGCGAATTGCTTCTGCATATTCTTGAATCGCAACATCCAAGCGGTTTTGCTCTAAGAGAATATTGCCTAAATAATTTCTGGCGATCGCTAATTTAGAGTCGCGCCGTAAAGCTTTACGGAAAGCATCTTCTGCGCCCTGCAAATCTTGGCGGTTATAGCGGGTGACGCCCTGCTGGAAAAAACTGGCTGCATCTAGATCTTTACTTACAACGTTCTGAGCCAAGAGTTTGCTTCCGGGTAAATTAATTATGGTTGGTGCAGCCAATACCAAAAATGCCACAGAAGTTGAGAGCAACTGCCGGTGCAGTGCTACTTGAGACAAACTACGAAACCACTGGGGAAGTTGATGTTGTTTAAACATGAGTGGTAGGCCTTTACTTGTTGTTTAGATCCTTAAAGTTAAAGTACCCACCACAACATGAAAAATTAACAGTCAAAAATAAAAAGTTTAAATTTGTGACTGGGAATTTAAATTTATGACTGCTTCCGGCAAAATTAACATCGCATCACCAAAGGAATAAAAACGATATCGAGAGGCGATCGCTTCTTGGTAAACATCTAATAATCTTTGTCTGCCAATTAAAGCGCTAACCAACATTAATAAACTAGAGCGTGGTAGATGAAAATTAGTAATTAAACCTTCTACTACCTGCCATTTGTAACCAGGGTAGATAAATAAGTCAGTTTTCCCGCAAAATGGTTGTAAACTTCCCGATTGGGCTGCGCCTTCTAAAGCGCGTACTGCTGTTGTCCCTACAGCAATAATCCGCCCGCCTGCGGCTTTCGTTGCGCGAATCTGCTCGACTGTAGAAGCGGGAACTTCAATCCATTCTTCATGCATTTGGTGGCTGGTGACATCTTCCACTTCTACCGGGCGAAATGTCCCCACGCCCACGTGCAAGGTAATAAAAGCTTGATTAATTCCGCGATCGCGCAATTTTTCCAGCAATTCTGGCGTAAAGTGTAATCCGGCTGTTGGTGCTGCGATCGCTCCTGGATGTTTGGCATAAACTGTCTGATACTGTTCGTCGTCAGCTTCTGAAGCAGTGATGTAAGGCGGTAACGGAACTTCACCAAATACATCTAAAACTTGCACCAGAGAAACTCCCTCTGGTAACTCAAATTGCAATAACCTTCCGCCTGTGGCTTTATCTGTTTCTAAGACGGTAGCTGTTAGGGATGAAGGGGATGAGGGGGAAATGGCTGCTTGAGCTTTAGGTTCAAAAATAATTTGCGATCCGCGTTTGAAGCGTTTTCCCGGTTTGACTAAAGCTAACCAACAGTTATGTCGTCGCTCTTCTAGCAGTAAAACCTCTACTTCTGCACCCGTAGATTTACGGCCATATAGACGAGCGGGTATAACTCTACTGTTATTCATTAGCAGTAAATCCCCGGATTGTAAAATTTCTGGTAACTCTCTAAAAATATGGTGTATACTTCGGGAATTTATTACGAGTAGGCGAGAGCTATCTCTTGGCACAACTGGATTTTGGGCGATTAGTTCGGGCGGCAGTTCGTAATCGTAACCCGCTAATGAACAGTCTAATTCCACATTTGTTACTTCTGGATTCAAAGGTTTGTTGATGTTGTTTGGTGTTACTTGATGCTTCATAGCGATTTATTCTGCTTTCCTAGAAGTCGGGAGTAAGTTTTCCTGATTTAGGTAAATATCGGGAATAGCTGCTCAATTTCATTCCTAAATATTAAGTATTAATACTAATCCGTAACACGGAAACCCCAAGATAAAAATTGGGTAAACCTCCCTATCTAAAAACGGGGGCTTTTACCCTACCGGAAACATGGATTTATTGAGGAATATAGATATGTAGGATTGGCTTTGATCCCAAGCACCAACATGGAATACTTGTATTACCTGGCAAATGCCAGTCTAACTCTGAGGGTCGTACAATACCTGCACGGCAGACCCCAGATGCCTGTTTCTTTCGTTACCGTAATTCACCAAATAGATGGCTGGGTGGTAAGGATCAAACTCAAAGGTCAAGTTTCCCCCCAAGTTGATGGTGACTTCCGGGCTTTCCTGAATGAATTAGGAATTAGCTACGAGCCACCAATGCGGGTACAAATGGCACTTTGGAGTTTAGAAGCAGGGCAATGTCCTGTAGACGTGATGCGTCGCTACCAAGTAGCCATAGTTTCTCATGGTAGTCCAGAACGAGAAGAAATTGAGGCATTCCGCCAACAGTTTGTTCGTGGATTAGGCTACTGTCCCGAAACCTTGGCATGAGTTTCGCGAGCTATGAGGCTTTACCACAAAATAGATTAATCCGCAAGTAGGGTCACGGTATTTGCAAGAATCCCGTCTATACAGATATCTTATCTACGCCGTGCCCTACAGTTTGCGAACCCATAAATATTGTCATGCTATGGAGTCGAAAGCAGCGACAATATATTCTTGCAGTTGGAATTCGTAGTCAGCAACTAATGAACTTGCTAGAGGTTTGTGGGTACTGTTTCTTTGAGAGACATTGTTTGCTACTGGTAGACAGGAGACAATAGCAACATCAAATCTGCAAGGGTAATCGGCTTTTTCCGGGTACTGAGCTAAAAACATTTCCGCAGTACGCCACAGTTTTGTTTGCTTTTTGACGGTGATAGCGTTTCTCCCGCCAAAATCCCAATTACCTAGACTACGAGTTTTCACTTCGACAAATGCCAAGGTTGAGTTTTGAGTAACTCTGCCATCATCATATTGAGCAATAATATCAATTTCTCCCCATCGGCAAAAAAAGCGCCGATGGAGAATTAACCAACCTGTAGATTGCAGCCATTGTGCTACTAGGTCTTCACCTAAGTGCCCAATGTCGGGATAATGAGATGCAGGAGGGTTGGTCATTGGTTAAAAATATGATGCAGAAATTTACGGTGCGAATTTGGACAACTGTATTTAGTGTATTGCTGTGGGGATTAGTTGGCATCACCGCAATTATAGGTGTTGCGCCTACGGCTTTGGCATTGGAATACAATAAGGAAATTTTGATAGGAGCGGATTTCGCAGGTAGAGATTTAACAGACTCTAGCTTTACTAAAGCTAATCTTAAACAAAGCAACTTTAGTAATGCTAATTTAAGTGGTGTAAGTTTCTTTGCTGCAAATTTAGAATCAGCTAATTTTGAGGGAGCTAATCTGAGCAATGCTACTTTAGATTCGGCTCGCTTCATTAAAGCCAATTTAACCAATGCGGTATTAGAAGGTGCTTTTGCGGCGAATGCGAAATTCGATGCTGCGATTGTTGATGGTGCAGATTTTACTGATGTGCTGTTGCGTCCCGATGAGCAGAAAAAATTATGTAAAGTGGCTAAGGGTACTAATCCGACTACAGGAAGGGATACAAGAGATACGTTATTTTGTCCTTAGTGGATGATTTTAGTTTTGTCATTTGTCATTTGTCATTTGTCATTGGTAAGGGTTTTAAGCATGTTGACGTAACGTAGATAGTTTGGTTTATTCCCGCCCACTTACTTAGTACTGCTACATCGAAGTAAGCTACGTAATCATATTCTATATTTTTATAAGTCCCTGAGAATGATCGTAGATGATTCGCAATTAGCTAAAACCAAACTGCGGCGTACTCTGCTGAAACAACGCCAATTAATGTCGGTTAATGAATGGAGAGAAAAAAGCGATCGCATTTGTCATCAACTGCAAAACTCTCCTTTATTTATCCAAGCTAAAACCATACTCGCTTATTTCAGTTTTCGCCAAGAACCAGATTTAAGTCCGCTATTTACAAATAATCAGTACCGTTGGGGATTTCCTCGTTGTGTGGGTAAATCTATGTATTGGCATCTCTGGAATCCTGAAGATACTTTAGCCATCGGTAGTTATGGTATTAGCGAACCCCATCCCCACGCGCCAGTTATCAAGCCGGAAGAAGTTGATTTAATTTTAGTTCCTAGCGTGGCTTGCGATCGCCAAGGATATCGCTTAGGTTATGGCGGCGGTTATTACGATCGCTTATTGAGTTCTCCAGAATGGGCGACAAAGCCAACTATCGGAATTATCTTTGATTTTGCTTATTTACCGCAATTACCCGTTGCACATTGGGATAAACCTTTAAATTTCGTGGTTACAGAAACTCAATATAAGGGCATGGGGCATGGGGCATAGGGCATAGGATTGGGATGATGACTATATTAACGTTAATGATGAACGGGCGGGCGTTTATATAAATGCGATCGCATTTTGCGTAAGTTGAGAAAAATATATAAAAAAACGAAAATATACTTGCAACCTTTACCAATGCCCAATGCCCAATGCCCAATACCCAATGCCCATTGACAAATGACTAACTTACAACATCACCAATCACGGCTGCAAATATTAGGAATGTATGGGTTGTTAGGAGCGATCGCTATCCTAACTCTATTTCCCTTACTCTGGTTAATCAGTACCTCGCTCAAATCGCCTACAGAAAATATCTTGCAGTCGCCGCCGCAATTATTACCCAGTCAACCGACATTAGATAATTTCTCTCATGTGTGGCAATCGTTACCTTTTGCCCAATACTTATATAACAGCACTTTGGTAGCCTTACTAACTGTGGCTTTAAATCTGCTATTTTGCGCCTTAGCGGCTTATCCCTTAGCTAGACTCTCATTTTGGGGGCGAGACTGGATTTTTACTGCTATTGTCGCCACGATTATGATTCCTTTTCAAATCGTGATGATACCCCTGTATATTTTAACGGTGCAAATCGGCTTAAGAAACACTTATTTAGGAATGATTTTTCCGAGTTTAGCTTCTGCTTTTGGGATTTTTCTCTTACGCCAAGCTTTTATGAGCGTTCCCAAAGAGATAGAAGAAGCTGCCCGTATGGATGGCAGCTCCGAGTTAGGTTTGTGGTGGTTTATTATGCTACCGGCGATTCGTCCGGCTTTGGTAACCCTGGCTATCTTCGTCTTTATCGGTTCATGGAGTGACTTTCTTTGGCCTTTGATTGTCATTCAAGACGAAAGTTTGTATACCCTTCCATTAGGAGTTGCCAAGCTTGCAGGTACGTTTTCTTTAGATTGGCGTTTGGTAGCTGCGGGTTCGGTAATTTCTATAGCCCCTGTTTTGGTACTGTTTCTTTTCTTGCAACGCTATATTGTACCTACAGAAACTGGGAGTGGGGTGAAAGGGTGAACTACCCACAGTTGGCAACGCCATCACTGTGGGCTTCCGTACTCACAGGCGAGTGCCGCAAATGAGACTTTCGTCCCATTCTTGGTCTTACCTCCCCTCCTACGGCAGAGACGGCTGAACCATCCGCCTTTAGCATTCTGATTCCTTCTGCTCTAATATTTATCGCTGCGTTTCCGTCGCGGTCATGGTGAGTGCCACAGTGAGGACAAATCCATTCACGGACATCCAATGGCATCTCACTGACTTGATGGAAACAATTAGAACAGAGTTTTGAACTGGGAAACCATCTATCAATTTCTACTAACTTCCCACCTTTGCGCTCTAGCTTATAGGCTAGAAAATTAGTAAACATTCCCCAGCCACAATCAGATATGATGAGCGCCAATTTGTGATTACGAACCATGCCCTTGACATGAAGATTCTCTACTATGACAGATTGGCTATCGCTGACTAACTTATGACTAAGTTTATGTAGAAAATCTTGCCGTGAATTACTAACTTGTTCGTACACTTTGGCAACAACTTTACGATACTTATTTCTGGAATTACTCCCTTTGACTTTACGTGCTAATTTTTTCTGTTTCACCTTCAGGTTTTTCTCATGCTTGGCAATATGTTTAGGGTTGTCGTATTTAGAAACTTTTTCACCATCAGTTACAACAGCAAAATGTTTCAAACCTAAATCAACACCATAAATCTTTCCTTCTGCAATAGTTGGATATTCCCCTTCTAGTTCAGTCAGAATAGATGCAAGATATTTACCTGATGGAGTTTTACTAACAGTGACGGTTTTGATTTTCCCCTCAATTGGTCTATGTATTTTGGCTCTAACTATCCCGATGTTGCCGGGGAGTTTAACATTGCCATCCACAATTTTGACGTTCTGAGGATATTGAATCGACTGTTTGCCATGCTTGGATTTGAATTTAGGAAATCCAGCAAGTTTGTCAAAAAAGTTCTTATGCGCAGTAGTTAAGTTGAGTGTAGTAGCTTGTAAAACTTGGCTATAACAATCAGCCAACCATTCTGTATCTTTCTCTTTTTTGAGTTTTGGTAAAAGCGCATTGAGTGCTGACTGTCCCAGTCCCTTACCCGTTTCTTTATAAGTCTCAATTGATTTATTTAGAGCGTAATTCCACCACCAGCGAGAACACCCAAATGTCTGCGTCAAAAGTTTTTCTTACTCTTTTGATGGGTATAAACGAACCTGAACAGCTTTATGCAACACTCAATATCACCTCCTTGATTTATATATCTTACTACTATCTACACTTGCTAGTAAAGTAAAATCGGAAAATATTTGGCTACTCCTCATACATCTTTTTCCTTACCAACCTACGGTTGATGATGGTCAAAGATGCAATCGTAGTAGCCCGCTATTCATCCCCACCTTACTTCGTTGAAGGTGGGGACTTTCGCGCAACGTTAAACAACGCAAAATTCAATATTATGAATTCCCGGATCAAATAGGATGTCTGAATTCATAATGTTGAACTTTATCTCATCTTGAGATAGGCACACCCATACCAATTCAAAATTCAAAATTCAAAATTAGAAAGATAAAATACTTATTGTTGAATTTTGACAAATTGGTATTTATTAATAAGCACCACTTTTTAACAACACTACGTGGATAGTCTTAAAAATTAGACCCAGATCGTAACCTATAGACCACTTACGCTGATAATCGATATCCATACTGACGATCGTTTCAAAATTGATAATACTGGAACGACCGTTAGCTTGCCATTCTCCTGTCATACCAGGCTTGACGCGCAATCTTTCCCAGTGGCGGGGTTCGTATTTGATTACTTCGTCAGGCGTGGGTGGACGAGTACCAACTAGGCTCATATCTCCTTTTAAAACATTCCAAAATTGGGGTAATTCGTCTAAACTGGTACGACGAAGAAATTTACCCACGCGAGTAATGCGGGGATCGTCTACGGCTTTGAAAATGTGACCTTGAGCTTCGTTTTTCACCAAATGCTTGAGTTTGTCAGCGTTGACAACCATTGAGCGGAACTTCCACATCCGGAAGGATTTTCCGTTTAAACCACAACGCACTTGGCAATAAAATATCGGCCCTGGATCGTCAATAAATGTAGCAAGAGCTACGGGAACTGCAACTAAAGCCGTAATCGCGAGTCCAACAATTGCACCGAGAATATCAATGAATCGTTTTCTTTTGCTGCTGATAGAAGGATGTAAAGGTTGTGGTGCTAAATTTACAGAATTAATTTGACTCAATAAAGTAAAATTATCCACAATACAATCTTGAGCGTCAGTAGTGAAAGTAGATAGGGACATAATTAGCCTTCGGTTTTTACTGGACTTAGCCGTTACTACTGTATTTTCCGTTTCCACCGAGAGTTGTACTGAGTGCTAATATAGACAATTTTCTGCAAGTTCGACGGCGACTTTACAGAATCTTTTTAAATTAGTGAAATAATATAAAGTTTCAGTGTTTTTCCGGGAGATGAAAAAAGTCGGTGATGTGTAAAAATGCGTAGAATTTTCCTAGACAGATCTATTGCCTAGAATGAATCCAGATTTGCCAGGATATAACGATGCGATTCTAGAACTTTCAAAGCTATGTGAATGCGAACCTCAACCCTTAGTGCTTTCAGTGGGAACAGGTGCAGTAAATTTTGGACTGATGGAAACAGCCAAGCGTTGGTATCAAGATAGTCAAAAGCGATCGCTTTTCACTCTGCGAGAAAATCCCACAGTAGTTGAAGCTCAATTATGGTACGAAGCATCACAACCAAAAGGAGTCTTTGGCGATTGTGCGCGATCGCAACTTTTAGCTGAGTACATATTAGACCAAGTTCAAGAACGTTTTTATTACATGGGGTTTACAGCCTATTCATCAAGGCTAGGACATGGAATTCCTCAGCCAGAATATTTTATCGGCCTCATTCCTGGGGATTTTCGGTTTTTGGTGGTGGAAACTTTTCATCAACATTTTGGTGCGGATGAAGATGAACCCCACGATATGCAAGGTTTTATTAGTTGGTTGCGTGAATTAGATGCTGAATATCCTTTCATGCTGCGAGATTGTTACGGCGCTATGGTTGAATTATTATTTCTCGAACCGATTGAAAACCCCAAAGAGTTAGCAGAGCGAATATATCGTATTTGCGGGGATGTAATTACAGAAAACGGTAGAGAAGCAAATCTGAATTCTGTAGTTGAGCGTTTACAAAAAGAACGTCGGGTACGCCTATGGTGGGATTAGTAGGGGCGGGGTGACCCCGCCCCTACGAGTTACGGGCTTGGTAAGTTAATGATGGGGATGTTTTTCTTTGCAAGTCCCCAAACTAATGCGCAACTTCTAAGGAAAAATTCAGGGTATAGGGTTCTTCCAAAGATTGACGAGTACTAGCTTTAATTGCATCTAAATAGCGACGTAAAGCTAGAAGTTGCTGAGAATTAGGGCGATAGGTGAGATTACCTTGTTTTTCAAATAAGGGAGCAGATGCGATCGCCTGATAATCTGGATTATTCTGAGAACTTGGGGTAAGCCAAGCAGCATCTGTGCTGCTGGGAATTAAACCCGCAGGTAATTCTCCTTCTAAGAAGGCTAACAGGCGTTGCTGACAAGTGCGGGTGTTAATCCCTCTACCCTCAAATAATTGCAGAACTTCATTAAAGGATAGGGGACGTTCTGGTAATAGTCGCAGTAATTCTGTAAACAGGAAATAATCGGTGTATTGTTGTCTGGGTAGTTCTAACACCTGGGGATGTAAAGGTAACATCGCTAAACCATAAGCAACTCGGCTACAATTGGGAGCGCCATTTTCACCCAAATATGCATCTTGAATAATTTTGGCGTTGGGTAATTTTTGCTTTAACCAACGGTTAGTAGTAGCGATCGCTGCAACCCCACCAGTTAAAATAGCTTGATTAATCGCTTCTGTGGGAATACCACGAGCAACTAATAATTTGTTGAGTTCGCGATTTAGGCGACGCACAAAGGGAACTAAAATTTGGCTTTCTAAATCTCGCCGTTGCAATACCCAACGCTGGTCAGCTAAATCTAAGGTAAAAGATTCTTGATGTTGTAAAATCAATTTCAAAGCTAGGGCAGCATCAAGTACCGCTTGTCCTAACAGCGAACTTTCTAAACGCTGCTGGAGGCGAACGCGAGCGCTAATATCTGGTTCGCCAACGCGGGGAAGTTCTAATTCTTCCAAGCCTAAACTTTGCCATTGCATGTAGTCTAAACCGGGAATATTTGAGCGCCATAATCCTGGCTGAGAGCTAATTTGCTCGCTACCAGTTTCTGAGCGCGATTGGCGAGATTTTGGGGGTACTAATAATTGACAAATAATATCTTGCTCAATACTTTTACCACCATAGGCAAAGCTATGCAGCATAAAATCATTATGGGTTAATTCGCTCAAGCTTTCACCTAAATCTATTAATGCCATTTCTGTGGCGGTAGCACCAATATTTAGGGCTAAAGTATTACCCAGTAATGGTTGTTCGTGGATTTGAATCGGCTGTAAACCTTTTGGACTGCTTAATTGTACAGTTTCACCGTTACCAGTATTGAGTACGCTTAAAAGACTAGCGATCGCTTCTTCGATAAAAAATACTTGCTGGGGATGTTGGACTAATTTACTCGTTAGTAATGCTTCCCTGACATTAAAGCGATATTGTTCTGACCAACTAGCTGGACAAGTGCAAATTGCTCCGGCAATATTATTGATAATCTGATGAAAGCTTTGTTCGTCTAAACCTACAGCCGCCGCAGTTAAACCTTGGGTGGTACTTTGGCGATCGGATTTTAATGTTAATAGTAGCTTAGAGAGCGATCGCACTACCCAAACTAATGGCCCTGCTGAAAATTCGTTAAATTGCAGTACAGGTTCCCATTTTTGTTGGGCGCTTTTATAGGGAATAGCTAACTGTAAATATGGTTTCAACTGTGCCGAATAGGGGGTATTAGTTAAATTATCTGCTGCTTTTCCTGACTGATTGGCGGAATTTTCGCGATCGCTTTGATTTACAGAAGCCGTCGGTAAATACACCTCTGCTGGTAATCTAAATGATTGCTGAAAGGCAGATTTTCCCCCTTGGTTTTCTGCTGACCAATAGATAGGATAAACCACAAAGGTTGAACTATTTAATAATGCCGCAGAAATTCCCGTTGTGCCTAAATCAATACCTAAATACCAGCGCGATTCCTGACTATTTGCAGATGATACTTCTGGAGGATTGGCGTTTGGCGCTACAGACAACGAAGGATTTACGGTACTGGGAGTAGTGTCTTCCTTTTTTTTTTCAATTATGGGGCTAAAATCTAACTCTGGCTCCCCTTGGGGAATCGCACCCGCTCCCATTTGTGATAATTCTGCACTATCTGCTTCGCTAGGTAACTGTTCTTGATGGTTTTGATTGTTGCTATTTACCCAGTTAGTAATCAGTTTGGATGGGGAATTGAGTAACCCATCAAATTGCGCTAAATCTTCATCTAATAACTGTAACTGCTCTTCATCTAAACTAATCTCCGGTATGCTGGAATTTGGTTCTGGTTCTAGCAAATTTTCCCTGGAAGAAGCAGTAACATAGTTTTCTAAAGATTGAGCTGGTTCTTCATCGAGAATCACTACTTCTGGTTTTGGGGTATTAGTGGTGATGGTTGTAGTTTCAATGATTTCTGGTACGGCTTCTGATACAGGAAGCACCTCCTGTTGCGTAACCTCATCCCCTAGTAATTCTGTCAGCGCTGTAATTGTATAAATATCCGATTCACTAGCCCGATTTTCAGGTATATTAACTACTTCTGCTGGAGCAGTAGTTGTATTTGTTACTTCCTCAAAAAATAAATCTTGCCACTCTGGCGTTGGTTCAGTTTGCTGTGGGGGTGGCGCAGGAATTGGTAAAATTGATGCTGGATTAATTGCAGTTTCTGGTTGGGTATCGCTCAGAGTCAACTCTGATAAATCCGCTACAGAATTATCTTCAGCTACTACTGGCGCTGCTGTTTCGCTGACTAAGTTGGGAATATTTTCTCTACCAAATAAGCTTGCATAAAGTTGATCTACTTCATCAGCTTGAGAACTATCAACCTCGAAGGTATTCGGGATGATTGATGGAGTTGATGGGGTAGGTGGTGGCTCATCTGCAATGAGTTGAGACAATACCGTATCTAAATCTTCTGTGCTAGGAGCGGGTTCTACAGGTTGTGATTGGAGAATTGGTGTCTGATTTTCAGCTAAATCAATATTGGTGTTGCTAACTGATAAATCTGTGCGATCGCCTGGATATTGTTGGAGATATTGAGTTAAGTTATTGACAAAGCTAGCCATTACCTGCTCGCCTTGCAATCCTTGATTGTGCATTCTCGCCAGTGCTTGCGATAGGGATTCATGGTAAGTCAGAATATTGCGTTGTAGTGCTTCAAATACAACATTCACCGTACCATCCAGGGATAATAAGCGTTGATCTAAGTCCTTGGCTAGCTTGGTTAACTGCTCTCCTTGGGGTGGAGTTGCTAATAAACTAGAATCTGAATTCACCGCAATTGACGAATTTGTTAAACCCTGAGTTAATTGCTGGCTTAAACTTGGTAGCAAGCGATTGCCTAAAACCTGTAAAAATTCGTTTATAATCTGCTCTTGATTGGCTAACTGCTGACTAAGAGAGTAGTTTTGCAGTCTTCTTTGCTCTAGCTGGCGAATTTCTTGTACCAGCGCCGTGCGCTCTTGGATTAAACTGGCTAATTCTGCTTGTAAAGGTTGAATTAACGCCGAAACTTGACTATTAAATTGTGCTGATAGCGCGGCGTTCACCGGCTCAGGTTGTGGTTGCTGATTGTCATCGACAGACTGAAGATTTTGTTCGACAAATCTAGCTAACAAAGGTGATATGGGTTTGATGTCGGCAGTTTTATTTACCTCATCCCCTGGTGGATTTGCGGTCGCTGCCAACCTATTGAGAAAGTCGCGAGTGCGTTCTAAAACCTCTCGTGGCTCTTGAGACTGTCCAGATAATAGCTTAGACAAACGCTTACCATTACTAGTTAGTAAGTTGTCAATATCTGCGATCAATTTTTGAATTTCATCTTGGTGAGAAGTCACTTTAGATACCTTATGTAGAAATTTACGTTAAATTGGCAAGGAAATTAATTTACAATAATTAAAGTTACAACGGCTGGCTTTGACCCGTTGAGTTGTTGGGTGCAATTTAATCATGCGATCGCTTTTGGCAATCTGGGCAATCGTTAATTAGGGACTAGGGACTAGGGACTAGGGACTAGGGGTTAGGGGGACGAAATAAATTTTTCATGTTTCCTGGCGTACCTAGTTCATCATGGCTATTTACAAAAATTGGCTTGGTAGCTACTAAAAGTCTTGGAGGACAACAACTGTTTGGTAGCATCAACAGCACAGCAGGCTACTGGGTGCTGTTTGCGCTTGATTAAACAGGTAATGTTATAGCTTCTCAGATTTCATAGCATAAAAAAACCAAAAAATTATCGCAGTTCATGAAACTACTTTTGGTAAAAAAATCATTTGTGTACTGAACTAGCCATTAATACAGCCTTGAAGAAAAAGAACCAGGAAAGAAGACAAGGAGGATAGGGAGACAAATAATTCAAAATTCAAAATTCTCTCTTGGAAAGTTCTGATCGCCGGAAGCCGGCGCTCAGACTTTCCGCAAAATTCAAAATTAAGAATTCTATTTGACTTTTGCCCAATGCCCAATGCCCAATGCCCCATGCCCCATGCCCCATGCCCCTAGTGCAGCCAAAAACAGGTAAAAGCTTTAGGTTAGCAAAAATTAACTCCCTTGAGTATCATTAATGTTGGCTACCTATGTTCTTAAGTCATCGGGCTTTCCTTGGAGTTAGACGCCGAAGACTTTTAAAGCCAAAATTGGCTGGGCGCAGATTCTATCTAGGTTTATATGGCTTTGTTGTGTATCATAGTTTAGTTTTATTTTGGTAAAGGGCTGTGCTTTGATAGCTTAGGCTGAACATAGCGATCGCGTTTGTTGTATACCCAACAGCTTTATTTAATAAGTATGTAATCAAAATGTTGTAATGGAAGACCGATATAGCCTACAGACGCCCGCAAATCCCTGGATGATCGCTTCGGCTCCCTTTTTTCAAGGGTTGCCCGAACTGGTTGTAGAACCAGCTCTCACCCATCTTGTAACTCGTACTCACCCAGCCAATCAAGTAATTTTACTGGAAAATGACTGGGGTGGTTCTGTATATTTTATTGTCGATGGATGGGTTAAAATTCGTACCTATAACCTAGAAGGCAAAGAAGTAACTTTGAATATTCTCGGTAAGGGAGAATTGTTTGGAGAAATGGCGGCACTCGATGAAGTACCTCGTTCTACCGATGTAATTACCCTGACACCTACAGTAATTGGTAGTATGCCATCCCAGGATTTTGTCAAGTTACTGCAAACAGAACCCTTAGCGGGAATGCGATTAGCTCAATTGATGGCGCGACGCTTACGCCAAGTTAATCGCCGCTTGCGCTTGCGGGAATCGGACAGCCAATCGCGGGTAGCGGATACTTTGCTGTTTTTGGCAGAAGGACAAGGAAAAAAAGCTCAGACTGGAACGGAAATACCTAATTTACCACACCGAGAACTTAGTAGTTTAAGCGGGCTAGCACGGGAAACGGTGACAAGAGTGTTGACTAGGTTAGAAAAGAAAGGCTTGATTAAACGGGATCAGGACATCATTTGTATTCCTGATTTGTTAGCTTTGGAACGCACAATCGTTTAACACTTGCCAATTTAGCTAAAGCGCGTCTAGATTGGACATTTTTCGTGAAAGCTGTTATTTGTCATTTGTCATTTGTCATTTGTCATTTGCTGGAACAAAGGATAAATGAGCAATGACAAGTGGCAGAGAACGACCCAGGAGTTTTGATGAGTATCTTAGATTCTTTGCCAGAAGAGCCGGAGCAAAGTCCGTCACCAAAATCACCAACTAGCCAAAATCCAGAGTTAGACAAACCAGATAATTACCAAAAGTGGGAAAATCAGACTACACTGAAACCGCCCCAACTTAAAGTTGATGCACCTTTGAGGATGGTGGAAACGGCTTTTTTAGCCAGTACTGCTAGCTTAATTTGGTTTATTAATTTTTACTTTCCCTTAGGGCCAGTTTTACGAATATTTTTCCCTGTACCCATTGCTTTAGTTTATCTCCGTTGGGGACGTAGAGCCGCTTGGATGGGAGCGGTAACATCTGGGTTACTGCTGGCGGTATTAATGGGGCCAGTCCGGAGTTTATTGTTTGTTATGCCCTTTGGTTTTATGGGCGTGTTATTAGGCACTACATGGAACCGTCGCGTACCTTGGATAGTTTCTATTACCTTGGGTATGCTACTAGGTACCTTGGGCGCTTTTTTCCGCGTCTGGTTACTATCTTTGTTATCTGGTGAGGATCTGTGGATTTATGCCATCAATCAAGTCACAGAGTTAGCAGAGTGGATCTTCCTCAAACTAGGCTTATTGACCAATCCCAGTATCTTCTGGATTCAAATCGGCGCGATCGCTCTGATTATGTTTAATAATTTTATCTACTTGTTTATCGTTCACATCGCCGCCTGGCTACTTTTAGATCGTCTCGGAAATCCCATCCCCCGTCCGCCACGTTGGGTACAGGTTTTAATGGATTATGAATAATGTCAAGAGTCCAGAGTCAATAGTCCACAGTCCATAGTTTTCTTACCATTGACCATTGACCATTGACCATTGACCATTGACCTATGATTAATATTTATACTCAAATAGACCAGGGTGCAGCCTGGATTGCTAAGTATCGCGATCGCTTACCTGTATTTGCTTGTATTTTAGGTTTTACGGAAACTGGCTTAATTCCAGGGATTTCGGCGGCGGGAAAGACTCCAGAAGACCGCAAGTTTACTGCTTGTGCTGATGCTGAGTTTTTATATTACGGAGCAGAACATCAAGCTAAGTATCCTTTACCACCTTTAATTGCGGGTGCTTCACCTGTATTGATTTCCCGCGCTGTGGTTGAGGCGTTACCAACTCCACTTTATATATTTAATGCTGGCTTACACCAACCCCCAGCTGTACCCACAATCGATTTGGGCGGAGTTCCCGCTCGGTGTTTAAGTCAAGGTGCGGCGATGGAACTAAAAACAGTCCAGCACCTCCTAGAGCAAGGCTTGCAATGGGGTGCGGTGTTGGCGGCGAATCTTCAGGAGAGTTATTTAATTTTAGGTGAATGTGTAGTTGGCGGTACGACTACCGCTTTGGCAATTTTACAGGGTTTGGGTGTAGCTGCTGCGGGGAAGGTTAACAGCAGCCATCCAATTTGTAACCACGAACAAAAATTGGCTGTGGTACAAGCCGGTTTAGCTAGGATGCAAGAAAACGCAAATTCTCTCGATCCTTTAGAATTAGTCGCCGCAGTTGGCGATCCGATGCAGGTAGTAGTTGCCGGAATAGCGATCGCGGCTAGTCGTCGCTGTGGTGTGTTGCTGGCTGGTGGGACGCAAATGTTGGCGGTTTATGCCTTGATGAAAGCGATCGCTCAAACCTACAATTTACCTTGGCAACAAGCAGAGGTTGTTGTGGGTACAACTCGCTGGGTAGCCGAAGATCCTACAGGCGGTACGGTGGAATTAGCGCTGAATTTATCTCAAACAAACAACTCTTGGGGTGGAGAGGCTCCACCCCTACTAGCGACTCAACTGAGTTTTGCTGATTCTCGTTATCCCCAACTCCAAGCTTACGAGCAGGGTTTTGTGAAAGAAGGCATGGGCGCTGGAGGAGCTGCGATCGCTGCTAGTCTTAGTCTAGGTTGGCAGCAACCACAACTTTTGGAAGCCATTGAAAAACAAATTGAGCGTTTGAGCAGATTCAATCACCAATAGCGGATGCCAAGACTCAGAAATTTCAGGTAAATCTCTTGGGCAATAAATAAACTTAGTGAATTCTCTCCCGCAGTAATTGTTCTTCTAAGGCGGCGATGCGATTGTAGGCGGCGGTTAATTGTGCTGTTAATCGTTGAATTTGAATTTCTGGCGACAGGGTTCTTTCTCCCCCTTGACGATTCATATCTGAATAAATCCCGTCTGATAACACATCCTTGTGTTCCATCTCAGGATTGAAATTGATATTTGCTTTGAATTGATGGTAATGTACGACTTCGCTATTTTCTGAATAACTTTCTCTGGCCTGGGTTCTAGCTAAAGAGCATTCTGACAAAGTTTGAGAGACTTTATTATCAAGTTCCTCAATTACTTGGCAGAGAGCATCCAGTTTATAGCTCAGAGTCATGATCTGCTTTTGTAATGGCTCCATTTAATACCCTAATCCGCATATTTTCTCTATGTTATTCAATTTACTGGCAACCTTAAACATACTTATGAATTATTTAATTTTTCCCACGCACTGTAGGAATGTGACATTAATTTCATTACTTATAAACATAACTCAATATTTTTGACAGGAAATTTTACAACTATATTAAGAAATATGAAGCGAATTGCTATTACCTTTGAATAAATGGAATTATTTTGGCTATCTTTGCAGCTTTTTTGCTTTTTCACCGCTAATTTGCGTCATCCTGGCTGTTTCAGCTATCTTCTCTAAACGATAAACATGAGCCTGTTACCAATAATTCTGTTGCACCTGTTATCTATAGATGGCTATCTCTAGTTGTGATTACGGAACTACGACCATTTACTTAAAAACCGAAGAAATAATTAAGAATTGAGTGATGTAGGTAACTAAAAAAATTGCTAGTCCAAAACTCATAAAAGTAACGGATACAGCTATAAATAATTAAATTACTGATTCAAAACTGCAAATTAAAAAGCAGAATTTATTTTAGGATAGGGAATAATTTCTTGAATAATTAAATTAAGATAGGAGACACTTATCATCTACCATAAGCAAGATAAAACTAGAAGAATTGCATTGAGGATCGTTAAGTTAAAACTTATTCACCTTGAACATTAGAGTTTTTGACAAGGGAATAGTGTAAATTGTAGAAATAAAAGCTAATCGGCAAAATTTAGAGTTTTTAAAGTAGATACAGTTTAAATTATGATAATTTAACTAATAATTAACTCTTTCCCATGCCCAATTTCCTAAGTCTAATATTAGGGTTGGAAAACAGTCCAAGCGCCCCTAGTCCCCAAGCCATTATGCTACTAACAGGCAAAAGAGAGTTATAATATGGAATTTTATGTTTAAATTCAATGGATCGACGCTCCTTTATATTAGGTACAGGTACATTGGCGCTTTCACAACTTTTGATTGGCTGTGGCGCTAACAACCAGACGCAACTAAAAGTACAGCTATTAAATGGTTCTATACCTGGTCAGGTAGTTAATAAATTTCAGAAAGCGTTAAAATCTCAGGAGCAGTTAAAATTTTCTCCTGTAGCGCAAATACAAGATTTATTTAAACAATTACAAACTTGGCAGCAAAAGCCCAAATCTCAGGATGAGCAAGGATGGACTCGCTATATCCCTTGGATCAAAGCAGAAAAAACTCCAATAGCTGATGTGGTAACATTGGGTGATTATTGGCTAAAAGCAGCAATTGAGCAAAAGCTAATTCAACCATTGAATACAGCGCAAATTAAAAATTGGTCAGCTTTAGATGCGCAATGGAAGCAGCTGGTAACCCGCAATGAGCAAGGTAATCCCGATCCTCAAGGAAAAGTTTGGGCGGTTCCTTACCGTTGGGGTAGTACGGTAATAGTTTACAACCGAGAAAAGTTTCAAGATTTAGGATGGACACCAACAGATTGGAGTGATTTGTGGCGTAGTGAATTGCGATCGCGAATTTCTCTCCTCAACCACCCCAGAGAAGTTATAGGTTTGGTGTTAAAGAAATTAGGTAATTCCTACAATACAGAGAATATCGATAAGGTACCAAATTTAGAATCAGAACTACGCGCTTTAAATCAACAAGTCAAGTTCTATAACTCTACTACCTATCTAGAACCGTTAATTATTGAGGATACTTGGCTGGCTGTTGGCTGGTCTGATGATATCATTCCCTTGTTGTCGCGATATCCCCACCTCAGCGTCGTAATTCCCAAATCAGGAACAGCAATCTGGGCTGATTTGTGGGTACGTCCTCAAGGTTCAGAGAAAGAAGCTTTAGCTAATCAATGGATGGATTTTTGTTTGCAAAGTGCGATCGCTAAAGATATTTCTGTACTCAGTAAAACTAATTCGCCTATTGCTCCCAACATTGTCGCTGCTGAATTTCCTGAACCCTTGAGAAACTTGTTAGTCAATAATCGAGAAGTTTTGGCTAAAAGCGAATTTTTACTTCCCTTATCTTCCGAAGCAAATAAGCAGTATGAAACCTTATTTAATTTAATTAAAATTGAGTAATACCAATTCAAAATTCAAAATTCAAAATGCAGACAGATCAAAGGTTTAGGGCTGTGTATCTGTCGCATTATTTTTTTTAATTGGTGTAATACCAATTCAAAATTCAAAATTCAAAATTCAAAATTAAGAATGCTGACAGAACAAGGGTTAAGGGTTGTGTATCTGTAGGATTGTCTTTTTAAATTGGTATAATATATTCAGTAATTTAGTGAAAAAATATTAATTAAATAATATGGCATAAATATAAGCAATAGTTTCATAAATAACTGACCGTACACCTTGGCTATAAAACCACCATTGCTGCGGATCGTACTCTTGGGTGTTAGTGGCGATCGCGCCTACTTGAATTTGCGGAGACAGGATTTTTTTAAATACTAACCAACTCCTGCGAGTATGCACATCCAAAGATACTAAATTAATTGATTTTGGGTGTAAATGTGACTGCGATAGCCAATGCTGCAATTCCATCGCAGATGCATAACTACGATCCTTAATTACCATTGGCGATGATACAGCTACCACTTTATCAGGCGGTAAACCCATTTTTTTTAAAGTGGCTGCTGATAAATCGGCAAAGGTTTTATATTCTGCTAAATAAGTTCCTAATTCTAAGGTACCTCCTGTAGTAATTATTTGTCGATAATTACCACTTTGGAATTTAGCGAAAGCTTCTTGCAGCGCATAGTCTGGTAGCCATCCTTCTATCACCATTATCTCTGCTGATTTTACTGGAAAATTCACAGCTAAAAAGGGATGGATATGACTAATTGTGAAGATTGCGCAATTAGCAATGATAGCGATCGCTATGATCCATCCCGGAGCCGTTAGCGTCCAGATTTCTTGGCGTTTGATTAAGGAAATTTTCGGAATTTTTAGCCTCCGACGATTTCTTATTTTCTGCATTAAACTTTTGCTGCACTTTGTTGTTTCAAATAAGCAAAGACAGATTTATCTCCAATATCTGCAGGAATGGCTTGTACTGTCTTCCGCAGAGCAAATACTAAAAATAAACTTGCCCAAGCTCCCAATATAACTTGTTCCCATTGAATTGGTAAAATTCCTACTAAATGACCGAGTAACAATAATGGAACGATAAAAGTTAAGAATTTAGTTTCTAGGCGATTAAAGCAAAAAGCTTCTTTGAAATAAATACCTGTAAGTGCAACAAAGGTAAAACCTATTCCGAATAAGGTAAGGGGATGATTGTAAACATTAATAGCTAATGGTTCAGGGCTAGATAATGCCAATGCTATTGATGTAATAGTCCCAATTGCCCAAAAAACCTGTAACAATCGGTGCAGCATTACCATATATATATGGATGGTAAATAAACTCACGCCGAGCGCCAGAGTAAAACAAGCGTAGAGTAGGGTGAGAATCTGGTAATTAATCGGCTGATTGTTAAATAATACCAAAGCACTAGCGATCGCAAAACTCAGTGCAGCTACCATTAATCCCCCACGGTAGACGATAACACCGATGCGATCGCTCTGAGTAATTATAAATTCCCCAAACTGACCTTGATAAACTGTTGGTGTGGATAATGTTTGTGTTGTCATAATTCATCAATTTGGATGGCGTATCTAGTAACTAGTCTAATAATTAATGACTTCTAGACTATCTTGCAAGTTTATCTGTAATTGTAAATGTGCGTTTCCGTTATTAATGGCGATTTCTACCCAGCCATTACTCTCAACTAAAGCGATCGCTTCTCCTATCCCCACATTACTATATGTTTCACCACCAGGAATAGTCAGATCCCTCACTTGCACATACCAGCTTTTACCTTGAACGTAACTCCCCGGAATGTTACTCACTAAGTTACCAAAGTGGTCAATATATTGAATATTACCCAAGAAACCACTGGCTGTTTGCTGACATTCACCAATATTAAGCTGTACCAAGGTTGCGGGATCGATAGCTGTTCCTAATTCTTGAATTGGTACACCATTAGCTAAATTAGCTCCCACCGGCGCAAAAATATCTCTCCCGTGAAATGTGTTACTTGGTTGGGAATTGCGCCAATAGTTAAAATTTGTTAACTCAACGGCTGCGATCGCTATATTTTGACTGAGTACGCCACTAAATAGCCCATTATCCGGCCCTACTAAAAATCCCATAGCACATTGTATTGCGATCGCTCTACGACTACTGCCCACACCCGGATCTACCACCGCTATATGTACTGTCCCTACAGGAAAATAAGGATAAGCATTCATTAAACAAAACCTAGCAGCAGCAATATTTTGCGGCGGAATTTGGTGGGTTAAATCGATAACTTTGAGGTTGGGGTTGATTTGCGCGATCGCACCTTTCATTACTCCTACATAAATATCGCGATCGCCAAAATCGCTCAATAACGTCACAATACCGGGTTGTGGTAATTTTTGTTGCTGCGGTGAAGATGCATCAGAGATGATTGCTCGATCTATGGTCATGGTAGACGTATATCTATACACATGCAAAAAAGTAATTATTTCTGTAACAAACGCTACGAAATTTGTGCTATATTAGGGAAACGAAATAAAAGAATGAAAACTTAACCAGGTAATCATTATGAATACAAATAGACTACAAGCTGCTAACAGAGCCAAAGAAGCACACAAACAAAATATTCAACGCGATATTGAGCGCCGCTTGCAAGTAGCTAGATCCAAAGGTGATGAAAATCTAGTTCGGCAATTAGAAGCGGAAATGCGCTACTTTGGCTAAATCAAGCTTTTATTTGTATAGTTTCTGTATACCAACCCGCATCTGCGGGTTTTGTTTTTTATAGGGCATGGGATAATTCATATAATCCCACATTCCGCACTTCAAGAAGTAACATAAATAAACTACACTCATAAGCAATTCAGAACTATCGTAAATAAATCAAATAACAATCAAAAATAAATTATTCCCGCCAAAAATATAGCTTTTTTATTGTGTTTAAAAAGCTATATAGGAATTCGGAATCATACGTTAAAAAACACTGAATATGTAAATGTATGTTTAAATACTCATATTAATTGAATTTTGAGGTTAATATTATATACTTTGCATAATATATAGACTAAAAACAAGTTTTATAAATCATATTTAAATACTTACGTATTTCCTCATAAATCATTATCCCATTGATTAGCCTGCTCAAAAGCTTGATTGGCAAGGATTTCAATAGCCATTACTGCGCAACATTCTTGTGCGGTTGCAGCAGATGCAGATTCCTAAGCTTAAAAAATCTTCTTTGGCATAGCGATTCCTGACATTAAGTAAAGAAATATAACTTATTTATAAATTTGCATAAATGCCGTCGGTAGTTGCGTTGATTCTACAGAAGGCATAAATTTAACCTTTCCGAGGGGACATACAAAAAACCATATCCAGAAAAATTCTGTCTAATCACTAGTTAGCATTCCACGCACTGGCGCATCTTCAGGGTAAAAGAAATTAGGCTAATTGGCTCTCAGAGTAAGTTGTAATTATGGATATATATTCAAATGCTTCTAATAACGACCATAAAAATGACGCTCAACTCAGAACTAAACGCCTCGTATCAATAGATTTACTACGTGGTTTGGTGATGGTTTTGATGACATTAGATCATACCAGAGATTTTTTTTCTAATGTTCGTTTTGATGCGTTAGATATAGAAAAATCAAATATTCTTCTATTTTTGACGAGATGGATTACCCATTTATGTGCCCCTTCATTTATTTTCCTTGCAGGTGTGGCTGCTTATCTTTCCTTAAAAAGAGGAAAAACAAAGCAAGAGCTAGCTCATTTTTTATTGATAAGGGGATTTTGGCTAATATTTTTGGAATTAAGTATAGTTAGTTTGGCATGGACATTTTCTCCTGGTATTTTTATGGCAGGAGTACTATGGGCAATTGGCTGGTCTATGGTTGTTTTAGCCCTACTAATCCAGTTCCCCATGAGAAATATAGCTATATTTGGAGTCCTACTGATTATTGGACATAATTTGCTTGATAGTGTGCAAGCTAAACAACTAGGAAATTTTGGCTGGATTTGGTCATTTCTTCACGAGCGGACAATGTTTATATCGACATCAGGAATTCGCTTTTTCTTGGTTTATCCACTTATCCCTTGGGTTGGAGTAATGGTATGTGGCTATGCCTTTGGATATGTGATGACTAAACCAAAGACTCAACGTCTCCGTTGGTTACAAAATTTGGGTTGGGGTTTAATTTTTAGCTTTGTAGTTATCAGAGGGATAAATATTTATGGCGATCCACAACCTTGGTTAGTTCAATCTACATTTTTGAAAACCATATTATCATTTATCAATTGTAATAAATATCCCCCATCATTAGCTTATTTATTAATTACACTGGGGATAGCTTTTTTACTACTTTATATATTTGAAAAGCAAAATTTATCATTTCTCAAACCTCTGATTGTTTTGGGGAGGGTGCCATTATTCTTTTACATTATTCATCTTTGGTTGATACATTTTTCTGCCATTTTGCTAGCCTTACCTAAATATGGGTTTAAGGCAATAACTTTGCCCTATCTATCATCTAGAGCCATGCCAGAAAATTATGGATATGATTTACAGTATGTTTATCTGGTATGGATTGTCATAGTTTTTATTCTTTATCTAATATGTAATTGGTATGCCAAGTACAAGGTCAAAAATAAATCTTGGTGGTTTCGATTTTTATGATTTTTAGATGATAGCTCGGCTATTGGAAAGATGTATTAGTCGTCAGGGACAGTTATAACTATCCCGTGATTTCAATGCAGTCGAACAGTAAAAGGAGCAAGCCGATGGCAGCGATCAACGATCTGAGGAAGCAGCAGTTCTACCACGGTACAAAGGCAGACCTGAAGCTAGGAGACCTGATCGAGTCCTGCAATCCCCCGGATGTGGATGAGCGGGATAGGATGGCAACCTATGTCTACCTAACCCCTAACCTGGATGCGGCTATCTGGGAGGCAGAGCTAGCAAAGGGATCTGGTCACGGCAAAGTCTACATCGTAGAGCCGCTCGGTCAGATTGAAAATGCCCCCGAACTCACCGAGCAGAAGTTTCCGAAGCATCTGTCGATGTCATACCGCTCCCGCGAGCCGTTGCGAGTCACGGGAGTGGTCACGGAGTGGACTCTTTATCATGGTACAAGGGCAGACTTGAAGCCAGGAGACCTAATCGAACCCGGTTATTACTCTAACTACGGTCAGAGGAAGAAGGCGAGCTACGTTTATTTGGCTGCCACTTTGGATGCAGCAACCTGGGGGGCTGAACTAGCTCTTGGCGAGGGACGCGGCAGAATCTACATCGTGGAACCGATCGGGCAGATCGAGGATGACCCCAATGTGACGGACAAGAAATTCCCAGGTAATCCGACGAAGTCATACCGCTCGCGGGAGCCACTGCGGGTTATGGGCGAGGTCATGGATTGGCAGGGGCACTCTCCAGAAGCGATCCTGACCATGAAGAATAACCTTGAGCGACTGAAGCAACTTGGTGTTGAAGCAATCGAGGACTGATACCCAACATATACAAGGCGTTGGGGTGTTGGGTTTCGTTCCTCAACCCAACCTACATTTGTAGCAATCATTCTTCAAATTGGTATGAGTATTTTTACCTCGAAGGTGGTCAGCGATGAAGAGTTGAAGAATTATCGAACTATTCTAGAGACAAAAAAATATCAGGGCGAGATTTTACCCTGATTGATGAAAATTAATTCGTAGTCAGCACTTTAGTGTTTGCAAATAAAAGACTAAAGTCCTGACTACGAATTACAAATTACAAATTATCGCCTAAGTTTTTGGTTTGAAAGTTGAAGCAACGTGCAATTCTTTTAACTGCTTCGCATCAACTCCAGAAGGCGCATCTGTTAACAAACAGCGTGCTTGTTGTGTCTTCGGAAAAGCGATGACATCGCGAATCGATTCTTCGCCAGCTAATAGCATGACTAACCGATCTACACCATAGGCGATACCACCATGAGGCGGTGTTCCATATTCAAAAGCTTCTAACAAAAAGCCAAATTTATTTTGAGCTTCTTCAGGTGATAAACCTATCGCTTCAAACACCTGTTCTTGTACATCTCGCTGATAAATCCGCCGACTACCACCGCCAACTTCAAAGCCATTGAAAACTAAATCGTAAGCTTGGGCGCGGGCGGTTTTTAAATCGTGTAAATCATCGGGATGGGGTGCTGTAAAGGGGTGGTGTAATGCTTCTAAACGTTTTTCATCTGCATTCCACTCAAACATAGGGAAATCGGTAATCCAGAGCAAGTTAATTTTTTCGGAATCGATTAACCCAAATTCTTTAGCAACAAACTGGCGTAATCTATCTAAAGTTTTATTAACTGTAGCTACATCACCCGCCCCAAATAATAGCAAATGACCGGCTTTTGCACCTGTACGGCGTAAAATTTCGGCTTTTTGTTCGGGGCTGAGGTTGTCTTTAATCGCCCCAATTGTGTCAATTTCACCGTCTTCTCTCACGCGGATGTAAGCTAAACCTTTAGCGCCAGCTTCACTCGCTTCTTTGAAAATATCACCGCCTGGTTTGATGCGGACATTAGAAATCGCATCGTTACCGTTGGGAATGGGTAAAATTTTGACGACACCACCATGAGCGATCGCATCGCGGAAGACTTTGAAACCCGAATCTTTTAAAATATCTGAAACATTAACTAGTTCCAAATCGTAACGGGTATCTGGTTTATCGCTACCATAGCGTTCCATTGCTTCGGCGTAGGTAAGTCGGGGGAATGGATGGGGTATATCAATTCCTTTGACAGCGTTGAAGATATAAGCAACTAATTTCTCATTTAGTTGCATAATTTCCTCTTGGGACATGAAACTCATTTCCATGTCTAACTGAGTAAATTCTGGTTGTCTGTCAGCGCGTAAATCTTCATCGCGGAAGCAACGAGCCACCTGATAGTATCTGTCCATACCGGATACCATCAGCAATTGTTTAAATAATTGCGGTGATTGAGGTAAAGCAAACCACTCACCGGGGTTGACGCGACTGGGAAGGATGTAATCTCTAGCGCCTTCTGGGGTAGAACGAGTCAGTACTGGGGTTTCAATCTCAATAAAGCCTTCTACGTCTTCCAAGAAGCGACGCATAGCTTTTACAACTTGATGACGCAATTGGATATTTCGCGCCATGCGATCGCGTCGCAAATCTAAGTAACGATATTTTAGTCGTAATTCTTCCCGCACTGACTCAGTATCAGCGCTGGAAACTTGGAATGGTAGTTGCTTGCGAACGCCATTGAGTAGTTCAATTTTATCCGCGTAGATTTCCACTTCACCTGTAGGTAGGCGAGGATTGAGGGATTCGTCGGGACGTTGTGTCACCCTTCCAGTGATTGCGACAACGTATTCATTCCGCAGAGCATTGGCTGGCTCATAGGAATCTGGGGTGCGTTGCGGATCGCTGACAATCTGGACAATGCCAGAGCGATCGCGTAAATCTAAAAATATCACGCCCCCATGATCGCGGCGACGGTCTACCCATCCGTACAAGGTAACAGTTTCTCCAATATCTTCTTTTCGGAGTTCGCCGCAATAGTGAGTTCGCATAGTAGTTAATTCTGTTCTTCCGCTCTAGATGGGCAAGTAAATGTCAAAGCTTTCCCATTATCTAGCATCAATAGTATCTAATTGAAGACAAGATGGCATAATCTCCGGCCAAGTAGCTGAGGAGATCGCTGAGATATATCTTTTTGAACAATATACCAGCTTGTGCCCTGATTGGTGCATAGCCCAGGTAAACAGGATTTTTAGCGGTCGTTTCTCAGTATCTTGAGGCTTGAGTCTGTTTGCATGAATTTTTTTTGCATCTGTCTAACTTTAAAATGGGCATGGGGCATGGGGCATTGGGCATGGAAAGACAAATTTTCATGCTTAGTTGTGGGATTTTTCCCTGATTGACTGTCTTAAATTGACTGTGAGAAGTTTGTGGTAGTCAGATCCTCGACTTCTTAAAGAAGTCGGGGATCTAGCATGGCAATCAATCAAAATGTTAAGCGTTGTAAAGATATTAAAATGAATTGCCGATTAACAGCTTGAGTCTGCAAGTAAGGACTGAAGTCATCACTATAAATATTTAATTACTGAACCAGGTTTAATCTCAAATAAATTGAGTTAAATATTTTTGTATTTATCCAATAAAAATTTTGCAATATTTTATATAACTTCAAGCATTTATATTGCCACTATTCTAGGTCAAAAAAAATAAAAATTAATTTAATTCTTATTAAGAAGACTACCTAAATCTAAAAATGATATTTGATTTTTAATTAAATTAAATTATGCATTTACTTGTCAAATATTTATTCAATAAGCATTCTCTGCAATATAGATCAATACAGTTCAGTTAGGCTGGGATGGATTATATCGTAGGGGCACGGCACCCACAATATATTTCACAACTAGAGAATCTTACTAGCGCCGTGCCCCTACAAATATCTTAACTGAACCCTATTGCAATATAGCTAATTAATTTCTAGGGAAATTCTACCTAATTCCTATTAGAAAATCTGCTTTGTGTTCAGGGCTACAAGTTGATTTAATACTAATCTACGCCTTAAGTGTGATGGAAATAATTGCTAATAATTTTTTGATTACACCTATACGCATGAGTTGCACCATCATAAGGACTAAGTATATGAACTTAGTCATTATGGATGTTTCATCCTGATGTTTGCCAGCTGTTCTATGGAATTAACCTCCGATTTAAGCCAAAAGGTTATCTATTCAATTGCTTTCGTGTTGCTGACTCGGGAGAAGTAGCAACTTGAAATAGCGTTTAGGGAGGATTTGATTAAAATACATGGCAAGAAAATTTCCGAAATTTAGCCAGGATCTCGCGCAAGATCCGACTACTCGTCGGATTTGGTACGCGATGGCTCAGGGTAATGACTTTGAAAGCCATGATGGCATGACTGAAGAAAATCTATACCAAAAGATTTTCGCTACCCACTTTGGTCATGTGTCAATCATCTTTCTGTGGGCTTCTAGCCTGTTGTTCCATGTAGCCTGGCAAGGTAACTTTGAACAGTGGATTAAAGATCCCCTACATATTCGCCCCATCGCTCATGCGATTTGGGACCCTCACTTTGGTAAACCAGCAATTGATGCGTTTACCCAAGCCGGTGCTAGCAATCCCGTTAATATTGCTTATTCCGGGGTCTATCACTGGTGGTATACCATCGGGATGCGGACAAACAACGACCTGTACATGGGTTCAGTGTTTCTACTACTGTTAGCAGCATTGTTCCTATTTGCTGGTTGGTTGCATTTACAACCAAAGTATCGTCCTAGTCTGAGTTGGTTTAAGAGTGCAGAACCTCGTTTAAATCACCACTTGGCAGGTTTATTTGGTGTCAGTTCCTTGGCTTGGGCTGGTCACTTAATACACGTTGCTATTCCCGAATCACGTGGTGTTCACGTAGGTTGGCGCAATTTCCTCAGCACCTTACCTCACCCAGCAGGTTTAACACCATTCTGGACGGGTAACTGGGGCGTTTACGCTCAAAATCCAGATACAGCAGGGCATCTATTTGGGACATCCCAAGGTGCCGGGACAGCAATTTTGACTTTTTTGGGTGGCTTCCATCCCCAGACTGAATCGCTGTGGTTGACTGATATGGCGCATCACCATTTAGCGATCGCAGTAATTTTCATCATCGCCGGTCACCAATACCGGACTAACTTTGGGATTGGTCACAGCATCAAAGAAATGCTCAACGCCAGAAATTTCTTTGGCGTGCAAACAGAAGGTCAATTTAACCTCCCACACCAAGGGTTATACGATACCTACAACAACTCGCTGCACTTTCAGCTGTCTATACACTTAGCAGCTCTAGGTACAGCCGCGTCTTTGGTGGCGCAGCACATGTACGCAATGCCTCCTTACGCCTTCATGGGGAAGGATTACACAACACAGGCGGCACTGTATACCCATCATCAATACATAGCTGGATTTTTGATGATTGGTGCTTTCGCCCATGCTGGAATTTTCTGGATACGTGATTACGACCCAGAGCAAAACAAGGGCAATGTTCTGGAGCGCGTACTCAAGCATAAAGAGGCGATTATCTCCCACCTGAGTTGGGTATCGCTATTCTTAGGCTTCCATACCCTCGGTTTATATGTTCACAACGATGTTGTAGTTGCCTTTGGCACTCCCGAAAAGCAAATTCTAATTGAGCCTGTGTTTGCTCAGTTTGTACAATCTGCTCACGGTAAAGCGCTTTATGGCATGAATGCGCTGCTATCTAATCCAGATAGTATTGCTTATACAGCTTGGCCTAACCACGGTAACGTCTGGTTATCTGGTTGGCTAGATGCGATTAACTCCGGTACTAACTCCCTCTTCTTAACCATCGGCCCTGGCGATTTCTTGGTTCACCACGCGATCGCTCTCGGTTTGCATACCACCACCCTAATTTGCGTCAAGGGTGCCTTGGATGCTCGTGGAACAAAGCTGATGCCCGATAAAAAGGACTTCGGTTTTACCTTCCCATGTGATGGCCCTGGTAGAGGCGGTACCTGTCAAACCTCCTCTTGGGAGCAATCCTTCTTCCTCGCTACCTTCTGGATGTTAAACCTTCTGGGGTGGCTAACCTTCTACTGGCACTGGAAACATCTCGGTATTTGGCAAGGTAACATAGCTCAGTTTAACGAGAATTCTACATATCTCATGGGCTGGTTCCGAGATTATCTTTGGGCTAATTCCGCACAAGTAATTAATGGCTATAATCCTTACGGTGTAAATAACCAATCTGTTTGGGATTGGATGTTCCTCTTCGGACACCTGGTTTGGGCAACCGGGTTTATGTTCCTCATAGCTTGGAGAGGCTACTGGCAAGAGCTAATTGAAACCCTCGTATGGGCACACGAGCGTACTCCCCTCGCTAACCTAGTGCGCTGGAAAGATAAGCCTGTGGCGCTTTCCATTGTTCAAGGTTGGTTAGTAGGTCTAGCTCACTTCACCGTCGGTTATGTCCTCACCTTTGCGGCATTCCTCATCTCTTCAACTGCTGGTAAATTTGGCTAAATAAAAATTTTTGATATCCTCTGACCTTTTGCATTTTCCTCCCTAAGCGATCGCATAGCGGAGGATTTTTTCTTCTTGTACAGACGCGATTCATCGCGTCTCTAGCGTCTCTAACCCACATGATACCGACTCTTACCAAACGCTTTCGCCTGATACATTGCCGCATCAGCTTTATCTAATATTTCCTCCGGTGATTTTTCCGCATCAGAAATCATGGATATCCCAATACTCACCGAACAAGAAATTTTCTGCCCATTGAATAACATTGGTTGTTTAAGTGCAGTAATTACTTGATTAGCAATGCGCGTAGCATAACGAAAATTTTGCACATCCTCCAGCAGAATCACAAATTCATCACCACCTAAACGCGCAATAAAATCTCCCCATCTGAGTATTGCTCTGAGCCTCTGACTAATTTCAACTAATAATTTATCTCCCATAGCATGACCGAAATTGTCATTAATTGCTTTAAATGCATCCAAATCTAAAAAGAGAATATAAGAACAAGAATCAGGATGATATTGCAGCGATTCAATGACATAATCTAATTGCTGCATAAAGTAAGCCCGATTGGGTAAACCTGTCAAGGGATCGTGCATAGCTATGCGGCGTAAATCATCTTCTATTTGTTTCCGCTCTGTAATATCACGAATCACATTTAGTAAATAAGTTTTGCCGAACCATTCTAAGCGCTTAACAGATAGCAACCCGATGCGTTTTTCCCCAGACTTTAAACAAAATTCAATTTCTAAATTTTGGATAAAATCCTGTGTCTGGGACTTTTTTTTGATTTGCGCATAACTGTCAATGGTTAATCCCATATCCAAAACTGTAATTGGCGTACCGATGACATTTTCCCGGCTGTAGCCTGTGATATTTAAAAAAGTTTGATTTACTTCTACGCAAGAACCCTTGCCCAAGGTTGTTAACAAAATCAAATCGGGATAAGCATCAAAAATATTCACAAAATTTTCTTGATAACTTTTGCCGATAAATGGTTGTCTTTTAGATGGGAAAATACTAGCTTGATCGCTAGTTATCTTAAACTTCATAATTTAAATATAAGGTATTATATAAATATCGATAATTTTATTAATACCTATAACATTACAGATAAGTTATTTTACTAATCTTCTTAATCAAAGTTTTACAAAAACATAGGAATTGGATTAAGCAGAGTTTCTGGAAGTTCTGCTTTTAACCATCCCATGTTTACGGGAACTTCATACAATCGTCCTGGTGCAAACTGTGCCCAAAAGTGACGCAAGCCGGGAACCACAACTTTCACAACAGGTATAGCAATATCTGGGCGTGTTTGCTCTAGAACCAATATTTCTAGCTCTTTTGTTGCAGCTAAATTTACACAATTAATTACATCTTGTTGCAAATCATTACTATGGTAGGGAGCATAATCTGTGTAAACTTTGAGTCTAGCATTAATATCCGGTGCTAAGTAAGGCTGATTTTCTAATGTAGCAGTCGTACACCAATACTGTATATCTTGACGGCTAAATTTGGCAGAAGCTTGAGGATTTCCACCACTAGAGAGAAATACCATCTGATTCATTTCTGTAACAGCACGTAACAGAGCAACTTTGGCATCAAAGTGAGTACCAAAGCCAAATAAAATATCTTCTGGCTGTTGATTGTAGCGGCGAGAAATTGCAGCGAATGTGGGAATATTTAAATCGGTAGTTAAGTCTAATACCCACAAATCACGACCGATAAATTTATAGTATGTATGTAATTTATTTAGATACGGCTCGTCAAAACTTTGGAGATTTACCCCAGGTTTTGCTAGTCGGTTATACCACCAAATAGCTACTGCATCCCGCTCGACTAATTCCATAAATCCCTGAAGAATAGCCTCTTCTTTACAACTTCCCGCAGCTGTACCATTAGTATCTGCAAAACAAAAGTTGTGGTTTTCTGGGAGAGGATAGCCATAATAACAATAGGCTGTTGGCAGATATTTAAATTGTCGCTGATTTAGCGACCAAAGCGGCGACCATTCTATTTCTTGACTTTCATCAAAGGGATCGGGTATCCATTGAATAACATGGTGTTGCTGATTCCAAATTTGGCGATCGCGGTATTGATTGGCGCTATAATGCATAAACTTATCAGGATGAATCGCCAATTCTTGCAAATTAGCATAAGCAGCTTTCACCCTTGGTTCTTCTCCCGTAAAAGCTCCACAATAGCGTTCAATTGCTTCGCCTAAGGCGCTCATCTTCGCTTGGGCGGCTGTTTTCCCCTTACCAAAGCTTTTTTGACGTAAATCCTCTAACCTTCTGCCTTTATACGGTAAACTATGCTCAACAACATAGGCGTGAATCAGCTCGTTGTTCTGGAAGGGTTGAAATATATTTTTAATTACGCCAGTTACCGGACTTATATGATGTTCGTAATTTTGCCAAGCTTGCTCTGGTAAACAACTGCGATACCCCCCATCATCGCTGAATTGCTTGGGTTGGCTAGTTAATACCAATGGTTGAGGTTGTGGTTGCTGATAGGCTATTTCGCCGCAACAATCGCATTGGGGACGACGAACTAAAGTATGGCGTTGAATATTGAGATTGATTAAATCAAAAGTTAATAATGTCCCTTCTAGGGTATGATTTTCGGGATTACTTAACCATTTAGCAATTTCTGTAGCTGCTAAATTCAGCGCAGTATCTACAGTTGAAGGTAACGCCGCACGAGAAATCAAAAATGGGTTGAGGGTTTGCTTTTGTTCTTGTAAAAAAGACTCAACCTCACGATTCATTCTTAAACGCTGTGCGAGACATTCCCAGCAACCTGTAACGCCAGGACGAAAAATGGGGCCAATCCAAATTACACTACCTACAGGTTTGACTAATAACCAAGGAAGCTGCTGTTGTAAAGCTTCGTGGTTAAATTGTGCTAATCCTGGTTGAAGATAGTCATCTGTAACCACCACAGCAAATTTACCAGTATCCGCCAAGGGAATATTCAGAGATTCTAAAATTGCAGTTAATGGCTGTGATTTGACGCTACCAAAGGTGGTAATGCTAACTTTAGCTGCTTTTTGCGCTTGGGTAACCGAGTTAGCATCTTGATTTAGCAGTCCCCAAAAAGCAGATTCATGAGGTGGAATGTTATCTGCGTTGGTAATATAACCTTTACGATGCAATTGTTCTAAACCATAAAGAATTTCATCAGCCTTAGCTTGTCCTTGCAATTGTTGAATGATTTCCTCTACTGTGTAAAGTCCATTAAGTAGGGGTGCTAAAAGGTAATATAAACGCCCATTCAGGACAAAATGCCCTTTTTCACTTAATAAAAATACAGTTTTGGGAGGAGATAATTCAATATGAAAATGCTCGTAAAACTTCGGCTGGATGAGCATAATTTTTGCTGTGCAATATAAACACAGTAAAGGTTTTTTGCGAAAACAAGAATTTATTGGGACTTGATTAGCAAATTTTGTTTTATTTCGCTAATTTGCTGACTTAGGCTATTGATTTGTAAATCTTGCCCTTGTATTTTTTGATAAAGTGCTTGAATTGCCGCTAAAGCGACACCATTAGCATCTACGCTATTAATAAAGCGATCGCTCTCACCACAGTTAAAAATTGCCGCAAAGTCTTGCGCCATCGGGCCGATATGGCGAATTGTTTCATCCTGGTTTTTATACTTCCAAGAAGTTATGGGTAAATTGGCAATTCCCAAAAGAATAGCTTGAACATCGACATCAGCTACAACTTCTTTGACATAGCGATCGCTCAAGAAACGCTTTGAGCCATCAGGATCTAAATATAGATGTAGGTTATCCTGTAAACCGAGAGCGTTTAGTGTGCCATGATTTCCAGGAATTTCTTGTTCTGCAGGATTAATATAGCCAGTACCGCCAACACAATTTGCTAATTCATCATCCGTTAATTCTTCAATTAAGCTGACTGTGGGTACAGGGTTTTGGTCATCATTGTACATAATTTTCCTGATGATCGTTTGAAATTAGATATGGACAATATTGGCTAATTAATGGCATTTTTGCGATAAATTGAGCCTATTTATCAGTTATCTGTTGCTGTAGTTGCAGTAACTGTATTTGCAGTTCTCTGATTTGGGAATCTTTTTGCTGCATCAGTTGGTAAAGTGCTTGAATTGCAGCTAAAGCGACACCATTAGCATCTACAGCATTGATAAAGCGATCGCTTTCACCACAGTTAAACGTCGCTGCAAAGTCTTGCGCCATCGGGCCTATATGACGAATTGTTTCATCTTGGTTTTTATATTTCCAAGTGGTGATGGGTAAATCCACAATTCCCTTGAGGATATCGTGAACATCAATCTCAGCGACGGCTTCTTTGACATTGCGATCGCTCAAGAAGCGCTTTGAGCCATTAGGATCGTAAGTGACTCCTAAATCTAGAGCTTGATTGATAATTTTCACGCCTGCATTGATACTGGTATAGCCTAATAATTTTGATTCAACTAGTGGGACTGTTGCTACCTCTTGTTCCCCAAGAGTAACTGCAATATCACAGCCACCGACACAATCGGCTAATTCTTGATCGTTGAGATCTGCAATCAGACTTTCTGTACTGGTTAAATTCTGGGAGTTACTTAGCATACATTGAACCTTTTATTTATAAACTAATTGCCAACAAAAAACGCAGCAAATTTATCTGGCATTCATCATTGATATCGGCAATGAGGTATGAAATCATGCTGATATCTTTTCCAGATTGAAATAGTTACAACCTAGTACAACCGTTATTTAATCATATTGTTGACAATTTCTGCTTCCCTGTAAATTCTCTATTGTTAAATCAACTTTAAGCTAGACATGCTAATAGCAATTTACTAACACTATGCAGAGTTTATCTATGCTTTAAAATAGAGTTACTGAGATTGCTGCCTGCGGCAATAGCAATTAATGTATATTAGCTTTGAAAGCCACAAAAATCCTGATTTTGTGTGGCAATATATAATTGTCATACAATTATTTTTTCTTTAACATAAATTCATTTTTCCCATTTTAAAGAAATTATTTCTCAGTAATAATACGGTTATTTTTAGCTCGGAACTTTATTCAATCTATAACAATTAACATCTCAAATATCTGCTAAGTAAAGTTACTCAATTATCTAATTTGAATTACAAGTAGCTGAGGGTAATCCAGAATTATGAGGGGTATGTACTAGTACCTGTGCAGTTAAAACAACATCTCCTTGGGGCGTTACTATCAGTCCTTGAGCTTCGACAATTTCATCAGAGTGAGGTAGTGGTAGACTGGCAAAAGCAGTAACTCCTCTAGTGCGATCGCTACTGCTGTAAATGGGGACTGTTTGGATATCTTGCAAAGTGAGATCCCCACCCAAAGCTACCTCTGGATTTTGTGGTAAACCACCTCTTCCAATGATAGTTAAACGGCTGGATGTTGCGGGATTATTTTGTCCACAACTTTGAGTAATTAATGTTGAAGCATCATTTGGCTGTGTTGGTAAAACAGCAATTCCTTTGCTAGGATCGACAGCTAAAGTTTTAATTTCTACAGTTCCACTTAAACCAAACTGAGAACTAGCTGTAATTTCGCTTTTATCAGTGAGTTCGGGACGAAATTCAATCCCAAATATTCCTTGCGTTGTAATTTGCACATTCCCACCTCTACCAGCAATTGCATTAGCTGTAATATCGCTATTATCAGCAGCAACTAATAACCCAGAAGTAATATTAATATCTCCACCATTACCATTACCACCTGTAGAATCAGTAGTAATTTTGCTACCGTTCCGCATTAATAAAATATCTTGAATATGTAAGATAATATTACCTCCTTCACCAGATTTAGTTGTGGCTTGAATTCCTCCTAAATCTTGTTGTAGATTCCCTCTATTATCTAGTTCTATAGAGTCAGCTTGAATATTAATATTTCCCCCCTTACCCTTACCTTCGTTATCTACACTTAACCTAGCACCGCCCTGAACTAAGAATTTACCTGTAGAAATTTCTAAGTTACCAGCCGGATGATGATTTTCACTATCTAAAACGCTAGCAGATAGGCTACTAAATGTTGGGATTAATTTGCTTTCATCTAACGGATCTGTTCTCAGCGAACCTTGCCCTATTAATTTAATAGCATCAGTGGCATTAATTGTGAGGATTCCTCCCTTGCCAGAGCCAAGGGTTTCAACAGCAATATTACCTCCATTTTCTACTATTAATTCCCGCGTATTAATGTTAATATTGCCTCCATTGCCAGTAGTATTGGGATTACTACCACTGAAAAGACCACCAGGAATTTTCTGAATCAGGGATACTCCGCTGACGTTGACAGAGTCTATAGCATTAATGATAATATTTCCACTATTTCCTGCGGCTGCAGTACCTGCAAAAATTTGTGCCCCATCATGAATAATTAACTTCTTAGTGTTAACTATTAAATCACCACCTTGTCCTTTACCTTCTTGAACTGCTGTAAACAAACCACTACTGAAGGAATCAGAATCTGTGACTCCGATTAATTCCACACTATTAGCAGCATTAATTGTCAAGTTTCCACCTGTGGCATCTGCTATAGTTGCAGCAGATATTTGCGCTCCGTGATGCACGAATAATCGCCCGGTATTTACTGTTAAATTTCCCCCGCTACCAGTTCCAGAAGTATCTGCTAATAACCCAGTAAATAAAGAAAAATCATCAGAGTCAGCACCCATTAATTCAACTGCTGCTTGCGCATTAATAGTTAAATTACCTCCTTTACCAGATGAACCTATTAAAGTAGCGGTAGATATGCGAGATTCGCCTTTAACCTGAAGATTTCTAGTATTAATTGTGATGCCTAAGCTATCACCACTACCACTAGTTGTGGCAAATAATCCATCTGTAAACAGTCCGGTTGTTCTGTTGCTTGAAACTATGATTGAATCTGAAGCATTTAATTTTAAATTTGCGCCAGAAATATTACCTAATGTATCCGCTTTTACCCAGGAATTTTCAATAATTAACTGCTTTCCTGTCAGTTGAATGCTACCGCCACCATCACCACTGGTTGTGACTAAAGAATTATCTGTGATTGATACATTAGCTCTGTTAATATTGTCAGGAAAATTGAATTGTGAATGATTCGCGTTTAATGAAAATCCAACCGTGGCTGCATCGGCTATTCCACCGAGTTCAATATGACCGCTATCGGCAGTTAATTGACTGCCATTAATATTAACGTCACCACCAATCAGGGCGAGAGTTTGATTGATGGAAACTCTCAGATTAGCTGTTTGTACTTGGATAGGTTTTGAATTACTAGAAAATTGTAATCCGATAGGAACATTAATACTTAATAATGGAGGATTTTTATCTATATTTGTATTAAATTCTTTGCCATCGGCAAACTGTAAACTTTTAGCAGTAGTTGCCAAAAATGAGCCACCAATATTTAATTTGGCATTAGCACCAAAAATAATGCCATTAGGATTAATTAAGAATAAATTAGCATTTCCCTGAGTATGGATTATGCCATTGATATGAGAAGGCACGATCCCAGTCACGCGACTGATAATATTTTGAATAAAGGCTGCATGATTAAAATTAGCAGAACCACCATTAGGTACAGAGAATTCGCTAAAGCTATGAAAAAGATTACCGCCAGCTTGATTACCACCCGTAATGGAAAAATTTAACCCATCAGTAGAAGTAACATTTGTATTCAGACTACCATCTGGGGCGATCGCCTGGGGGTAACAAGGTTGAGTCAATATCAGATGTGTAGTTGCAAATATTCCAGCAATAGTGAGAATAAAGGGCGAATTCATAAAATGCAAATTACCCAAATCTGGCGATTCGTCTTTATTTCAGTATTCCCGTAATCGCTGCAAGTATTATGTGCTGAAATTGATCGAGATAATTTTGCCCACAGTGCGATCGCGCTGTGGGCATAGGAGATAAACTTTAATTTGCTGACAATTTATCCTTGGCTAGCGCTACTCGAAGGTGGCATAATGACTTTCTTCGCTAAACCTAAAGTCTTCAGTGCTTTAATACTCCACCAAGTAATATCGATTTCCCACCAAGCAAATCCAGATTTGGCAACATGGGGATAAGTGTGATGGTTGTTGTGCCATCCTTCACCATAAGTTACCAAGGATACCCACCAAAGATTGCGGGAATCATCTGTATGATCGAAGGTACGATAGCCCCATTTATGAGTTGCTGAGTTGACAAACCAAGTGGAGTGCCATAATAAAACAGCGCGGACAAACATCCCATAAATTACGAAAGACCAACCGCCTAAAGCATATAACAACACACCCAAGGGGATTTGCAATAACAAGAAGTAGCGATCTAACCAACGGTAAAATGGTTGACGGGCTAAATCTGGGGCGTATTTTTGATAAGTTTCTGCATCAAAGAATTCTGTACGGGGGTAAAAAATCCATAACATGTGACTCCACCAAAACCCTTTTGTGGCAGAGTAAGGATCTAAGTTGATATCTTCAGTATGGGCGTGATGCTGACGGTGTCCACCCACCCAGAAAATCGGCCCCCCTTGTAATGCTAAAGCACCAATGGTAGCGATCGCATATTCTAACCATTTCGGTACTTGGAAACTCCGATGGCTCAAAAGTCGGTGATATCCCAAACAAATCCCAATGCTGCCGAGTAACCAGTGCAAAAACAGCAGTATACCTAATGCTGACCAAGAAAAAAACCAAGGCGCTAAGAGCGCTAACAGATGAACTGTACCAAAAAATAATACGTTCGTCCAACTGAGCTTTGACGTTCCTTGTTCGGGGGTGAACGTCAGAGATTTTGCAGTCATAAAAATTCCTGTTGATGATGAATTAAGCGATCTGCTTTTTGCGGATGTACTCTTGCATTGGTGACAAGGGAATTACCCGTTCTGTATAAGTTAGTTACAGTAAAGTAGAGCAAGTATCACTTACATTTGTATCCTAACAACTTCTTTCTTTATCTGCAAGTGCTACTTGCATTATTTATTTTTATGGCATCTCCCACCCATTCAGCTCGTCAACGCCTGATTCAAGCAGCGCTGGAACTATTTACAGCCCAAGGAGTCAGCAATACTACTACCCGGCAAATTGCCGAAAAAGCAGAAGTAAATGAAGTGACGTTATTTCGCCACTTTGGTAATAAACATGGGCTGATGTTAGCTGTTTTGGAAGAATCTGCGGCTTTTAAGAACTTAGGGGAATCCTTAGTACGGCGCGCTAGTCCCCCAGGTAGCGTTTATCAAGCCCTGAAGGATTATGCAAGTGATAGCTTGCTTGCACTAGAGCGGGTACCGGAGTTTGTCAGATCTGTAGTGGGTGAAGCCGATCGATACCCAGCCGAAAATCGTCGCGCCTTGGGGAGGGGTTTAACCGAAGCTAACCGCTATGTTGCTCAATACTTAGCTACAGTAATTGAGCAAGGACACTTAAATACCTATCTACCGGCAGAAAAATTAGCCAGTTTGCTGAATGGGATGCTATTAGGCTACGCCGTAATCGAGTTTACTAGCGAATTTCACGAACTCTGGGAAGACAGAGATGATTTTTTAGAGAACTTAGTGGAATTGTTTTTACGTGGTGCGATGTCACCTTCACCAGAATTAGCAATTAATTATGGTGTAGAACATGATGTCAGTATAGAGGTAGCTGATTTACCTGCGGCGTTAGTCCATGAAATTTTGCGCCAAGCCAAGAGATTAGGACTGCAAGATTCGGCTTTAGCTTATATATTATTTGCAGCCGGCTTATCCCCTACAGAGATAGTTAACTTACAGCGATCGCATCAAATCTACGACGATCAAGGACACTTTTTGCAAATTACCACTCCCGGATTAGTCCGCCAAGTTCCTGTAAATCAATGGATTTTAGGGAAACAGTACGGTTCTTATACTAACAATCCCTTAATTAAATGGCTGAAGAGTCGGAAAGATAATCAAATGGCGATGTTTCTTAACAGCTTAGGCGAGGCAATTTCCGAATCTGAAATTATCAGTCGTTGGGAAATGTGGACAGAAGGAATGTTAACACCCCAAGGACAACCACCAGCGATCGCTCAAGCACAACACACCTGGCGCGTAGAAATGTTAATGCGGGGAATTACCTTAGAAAACTTGAGCATCCTCACCGGTTGCGATCGCACGCAATTACAACCCTACGCCCGCAGATCCAAAGAAAAAGCCGCATTAGAGCAAGCTACCCGGTTGGATCATAAACCGAATTGAGAAGGCAGAAGGCAGGAGGCAGATGGCAGAAGGAAGCAGAGGGGGACAAGGGGGACAAATTGTACAGACAAGGGTTCATCGCCTCTCTGACTATTGACTAATGACCCTTGACCATTGACCATATTTCATTAATTTATGCTTTAAAACAGTTCCTCGCTTATGCCTTGTTCTGCGACTTTAAATCAACTGGTTGAAATTCTTTTAGCACAGCCTGTAAACTTATCAACTGCGGCTTTAGCACAGTTGGGTAGCGGTATCCAAA
Organism: Calothrix anomala FACHB-343; assembly: GCF_014696435.1. GTDB lineage: Bacteria > Cyanobacteriota > Cyanobacteriia > Cyanobacteriales > Nostocaceae > Aulosira > Aulosira anomala_A. The sequence goes on along the minus strand of NZ_JACJQG010000016.1, from coordinate 92,036 downwards.
CAGACACTCGTATCCTCAAGCCAGGTGAGGTGTTTGTGGCTTTGCGAGGTGAAAAGTTTGACGGACATGAGTTTGTTGCAGCTGCTATCGCTAAAGGTGCGATCGCAGCGATTGTTGATTTTGAATATGAAAATCCCGGATTACCAGTATTACAAGTCAAAAATACTCTAGAGGCTTATCAAAAAATTGCTCGTTGGTGGCGCGATCGCTTTAAGATCCCAGTAATTGGTGTTACTGGTTCTGTCGGTAAAACTACTACTAAAGAACTGATCGCCGCAGTTTTAGCCACTCAAGGACGAGTCCATAAAACTTATGGAAATTACAATAACGAAATTGGTGTCCCGAAAACTCTCTTAGAACTCAGCCCAGAACATGATTTTGCTGTAATTGAAATGGCGATGCGGGGTAAGGGACAAATTGCTGAACTCACCCAAATCGCTAATCCGACAATTGGCGTTATTACTAATGTCGGAACGGCACATATTGAATTACTCGGTTCGGAAACTGCGATCGCTGAAGCTAAATGTGAGTTATTAGCCCAAATGCCTCAAAATAGCGTCGCTATTCTCAATCAGGATAATTCTTTATTAATGTCCACTGCCGCAAAGGTTTGGCAAGGAAAAGTCATCACTTACGGCTTATCTGGCGGCGATATCTCAGGAAAGGTGGTAGATAATCAAACCCTGACAGTAGGAGATATGCAACTACCCCTACCTTTACCCGGTCGTCACAATGCCACCAATTTCCTAGCAGCTTTGGCAGTTGCTCAAGTTGTGGGTATTGATTGGGCTAGTCTGCAAACTGGTGTTAAAGTTGACATGCCTACGGGGCGATCGCAACGTTTTGCTTTACCCAACGATATTGTAATCTTAGATGAAACCTACAATGCTGCACCAGAAGCTATGCTAGCAGCCTTGCAATTATTAGCAGATACACCAGGAAAGCGCAAAATTGCCGTTTTAGGCGCGATGAAAGAATTAGGAGAGCGATCGCCACAATTACACCAGCGAGTTGGCGAAACAGTCCAGAAATTGCAATTAGATGGGTTATTAGTGTTAGTTGATGGTACCGATGCCGAAGCGATCGCCAAAAGTGCCCCAGGTATCCCCTCAGAATGCTTTGCCACCCATGCAGAATTAGTAGCGAGATTAAAGACATTTGTGCAAGCAGGCGATCGTTTATTGTTTAAAGCCGCCCATTCTGTTGGATTGGATCAAGTTGTTAACCAGTTGCGTGCGGAATTCGCTAACTGAGATTTGTAGTCATCAATAATGGGTTATAGGTAAATGAAAAATCGCTAATGACTAAAGGTGCAATTGGTCATTAGCTTTTTACTGTAAGTTGTCAGTTGTTCCTCATAGGGACTTCCAAATAAAAAAAACATCCCAATCATTAACTTACCAAGCTCGCAACTCGTAGGGGCGGGGTTACCCATTGGTGTCAACTTAAGCTCAAAACCTTTATATATCTCGTTTCCAGCCTCCGGCTGGAAATGCGTATTGCGAGGCTCTGCCTCGTCTTCTGATCAATTGAGGCGGTAGCCCACAGATCATCGCTCCCACGCAGAGCATGGGAGCCAGTTAACGCCGCCCAATCAATAGGGCGAGGATGCTTCTTCATCGTCATCAGCATTGCATTAAAGCCACAGCCTTATCAGGATTTTTTTGCCACTGTTGATAAAACTCCGTCATTAATTCTGAGGGGGGTGAGAGTAAATTGCTGGCTATTTCTCTATATCTTTCACCTGATGGAGGTTATGGAAAAGTTTTGTTTCTAGTAGTTTGACAAGGGAACTATGCTAGATGCATCAAATTTTCTCGTTCTCTTCTTGTCCTCTTTCTTTGAGTACTTCGCGTCTTCTCTGCGAGACGCTTCGCGAACGTGGTTCGTTTCTTTACCCTTTAAAGTTGAGTTGCCAGACTACTAGTTTTGGTAGGCTACAGAAGCTAGATCAATTGATAAGCGATCGCTCTAACTTGAACCACTTAATTTAAAGTGTTGAAAAAATTCAACCGTATACATCCTCATGGGGATAGTATACGGTGTGATTAGTGCTATACTGGGAAAATCTATTAAAAGTATATAATATTACATTTAATAGAGTATTTGTACTTAATATAGTTTTTCATTCAAGTTTTCTGTTGTGGGAGTGATTGACTGTTCGTAGTTGGTGTTTTGTTGAGTGAGAGCGATTGTCCCCAAGAGCATCATACTGCCCACAGCTAATGCGATCGCCGGACGCTTGAGAAACAGAAAATCTCGCACTATCCTGGCTAAAGGACTGCTTTGACGCCGCAGTTCCGCAGAAACCATCATTTGCTTAATGGTAAATGGATCGCGGACATAATGACCGCTAGGACAAACTACCAGTTTTTCTTGGCAATATGGACAACTAAACAAGCCAACACAAGACTTTAAAGGTTTAGGTGTGGCATTTCTTTGGCAAATCGGACAAGTAACATAATGATTATCAAATATGTGTGTATTCATCTAATTTATCCGCCTAGTCCCTTGACTCGCTCTATAAACAATAGTTATAGTGAATTCCCGTTTCACCCTGAATCGACTCACTGATGTGGTCTAACATCCGTTTTTAATTACACATACAGTATTCTTGCTACTCAAGTTAGTTGAATGACTGCAACACGAGTATAGCTAGCTTTAGCAAAGGATGCTTTTGGTTAGTGTTTGCCGTTGGTGCAATCACCAACATCCTCCGTACTGTACGATTATTCTACGGCTTAATTTTATACTGAATTACACTTTACCACTGCTGGTTTATCATTAACTATAATAATTCTCTCCCATTTAATCATTCTCCCCATCAAAATTTTGCATAGTGGAATTTTTTTTAACTGAAACTTTGCAAAACTCGTGAATCTCGCATACTTGTCTGGTTGCTAAATCATGGCTCACAATGAGAAGTAACAGATAAAAATTTAAATTTTTTCTTACATTTACCTCGCCTCTCAATGACTCTCTTGCCGCCCAAAGAACTGAGGAAGGTGACGGAACCACCTGCTTTTCCTTCTCTTTCCACTCGTTTAGCTCGCTTAATTAATCGTTTTCAACCATCGTTAGAAACCGTTGTGCTGCTTTTAGCCGTATTAATTGGCGGCGGTACGGGTATGGGTGTAGTTACTTTTCATTATTTAATCCAGCTGATTCACGATTTGATGCTGGAAAACTTTATGGGCGCGATCGGTACCTGGGGTGCTTGGACTTTAGCCTGCGTTCCGATTCTTGGCGGCTTAATTGTGGGATTAATGCGCTGGCGTACCCAAGATTTTGGCCCTGGATTGGCTTCTTTAATTGCTGCTTCTCAGGGTAAAGAAATTAAGCAGCCACTGCGCCCAGTCACGAAGATGTTAGCTGCTTCGGTATCCTTGGGAAGTGGTGCTTCTTTGGGGCCGGAGGGGCCAAGCGTCGAAATAGGTGCTAATTTTGGGATGCTGTTGTCTTTGGTGCTGCAAGTATCCCAAGAACAACAACGCTTACTTTTAGGTGCGGGTGCAGCAGCAGGATTAGCAGCCGGGTTTAATGCTCCCATTGCTGGGGTATTTTTTGCCCTAGAGGTGGTAATCGGAGCTACTTCTTTTGCCACTTCTGCAGTGAGTGTGGTGTTATTAGCTGCTGTAGTTGCAGCCTTAATTGCTCAAATTGGGTTGGGTGCCCAACCTGCATTTGCTTTACCTGTCTATCAAGTCCGCAGTCCTTTAGAATTGCCTATTTATCTGGGATTGGGCTTAGGCGCAAGTCTGGTGGCGCTGGCTTACAAAGAGTCAATTCGCATCGCTAAAGCTTGCTTTGTCGGACAAGTTCCTGTGGTGGCGTTTTTAGGACGAATTCCCAGGTACATCCATCCGCTCATTGGTGGTGCGATCGTGGGGATAACAGCTTTATATTATCCGCAAATTTTGGGTATTGGTTATGGCACAGTCCAAGCCATGCTGCAAGATGTGGAGTTTTCTTTGCCCTTATTGCTGGTACTGTTAATTCTCAAGCTGCTGATGACAGCAATTAGTAGCGGAAGTGGTTTTGTTGGCGGTTTGTTTGCACCTGCAATGTTTTTAGGTGCTTCCTTTGGTTCTGCTTATGCCAAAATTGTTGCGGTAATTTCTCCTAGCATTGGTGCCCAAATGGCGGCTCCCCCAGCTTATGCAATGGTAGGTATGGCAGCCGTTTTAGCAGCTAGCGTCAGAGCGCCGTTAACAGCAATTATCATGCTATTTGAATTAACCCGCGACTACCGCATTGTCTTACCGTTAATGGCGGCTGTGGGTTTGAGTGTTTGGTTAATCGAACGCCTCAAACCAAATTCTAGTTCTAATTCTAATCTGCAACAGATTGGGCTGTCGGAATTGAAAGATGAGAAGACAGAAATGTTGCAGCAAATTTTAGTTAAAGATGCAGTTCTTACTTGCCCGAAAAAATTAGCAGCCACATTAGGAGTGTTAGAGGCAGCAAAGGAAATGATCCGCGATCGCTGCCATCATGCTTTAGTAATTAATGAAGCCGAGCAATTAGTAGGGATTATTTCCTTAGAAGATATTAACCGTACTCTTCGTCGCAGGCAAAACTATCAAAATTTGCCCATCGAAATTCAGAGCGATTTATCTAGCAAAACTTTGCTAGATATTTGTACCACGGAAATTCTTTATGCTTGGATGGATGAACCTTTATCTGAAGCTTTAGACCGAATGGCGCTGAGAGGTTTGCATCAATTACCTGTAGTCGCCAGAGATAATCACGAGCGCATTTTAGGTCTACTAGAAAAGGAGCAAATTGCATTGACTTGTAGTTTAGCTGTTACAAATCAGGCAATTCACCAGTATTTATCCATGCAGCTGTTATAAATACGTGATAACTACTTATTAGTCAATGGTCAATAGTCAACAGTCAATAGACTTGGGACTTTTGACTATGGACTTTTGACTCTTGACTAATTTATTAAGCTGTGGCTTCTATATCTTCGATATCTTCTCTATCTTCTGGATCTACTTGTCTGAGACGAATGTGTTTTTTCCCTAAAGTGATGAGAAACTCATCTCCAGGCTTGAGATTCATCTGTTTTGTATAAGCCGAACCTATCAGCAAGTTGCCGTTAGATTGCACGCTAATTCTATAGCTAGCACTGCGTCCACCACGCCCATTAGCACTAGGTGTACTGTCTAATTGAATGCCTTCAGCATCAATTAGGGCGTTTAAGAACTTCATCATATTGACGCGCTCTATACCATTTTTTGTAACGGTATAGTAGCCGCACTTCTTAGCTTTGTCTTCTTTGCTCTCGTTCTCTAGCTCTTTGACTTTTCTGAGCAGATCTTCACCGACTAGTGGTTCAATTTTTTTCTGTTTAGCCATCAACTTAGGTCGAAAACGAATGTTTCAAGTCTTTGAATCGATTTTATTTTAGCTGACATTGAGCTAGTAGGAACAAAATCCTTTAGTTTTTATTTCAGCCTTGCCAAGTATATTACATTCATTGGCAGAATTGTTACTAGATTTTCAATATTATGACAATCTATTTTGTAGAATGCTGGCAATAGTGATAACTATATATAGGTTGTGAATTACTGCTAAACTATACTTGTTTAAGTTTTCTAAAGTATGACGAAAAAAGTTGTCTAGTTGCTGATATAGAGAATTGAGGTAGAGAGCGATCGGCAAAACCAATCCTGAGTCAGTAAGGGTGGGTTTTGCAAAATATCCATTTGGTAATGAGAGATATTTGCTTAAACCTACCCGTACAAGACTGTCAAGTCCAAAGTTTTTTGAGCATTGACCATTGACTCTAGACTAAATAAGAAAGCTGCTAACAATGAAACTAACAACGAGAGGACAATACAGTGTAAAGGCCTTACTAGATTTAAGTTTACAGCCAAAGTATGGCCCTGTATCTGTGAGAGCAATTGCCAATCGCCAAGATATTCCTGCTCCTTACCTAGAAAAATTGTTAATAGAAATGCGTCGTGCTGGATTGGTAAAATCAATTCGTGGTAGTGTTGGCGGTTACCAATTGGCACGAGAACCTGTAAAAATATCTATAGGTCAAATTTTAGAGTCTGTGGGTGAAACGATCGCTTATTTACCCGATCGCGCCCCAACATCGGCACAAGCTGAAGATTGGGTCACATTTACACTTTGGCAAAGACTCAACCAAAAATTAAAAGAAGCTATATATAGTATTACCTTAGCCGATCTCTATTACGACGCTCGCAGTAGGCAGGCTTCACTAGGAGAAGAAGCAAATTTTGTAGTTTAGTCAAAAGTCAGCAGGGGTGGGTTTTGTCAAATTTTCATTGGGAAATGAAATATGTTGGTTAAATCCGCCAGTACAAAAGTCTAGAATCAAAAGTTCATAGTCAAAAGTCTATAGTTAACAATTTCTGGACTAATGACCGTTGACCATTGTAAGGGCGGGTTCACAAATATCCTCACCGAACAATGATTATTTTCAATAAACCCGCCCCTACTGACCATTGACCATTGACTAATGACTAATAACATTTATATATTGATTGTTGCGGCAATTTTAGATTATATAATTGGCGATCCTTGGGGTTGGCCTCATCCAGTACAAGTAATGGGATGGGGAATTTCTTGGTTTACTAAAGTATCTGGGAAATATTTTCACCATCCTCACAGCCAACGAATCGCAGGAATTTTCCTCGGCATTATTTTAGTAATTGGTAGCGGAGTTAGCTGCTGGTTAATCATTCACATTGCTAGATGGCTGCATCCCATATTGGGAATTATCACAGAAAGCATAATTTTAGCTAGTTGTTTTGCGCTTAAAAGTTTGAGAACAGCCGCAGTCACTGTTTTAAAACCTCTGACAGCCGGAAATTTAACAGAGGCTCGCGATACTTTAAGTAATTATGTAGGTCGAGATACCAAAGACCTTGACGCAGCAGAAATTTTGCGAGCGATTTTAGAAACTGTCACCGAAAATGCAACTGATGGGGTGACGGCTCCGTTGTTTTATGCAATTGTTGGTGCATTTATTCCCGTTATTGGCGCTGCACCCTTAGCTTTAGCATACAAAGCTAGCAGTACTTTAGATTCAATGGTGGGTTATAAAGAAGCACCTTATACTTATTTGGGTTGGTTTAGCGCGCGGTTAGAAGATTATTTAACTTGGCTTCCTTGTCGGTTAACAGTCATCACTTTAGCTGTGTTCTCAGGTAAACCCCTGCATGTTTGGCGAATTTGTCGCCGAGATGCTGTCAAAGATCCTAGTCCTAATTCTGGTTGGAGTGAGTGCGCCTATGCAGCGATTTTAGGCGTGCAGATGGGTGGAACAAATTGGTATCGCGGCGTAGCTAAACATAAACCACTTTTAGGTGATGACATTTATCCGATTACACCACAAACTATTGAATCTGCTTTGCAATTAACCAGATATTGTTTTTTACTTTGGTTAGGAGTAGCGATCGCTCTACTCTTAATTCACCTAAACAGGTAATCATAGATATAGGGCATTGGGCATTGGTTAGTTAGAGACGCGATGAACCCTTGTCTCTACAATCGTCCTCCTTGTCCTCCTCCAGTCGCCTTAAATATCTGGTATCATGCATTACTCAGGGGTATCTGTCTATGACTATGTCTGTAAAAGTAGTTGAAATTCTCTCAGCAGAAGAACTTCGTCGTACTGTAAATCGCCTAGCTTCGGAAATTGTGGAGCGGACGCGCGATTTATCTGGGCTGGTTTTGCTAGGTATTTATACTAGGGGTGTAATATTAGCTGAGTTATTAGCCCGTCAAATTGAGATATTAGAAGGCGTGACTGTTAAGGTGGGAGCATTAGATATTACATTTTATCGCGATGATTTAGATCAAATTGGGTTGCGAACTCCAGCCAAAACCAATATCTCCTTTGACTTGACAGATCAAACTGTTGTCTTGGTTGATGATGTGATATTCAAAGGCAGAACAATTCGTGCGGCGTTGAATGCGGTAAATGAATATGGTAGACCTGAGGTAATTCGTTTAGCTGTTTTGGTAGACAGAGGTCATCGAGAAGTACCAATACATCCTGATTTTACTGGTAAGCAGCTACCTACAGCAAAAGAAGAGGTGGTGAAAGTTTATTTACAAGATTGGGATGGTAAAGATGCGGTGGAGTTGATTGGGGATTAATCAATGGTCAATGGTCAATGGTCAATAGTCAATAGTCAACGGTCAACAGTCAACAGTCAACAGTCAATAGTCAACGGTCAACAGTCAACAGTCAACAGTCAACAGTCAACAGTCAACAGTCAACAGTCAACAGTCAACAGTCAACTCGCTAAATTTAGCAAGAATTGGCGGAAGGGTTGAATTGAGGTGAATGTGAAGATGCGATCGCATCCTAGAACCATAGGAAGCTCGGTATAATTTAGGTCATGCTTTACGAAATTGAGTAAACATTGAGAAGCGATCGCATCTGAAGACCAAGTATTAAACTTAATCTGGCTGAATTTCAGCAAATGGCAAACAATAACGCTAATTGCGACACCATCAGAGACAACCAAAGCTTTGTGGCTTTAGGGACTTCCAGAAAATAAATTATCCAATTTACGAGAGAGAATATTTTCTTTCTCCCCCTGCTCCCTGCCCCCTGCACCCTTGCCAAAAAAGCGATAGGATATTTTTTTTAGTTGTCAGTCCCTGAATCTTCCAATGATTTTGTCGGTACCTCAACTGCTGTGACATCAATTGTGCCATCGGGAGTAAAACGGCGAAAATGACGATTTTGGACTAACAATTGCTCACCACAGTTGGGACATTGCAATTGACTATTATTTAAGCCTGTAAACTCATATCGGCATACAGGACATTGATCGACAACTAAGTTCCGTTGCAACCACCAGCGAAATCCCAAAAAGGCAATTACGGGTGCTAATAGTAACAGCCCAAAAATAAACAGTAGTGAATTTACTAACCAACCCAAGCCTAAAGATGCTAGCAACCAAAACACTGCTAACGTTGTTAGCCAAGGGCGAAGACTTTCAAGCTGTGATGGAAAAGATTTAAGGCTCATTTTTAAATATCTTGTTGCTCTGTTTCTAGGATAGCGAGTTTGGTCATTAGAGACGCGATTAATCGCGTCTGTACAAGTGTCAATGGTCAATGGTTGGTAAATTAAGTATATTTGGAAACCTATAATTTTTTAGCGATCGCTCTTGAGAGCTAATTTCCCTTTGGCTGTGATTATGAGCGCTTGGTAAAATCTCACCAAAGTCATTGTTGTTTAATGGCTGGATATAGTGAATTTTTAGAGAAACTACTTGCTTACATCTATATTTTATAGTACTTGTGTATTAAAAGTTTAACTATTAAGTTGACGTAATTTAGCCATATTTTCGGATATTTGAGTGAAGCGCGACTCGATTTATTACCAAATTTTTAAACGCTTTCCCGGATTAATTTTTGAACTCATTGATTACCGTCCTGAGCAAGCGCAGAACTATCGATTTGAGTCAGTGGAGGTCAAAGAAACTACCTTTCGTATTGATGGGGTGTTCTTACCGCCAGAAGATGCAAAACCCAAGATAATCTTGTTTGCAGAAGTGCAATTTCAGAAAGACGAAGGTCTTTATCATCGGTTCTTTACCGAATCAATGATGTATTTGAACCGGAATCAGTCTCAATATGATGACTGGTATTGTGTGGTAATTTTTCCATCACGCAGCTTAGAACCAAGCGATACTACTACTCATCGCATATTTTTAAACAGCGACCAAGTACAGCGCATTTATTTGGATGAGTTAGGTAGCTCCAATCAGCAGCCAATAGGTATAAATTTATTCCAGCTAACAATTGCATCCGATGAAGCGATCGCCGAACAAGCCAAGCAATTAATTCAACGGGTAAAATTAGAACAAACAGACCCACTGCCGAAAACGGAAATTATCGATATCATCACAACAATTGCTGTTTACAAGTTTTCATCTTTGAGTAGAGAGGAAGTGGAAGCTATGCTCGGACTAAGTTTAGAGCAAACCAGGATTTACCAGGAAGCAAAAGCTGAGGGACGAGAACTAGGCCGAGAAGAACGGGAAGTAGAAATACTGAAAGTTACCGTGCCTTTGTTACTCAAAACGGGAATGACTATAGAACAGATTGCACAACAACTAAATGTGAATCTAGAAGCTGTTCGCCTAGCTGCACAGGAAAAAGGGACGTAAGGGAAGGGGGACAAGGAGGACAAGGAATTTTAGATTTTAGATTTGCGATTTTGGATTCCAATCTAAAATCCAAAATCCAAAATCCAAAATTGTTTCAATGCCCCATGCCCATCAAATTAACTCTTGTAACCGTTTTTGCAAAGCATCCATACCAAAAAGGGCGATCGCTTGTTCTCTGAGCCAATTTCCATCACAACGTTGGTCAACTCCTGTGAGTATTTCTATACAAGCATTCGCTACGGCGTTGGGGTCGCGGTGGGGAACGCGCCAGCCTAAATTACCATCTTGCAAGGGTTCGGCAGAACCATCATCATCACCGGAGAGTACGGGTATACCGCAAGCCATTGCTTCTAAATATACAATACCAAAACCTTCTTGGGAAGGCATAATGTAGGCGTCAGCTAGGCGGTAATGTGCCATTAATTCTTCTGTGGGGACGAAGCCGGCAAATATAACGCGATCGCTTACACCTAAATCTTGAGTTAGTTGGGCTAATCTTGGTTGGTCATCGCCACGACCGATGACTAAGTATTTAACATCGGGGAAAACTTGGAGAATTTGCGGTAATGCCCGAATTGTCACATCAACACCTTTATATATATCTCCCGACCATAGCCTAGCTACTGTGAGCAAAACTCTGGTATTATCTAAACCATACTTAGCTATCAATTCTGGCTGTTTAATTCCTGGTGTAAATTTATTGCCATCAATAGCGCATGGTAGTATTTTTACTTGGCTTGGATCGATAAAATTAGCCGCACAGCAGCGATCGCGACTGTAACGGCTAATTGTCCAAATCCCTGATGCCGATCTAAGTGCCTGACGTTCTCTATTAGGTAGCGGTTCCCAAACTTCTTTGCCGTAGGTTAAGACTGTGTAAGGAATTCCTAAAGGTTGACAAAGAGTTTGTATCAGTGTGGCTAAGTTGATATGACCGCAAAAAACATGCTGGGGACGTTGTAGCAGCAGACACTTCAATAGCGCCAAGGTCATTTTTAATTTACCCAGATAGGGCGATTGGTTTTGAAAGCCATGAAATCGCAGTTTTTCATCCCAGTCAGGTGCAGAATTGGGGCGATCGCGCAGCACGAATACCTCTGCTTGATACCGGGGATTTAATTTTTGATAGGCACGGAAAATATCTTTAACGTAGGACTGAATACCACCCTCATGTACAAAAATTTCTAAAAATACAAATACATGATTGGCTTTGCGATTAACTTGATTGTTAAAATTCAGGTTTGCGCCCACTTGAGTAAATAATTGATGTAGTATCCGTAGTCAGGAATTTAGTATTTTACAATACAGAAATTAAGCCCTGACTACTGTGGTTGACTACTATTTTTACTTAGAGGCGGTATTAATGGCGACAGTAAAATTAGGGGTTAGTCTCAGCCAAATAATTGCGGCGGAATTTATTAATAAGCAAGTAATTGCTAAAGCTAACAAGATATATGTCGGTAACATGACTACGCCGACGAGAAACCAGCTATAGACATGCATTACCATGATCGAGGCAAAAATACTGGCAATTCCCGCCGATAGCCATACATGATGTGATGGGCGACGGAATGCGGTCAGAATCATTGTCAGGATTGTGGTTAGTAAGTTTGCTGGCACCAAGAATGCGCAAATACTTACACAGTTGGTGCGGGAGAACTCAGCTAAGGTATGGAAATCGAGCATCAATGTGTTGGGATAATGTTCGCATATACTAACAAATTTAATATATTTAAATTTAATATATTTATAAATAATTGAACTTACCTTAGCATTATATTGCAGTGCCCGCATCAACTATGTTACATAATTTAAATTTATCTCTGCAATTGTGAATATTTAATAATGGATATGGTGGGTAATGCCCACCATCGTGAAATTAACCCATTAAAATCACTGTATCAATGACATGAATTACGCCATTATCTGCTTCGATATCGGCTGCTAAGACGGTGGCGTTTTTCACTTCAAAACCCTCAGAACAGTCAATTTTAATTGGTGAACCTTCGACGGAAGTTACTGTTCCTAATTTCTCTAAGTCAGCCTTGAAAAGCTTTCCAGGCACTACATGAAATGTCAAAATCCGTGCTAATTGGGGAATGTTCTGCACGAGAGTTTGAATAGTTCCTGGTGGTAACTTAGCAAAAGCATCATCATTTGGTGCAAAGACTGTGAAGGGGCCAGGACTTTTTAATGTTTCTACTAAACCTGCAACTTGGACAGCAGTTACTAGGGTTTTAAAAGAGTCAGCCGAAACAGCAATATCAACAATATCGGGCATATTTTTCACCTGAATCTGTGTATGTTATCTTAAAGGATAGTAAACTATTTTTAAGCTATATTAAATAAATTTAGCGGTAAATAGGGCTGCAAGTATATAGCGCGATCGCCCTATGATTGTCATAGATGAATCTCTGTGTAAGCAAAATGTCCGAGCGTAGTTACGCCATTCTAGGAACTGGTGCATTAGGTGGCTTTTATGGTGCGAAATTGCAAAAAGCTGGTTTAGATGTCCACTTTTTGCTTAAAAGTGATTATGAATATGTCAGAGACTCTGGTTTAGTGGTGGAATCTGTAGATGGTGATTTCACCCTACCCCAAGTCAATGCTTATAATGATGTCGCAAAAATGCCTCAGTGTGATGTGGTAGTTGTGGCACTGAAGACGACACAAAATCATTTATTACCACAGATTTTACCACCTGTTGTCAAAGCGGGTGGGGTGGTGTTGATATTGCAAAACGGGCTAGCTGTGGAAGAAGAAGTTGCAGCGATAGTTAGCAATGTGACTATAATCGGTGGGTTGTGTTTTCTTTGTTCTAATAAAGTTGGTGCTGGACATATTCGTCACCTAGATTATGGACAAATTACCTTAGGGGAATATGCGTCAGGTTATCAGGCTTGCGGAGTTACCGAGAAGATGCAGCAAGTAGCTGATGATTTTATTCATGGGGGTATTTCCATAGAATTAACTGCAGATTTATTATTAGGGCGATGGAAAAAGCTGGTGTGGAATATCCCTTATAATGGGCTATCTGTGATTCTTAACGCCAGAACCGATGAATTAATGGCCTACGAGCATACGCGCAAATTAGCCGAACAGTTGATGTATGAAGTTGCGGCTGGGGCGAAAAGTTGCGATCGCATAATTCCCGACAGCTTTATTCAACTGATGCTCGACTATACTGTGAAGATGAAGCCTTATCGTACCAGCATGAAAATTGACGCTGATGAAGGGCGTCCTTTAGAAGTAGAAGCAATTTTTGGTACTCCATTACGTAAAGCTCAAGCTGCGGGTGTATATTTACCGCAGATTAACTGTTTATATCAGCAACTCAAGTTTTTGGATGGGAGATTGACGGTTGATGGTTGAGGGTTGACTGTTGACTGTTGACGGTTGGCGGTTGACTGTTGACGGTTGACGGTTGGCTGCGGAATATACTCAAATGAGTTCTCAAATCCCAGTTTGAGAAGGCAATATTAACTTTTGCCTGCGGAATATACTCAAATGAGTTCTCAAATCCCAGTTTGAGAAGGCAATATTAACTTTTGCCTGCGGAATATACTCAAATGAGTTCTCAAACCCCAGTTTGAGAAGGCAATATTAACTTTTGCCTGCGGAATATACTCAAGTGAGTTCTCAAATCCCAGTTTGAGAACTCAATTTGCAGTTTGAGAACTCAATTCTGGTAATGAGTAAAAAAATCGTGTCATACCCGAAATAACGCCCGCAGGCTCAAAGCCTGGGGTTATATTGAACATGCCTGCTTTAACAGGCTTTGTAAATATAGCTGCATCCGGAGGTGATACCAATTCCAGAAAAAAATGAGACAGATGCGTAGGTTGGGTAGAAGGTCGTGAAACCCAACAATTACAGGACTTTGGGGTGTTGGGTTTCGTTCCTCAACCCAACCTACATCCACTACATCCACTACAATTGCTGTTTCTGCGATATCTAAAGCAGGCTAAACTGACTCAATTAGCGATCGCTGTTAACTCTTAATTCCGAAAAGATTGATAAATGAGTAAAAACACATATAAATTGCGAAATACTGCTTTTTAGAGAAAATTAATTCCCAAAATCTACTCATATCAGCTATAAAGTCATTCTCCTATCCTAAAAGTGTACTCTATTAAGGAGAATCTAAAATGCCTTTGAGAACTCGTGGTTCTGCTGGTGTTGACAAAGCCCAACGTCGTCTCGCTCTGCTAAAGTCCATTGATGGAAATCTTGATTTAGGACATGGATTAACCATTGAAGCTTATAGCCGCTTAATTGATAATACCCGTGCTGCACTTGAGTCTGATAATACACTTCTGTCCAATCTTGAAGAATCTAACCTTAAAAAGGTATCTTTCGGGCTATTTTCACAAATTATACGTTTTTTACCGTTCACCAGTCTGATTTACTTGACTCTGGCTCACTTTAGCTTGGCTAAGGCGCAAATAATCCCAGATAATACCCTTGGCACTGAAAGCTCAGTTGTCAACCCTGATACAATTAAAGGCATTCCCAGTGACAGAATAGATGGGGGTGCAATTCGCGGGGCGAACCTTTTCCACAGTTTTAGTGAGTTTAATATTGACTCAGCAAGAGGAGCATATTTTACCAATCCCAGTGGAATTGAGAATATTTTGACAAGGGTGACGGGAAATAATGCTTCTCAAATTCTGGGAACTCTAGGGGTATTGGGTAACGCTAACCTGTTTTTGATTAATCCCAATGGCATAATTTTTGGTAAAAATGCAGTTTTAGATATTCGCGGTTCCTTTACGGCGACTACTGCCGATGGCATTAGATTAGGTGAAAATGGCTTATTTAGTGCTACTAATCCGCAAAATAGTAATTTATTGACAGTCAAACCAGGGGCTTTATTTAGCAATGCGTTGAGCAATCAGCAAGCGACGATTAATAATCAAGGTAATTTAACAGTAGATGCTGGTCAAAATATAAATTTACTTGGTGCCAATGTGATTAATACAGGCACATTAACAGCACCAGAGGGAAAAGTACAATTAACAGGTACAGAAAATTTAATAACTAGAGGAAATATCGCTACAGCTACATTATTCCTCAATACTAAAAACCTGACTATTAGTGAAAATAAAAATAATGATGCTACAGTTTATCAAACTACATTAGAAGGTTTGTCTGGAAATACAAATCTGATATTGCAAGCGACTAATAATATTACAGTTGATTCTCTGACTAATAGCACTTTAAATTTAGCTGATGGTAGCGGAAAAATCGCCTTTATTGCTGATGCTGATAGGGATGGTATCGGTAATTTTCAAATGAATGCTGCGGATACTATTAAAACCAATGGCAGAGATATTAGCATTTTGGGAGCAAATTTGACATTAGGCAATATTGATACTTCCTTCATTTCTAATTCAGGTAATGCAGGAAATGGAGGAGCAATTACACTCACAGCCGGGAGTAATATACTTACACAATCCCTAAAATCATACTCTTATTCTGCTAATTCAGGTAATGCAGGAAATGGAGGAGCAATTACACTCATATCTGGAGGCAATATTTACACTCATCAAGCCATACTTTCCTACTCATCTTCACCTTCAGGAAAATCTGGAAATGGTGGTCATATTTCTATTGCTGCACAGGGTGATATTTCTATTGCTGCACAGGGTGATATTCCTATAGACAAAGGCATAAACTCATCCTCATATTCACTGTTAGAAACAGATGGAAAGGGCGGAAATATTTCTCTTGTTTCTAGAACAGGTAATATCTTTACAACTGCTCCACTGTATACTGCTTCATATTTTGGACGATCAGGAGATATCTCACTAGAAGCGGCAAAAGATATTAGAGTTGGACGGACTATTTCTACTTCCCGAAATAACAGTGGTGGAAATATTAAGCTAATTAGCGGTAATTCTATCTCTATAGAAGGATTGATTAACAGTCTTACTAATTTCTGTAGTGAAATAAATATCTGTAGTGGCAACTCATCAATAGTAGGAGGTGATATTTACTTCAAATCCCCACGGATAACGTCCGATAATAATGATGTTTCGGTAGATATAGATGGTTTAGGAAAAGGTGGAAATTTAATAATTGAAGCAGATGTACTAAATATCTCTGGCACTGATCATGCTCGTTTCGGAACTACAACTATGGGTCGTGGTAGTGGTGGTAACTTAATTGTTAATGCAAAAGAAGTTAATTTAAAAAATGGTGGTGCATTACAATCTATTACACAAGGGTTAGGAAATGCTGGAAATATCCAACTAACAACCAATAAACTTCTAATTCAAGATAATCGAGATCGATCTCATCGTCTGTACCAAACTGGGATTACTACCACGGCTCAACCATATTTCCGAGGCATCATCAAATCTAAATTAAATAATTTAAATTATTTAAATTATTTAATATTTGCAAATGATGATTTTAAGCTGGGTAAAGTAGGAGATATTCTTATTAATGCCGCAGAATCAATTGAGATTATTGGTAACAAAACAGAAACAGTTTCCCTGGAATTGACTAGAGAAAATTTAAAATCATTTTTAGTAGATATTTCTGCTGGAATAACGACAGGTACTTTAGGAAGTGGTGAAGCAGGTAAACTCACAATAAATACAAAAAAACTAATGGCAAGAGATTATTCAGGATTATTTACTGGCTCTATAGCAACTAAATATATCTCAGTTATCCTTCCTAATTCAATTCTTTTAGCAGTAAAGGATGAATTTAATAAGTTAGATTCAGAGACAAAATTTATATTAAATTCGGGTGGAATTACTCCTGATAGTATTACCAACCAAATTGAGAATCAATTGTCTAATTTGTCAGATGTTGGCAATGGTGGTGATCTAGAAGTTAATGCTGACCAAATTATCTTACAAGGTTCTGGAGGTTTAGTAACTTTAAGCTTTAGTTCAGGTAATGCTGGTAATTCGAGAATTCAAGGAAAGCAGATTTCCCTCCAAGAAGGAGGATTTATTGCTGTTAGTACCTACGGAACTGGTAATGCAGGAAGTTTAAACATCATCACTGATAAACTTAGTATTAATAATGGTTCAAAAGTTTTTGCGGGAACTATTGATAAAGGTTTTGGTGGAAATATCAATATCGCTGCTTCCGAGTCAGTAGAAGTAATTGGTACATCATCTGATGGCAAAAATTCTAGTAGTATCTTTGCTGTAGCAGAAAATAATTCAACGGGAAATGCAGGTAATATTACCATTGATACTCCTAATTTAACTATTAGAGACGGTGCAAGAATAGAAGCACAAACGAAGGGAGCAGGTACAGCAGGGAACATTTTTATTAAAAATGCCGATTTTCTTGATATTTCTGGAGTCAATGCCTTTAGAATTAATAGTGGTTTACTTTCCTCCAGTGAAAATCTTAATAGTGGAAAGGGTGGAACTATTATCATTAATCAAGGTAATCCTCAAGGTATTTTGCATCTTGCAGATGGAGGATTTATCAGTGTGCTAACACGCAGTAGCAATAATGGTGGTGAAATTGGGATTAATATTAATAATATCAATATAGAAAGTGGAGGACAAATCATAAGCACTGCTGCCAGAGGTAGTAATGGTAAAGCAGGAAATATTGATATTATTGCTAATGATAGGATTAATATTGCTGGTCAAAACACACCTCAATCCCAGAAGAATCTCTTAAATCCCAACCTAGGAATTAATAGTGGCTTGTTTGCTTTGTCTGAAGGTACAGGAGATGCTGGCAATATTTCCATGACCACTGGAAACTTAAATATTACTAATGAGGGTAAAATATTTGCCTCAACTTCTGGTAGCGGAAATGGCGGTACAATTAGCGTTAACGCCCTAAATTTTGTAAATATAGGTAAAGGCGTCCAAGACTTTGCGCCAATTATCTCTGTAGAAACCACTGGCGCAGGTAAAGCCGGAAATATCATTGTCAATACTCCTAGCCTCACTGTATCCGACACCGCCAGCATCACCGCCACCGCCACAAAGACCGCCACAAATACCCAAGAAGGTGGCAGCATCACCTTAAACGCCTCCAAATTAGACCTAGCAGGCATTGTGGGAATTTTTGCCGAAACCCAAGGACAAGCCCCCGCAGGTACATTAAAACTTAATCCTTACCAAAATCAACCCAATTTAGATATTAACCTGTTCCCCAATTCTAATATTTCTGCTTCTACTTCTGGCAGTGGTAAAGGTGGTGACTTAATTCTCACCGCACCGGAAAATATCAACATTACTGGTAAAGGAAAATTAGCAGTTGAAAGTACTGGTATAGGCGATGCAGGTAATATTCTTATTACCACTCAAAACTTAAATATTAATGATGGTGTGAAAATCTCCGCTTCCACAATGAATGGTCAAGGCGGTAACATCAACATTAATGCTCATACCTTAAGCGCCAATAACGGCGGACAATTTCTCACCACCACATCTGGTACAAAAAAAGCCGGAAATATCAACATCCAAGTCAGAGATAATATCACCTTAGACGGCACAAATACCGGACTATTTGCCAATACCGAAAAAACTGCAACAGGTGATAGCGGCAATATTACAATTGACCCAGAAATTTTTATTATTAAAAACGGTGCAGGTATCGGCGTAAATAGTAATGGTAGCGGTAAAGGCGGCAATATTTCCCTAACTGCTGGGACTTTAACTTTAGACAATCAAGCCTTTATTAATGCTGCTACTACTAGTAATAATGGCGGCGAAATTACACTAGATATTCAAGATTTTTTATTTGTGCGGCGTAATAGCAACATTACCGCCACAGCAGGCACAGATTTTGCAGGCGGTAATGGTGGTAACATTACCATTAACAGTCCCTTCATCATCGCCATTGCCGCAGAAAACAGCGATATTACAGCCAATGCTTTTAGTGGTCAAGGTGGCAATATTAACATATCTACTCAAGGAATCTTCGGTATAGGATTCCAAGCACAACAGACAGCACAAAGCGGTATCACTGCTAGTTCGGAATTGGGTATTAGCGGTAATGTGACTATAAATACACCAGAAGTAGACCCCAGTAAAGGCTTAGTGCAACTCAGCGCCAATCTGCTGGATGCTTCCAGACAAATTGATAACTCTTGTCAAGCTGGTAGTAAACAAAGCGCCAGTTCATTTACGATTACGGGAAGAGGCGGTTTACCGTTTAATCCTTATGAATATCTGCAAACAGATTCGGTAGTCAAAAAATGGGTGACTGTAGATAATAATCAAAATTCTCCGGGTAATAGTCAGCGTAGCATCAGTGAAAATCCTTCCCCACAGGAGATTGTAGAAGCCCAGGGATTAATGAAGGGTGAAAACGGCGATATCTATTTAGTTGCACAAGCTTCTCATGTTATACCCCATAGTCCGACGTTAACAGCTGCTGCTTGCGCGAGTTCTCGGTAAGCTATTGTACTTTTACAGCAGTTTTCATGCATTTGAACCACAATCGTAGTAGGGGCACGGCATCAGTAAGATTATTGTATATATGAGAAGATTGTGGATGCCGTGCCCCTACAGTGTGGTCTATTTACCTGAAAATTGCTGTAAGTTGCACAACCCATCGTGAGGGCTGTTGACAGTTGACAGTTGACAGTTGACAGTTGACAGTTGACGGTTGACGGTTGACGGTTGACAGTTGACAGTTAATACCAATTCAATATGAAAAGGTTCTACTGGTAAGAGTTCTGTAAACTGTGCTAATATTTCCAAATTTTTGGCTACATGTTGAGAACAATAAATACCTTTATATAGTTCCGAAACTACAATGATAGAAAGATAGCACTGACTGAAAAAGCGATTAAATTTAGTAATTGCTAGGGGGTTTTCATTGAGTAGTGCAATACATATATTGGTATCTAATAGATACATTATTCGTTATCTTGATTATCGATTGAATTTATAGTTCCACCTTGATAATTATGTCGTTGTTGGTCAATTTCTGTAAAAATTTCGGTTAATTCTGGTTGGTTCTTCCAAGCTCCAAATAATTGATTTATTTTTGCTAGTCTTTCTGTTTCTGTTAGGGGGTGTTGTGTTTCTGTAATTTGACTTTCAATAAATTCTAAATCTACTATGATTTCTGTACCGTCAGGAATATTATGCATTTGTTCTAATATTTCAATGTTTTGACCGCGTTTTATGCCTCTAAATTTCATATATGATTAGCTCCTGTAATTGTTAATTAGCTTTTTTGCGGCGTTATTTTTTACACGTAATTATTGCTGATAGCCATTGAATATTATAATCGAATAGGAATCTACCTAAATAAAATAGTTAGATTAATTACTGAATAAGAACTTCCTTGCGTCTTTTATACTGCAATGAAATTTAAAAATAAACTATACTCTTTTTTGGCGCTGGTAGTAGCAACTACAATAATATGCACCCATGTTTCACCAGCTATGGGTAAATTTGTTGCTAATAATCCCATAAATGTACAAACATCAATCTCTGTCGCTATCTCTAATTTAGAACAGGGGAAAAAATTATATGATGCTGGCAGATTTGCGGAAGCTGTGAAATTTTTACAGCAAGCAGTTAAAGAATATCAACAGCAGGGCGATACCCTCAGACAAGCGGCAACTTTGAGTAATTTATCTCTAGCTTATCAAGAACTGGGCAATTGGAATCAAGCCCAACAAGCAATTACAGCTAGTCTTAAGTTATTAACAGCGAATTCCGAGAAAACGGCGAATTTAGGAGTTTTCGCTCAATCGCTAGATGTGCAAGCTAGTCTGCAATTAAGTATGAGACAAACAGATGCAGCTTTGAGGAGTTGGCAACAGGCAGCAGAGATATATACCAAAATAAACGATAATAGTGGCGTAGTGCGATCGCAAATCAATCAAGCTCAAGTTTTACGCATCCAAGGTTTTTATCAAAAATCCATAAAATTACTGAACCAAGTACAGCAGCAGTTACAATCGCAACCAGATTCTTTAGAAAAAGTCGTCAGTTTGCGATCGCTTGGTGATAGTCTGCAATTAGCTGGTAATTTATCAGCAGCGCAAAAGGTTTTACAGCAAAGTCTGGAAATTGCTCAACGGTTGCAATCTTTTGATCATGTAGCCGCCAGTTTATTAAGCTTGGGGAATAACGCTCATGCTGAAGGTAAAATCACAGAAGCGTTGGTATTTTATCAACAAGTAGTTAAAATCGCTCCTTCACCCCTAACCAAAGTCCAAGCACAGCTGAATCAATTGAAATTAATGATTGAACAGGGTAAATCTGCACAAGCGCAAACTTTATTACCAGAAATTCAATCGCAAATCGCCCAACTTCCCCCCAGTAGTTTAGCCATCTATGCGCGGATTAACTTTGTCCAAAATCTGCTGAAATTAGGGGGAGAAAATTTAACACTTAAGAATTCCCAACTCATAGCTAGCGCCATTCAACAAGCCCGTGATTTAGGCGATAAACGAGCAGAAGCTTATGGACTCGGTACTTTAGGGCATTTCTACGAACAAACACAACAGTGGAATGAAGCGCAAAAACTCACCGAGCAGGCTTTATTTTTAACCCAAACTCACAACGCACCAGAAATAGCTTATCGCTGGCAATGGCAATTGGGTAGGATATTCAAAGCACAAGGAAATATTCAAGATGCAATTCTTGCCTATGATGGGAGTTTAGCAACCCTAGATAGTCTCCGCAGTGACTTAGTAACTGTTAACCAAGATGTGCAATTATCTTTTCGTGACAGTGTCGAGCCAGTATATCGGGAATCAGTAGAAATATTACTGCGCTCTCAAGCCGATAAACCGGATGAAAAAATTCTAGAGAAAGCTCGCCAACGCATTGAAGCCTTGCAATTAGCCGAATTAGATAACTTTTTCCGCGAAGCTTGTTTACAAGGTCAAACAGTAGTACTAGATAAATTAGTAGACGAAGATAATCCCACTGCCGCTATTTTTTACCCGATAATTCTGCCAGAATCACTCCAAGTAATCGTCAAAATTCCCAAACAACCCCTGCGACATTATGCCACCAACATACCGCAAGCAGAAGTCGAGAAAATAGCGAATCAACTAAGATTCAATCTCAATCAACAATATACTAGCAAAGCTACAAAAAAACAGTTACAGCAGCTTTACAGTTTGCTAATTCAACCGATTGAGTCAGAATTACAAACTGCTGGCGTCAAAACTCTAGTGTTTCTGCTAGATGGGACTTTACGTAATGTGCCAATGGCAGCTTTGCATGATGGTAAACAATATTTATTAGAGAAATATGCTGTTTCTCTCAATCTCGGTTTGCAACTCCTCGATCCTCACCCCTTAGCAAAACAGAAACTCAGAGTTATTACCGCCGGATTAATCAATTCTCCCCCAGGGTTTTCTCAATATCCGCCCTTACCTGCCATTGAAGAGGAATTTGAGTTAATTGCTAACACCGGAGTAGAGACAACCAAGCTTCTAGAACAGCAATTTACCAGTAAAGCCTTAGAAAGCAAAATTAACTCTAGTAATTTTAACATAGTGCATATAGCTACCCACGGTGAATTTAGTTCCCGTGCTGAAGATACCTTTATTTTGGCTGCCGATGGCCCCATTAATGTTACCCAATTCGATAGTATTTTGCGCAGTCGCGAAGGTGGCAAATCTAGCAGCATGGAACTATTATTTTTAAGTGCTTGCCAAACAGCCACCGGCGATAACCGCGCTGTACTCGGTTTAGCTGGAGTTGCAGTTCGCGCCGGGGCAAGAAGTACGATCGCGTCTTTGTGGGATATTAATGATGCAGCAACAGCTAAATTTGTCGGACTTTTCTATCAAGAACTTCAGCATGGTAACGTTAGCAAAGCTGAAGCCTTGCGCCTAGCCCAGCTAAAGTTATTGAAAGATCCCCAATACAAAGCACCCCGCTTTTGGTCGGCATATATACTCATTGGTAATTGGCTGTGAACTGGGAGCATCCCAAATGTGCAAAAACGCCCTCACCCTATAAGGGTGGGGCTAGAAATACGAAGCCTGCCTTCGCAGGCTAAAAGTTTGATAGCCTGCGAAGGCAGGCTTTGTTGGTATAGCAATACCCTTGAGGGTATTGCGTCAAAATTGGGATGCTCCCTATGAACTACTGCATGGGGTTAATCTAACGCCCACCTAAAATTTCCGAAATTGCGGCAACAATATCTAGATAAAAGTTACCACTGACAGCGCGGAATAACTCAAATTTAGAACCAGGCGCGCCAAAAAATGGTCTTAAAAACCATCCCAATTGCATCCCAACAAAAGCATATAAAAATAACCAGGATCTTAAAATCGTCGTGCGGGTTTTCTTTCCTACTTCATCTTGTTTAGAAAGTAACTGCATTCCTTCATAGAGAAACTTAATTCCAAAAATACCTGTGATACCAAAAATTAACACGTTTAGCAGTTTAAAAAATTGGTAAGAATTGGGCGCAGTAATCATAAAAAATAGCGTCACGGGAGCCAAGCTAAATAACAGCACGCTAATTACTGATACAGCTGTAAGTAAAACGACGAAATGCTGTTGAAAACTGCTGCGAGAACCAAAGAGAACGTTAAAAAAGAAGAGGGTAGGAAAACAAATTATCAGCGTTAATAAATAAAATGCGGGAAGCTTAATGGCACTAGATATTGCTTGTCCCCAACTGTGAGATGCGCCGATAATTGCGCCGTAAATCGCAAAACAAATAGAACTGGAAACAAACAAGGCGCTGGTTTTACTTTGTAATCTGATTCCTTGGCTAATTTCTTCTAAAAAACCTTGGCGATCGCGCAGTAAACTGATGAGAATCGCAAACTGTTGATTTTTGTAAGATGGCTTCTCAAGCATGTTGATAAATTTGTTAAGTAAGTTGGTGTTAAAATTTGTCTTGAAGGGAAGGCAGAGAAGGGGACAAGGAGGACAAGGAGGACAAGGAGGACAAGGGTGACAAGGGAGAAATAACTTTTTTAAGTCAATTAATTATGAAAAAATTTCATAAATAAATATAAAAATCCCTAATCCCTAATCCCTAGTTACGTAAATGTTGGGTTACCCTACGGGAAGCCGCTTCCGCGTCTACGTTCCTCAACCCAACCTACAATTAAGTCTAATCCCTAGCCCCTAACGAATTCCTAAGAGATAGCCGATAGCTTGTAAAACGCTGAGGTAAAAACTACCTTCTCTATCTCTAAATAGTTGAAATATAGAACCGGGTGTACCAAAAAAAGGCCTGAGAGTCCATCCTAATTGACTACCCACGAAAGCATATAAAAATAGCCAGGAAAATATAATCTTGCGGCGTGTTTTTGTACTTTCATCATCATTTTGTTCTAATACCACGCTTGTAGCTTGGTATAAGGAAGAAATACCGATAAATCCGGTAAAGGAAAATATCACAACATTGAGTAAAATTAAAAATTGATAATTATTGGTAGTGATTAAGAAAAACAGCGTAATTGGTGCAAAGCTAAATAACAATACACTCGTGACCGATACTGCCGTTAATACTAGGGCGAAATGCTGTCCAAAGGTGCGCTTGGAACCGAAAATAATATTAGAAAAATACAGGGTGGGTAAACAAATCAGTAGGGTAATTAAATAAAGCGCTGGTAGTTTTACTGCTGAAGATAAAGCTTGCATCCAGCTATGATATGCGCCAATAATACCGCCATAAATAGCGAGAAATAGGGAACTACAAACCAATAGGGAAATGATTTTATTGGGTAATCTAATTCCTTGGGTAATTTCTTCTAAAAAATTTTGGCGATCGCGCAATAAGCCAATCAAAACTGTAAAGTATTTTATCCCCGAAGATTGCCGTTCAATCATCTTAATCCTCACACCAGGTTTTTGAGAAAAACGCGAGCGATCGCTAATCAGATCGTCGCGTCTTGAGTTTTGTTAAGTTATACCAATTCTCCAAAATTCAGCAACAGATCCAAACTTAAAAACCTTGCTAAATATGGCTTTCTTAATTTTGAATTTTGAATTTTGAATTTTGAATTTGTATTACCCGTCTTGATAGTCACTACCAGAGCCATATTTCCAGCTATCAACTAAACGATGCCAATAATATTGTTGTTGCTGTGGTAGATACTTCATCCATGTTTCTAACATTGTACTCAAGGAAAATAAGGCAGTATAAACACTTAAATTAATGTAATGCACCACCCAATCTAATAAATTCAGCAAGCCAACTTGGGGAATTATTTTGACAATTAATCCGGGATTTGCTAAAGCTGTTTTAAAAAGTGTTTTAGTTAAGGCTGGAAACTGCACTATATCTTGCAGAAACGGCTTGAGTACTGTTGTCCCTAGCTTTTGCATTTGTGCAAATACAACTGCAAGCAGTTGGTTAATTTGCTCTGGGGAAATATTTTGATTTATCCCCACACTCATAGCTTTTTGAAATAGCCAAGTTACGGCTAAACTAGGCTGATAAGGTTGCAGTAAATTCAACGCCTTTGCAGATAATTGATCCGTTTGTAATGCTTCTTCAATCCCCAAAGTTAACCGTTTGAGATGACGCACCATCGCGCCAAAACCACCAAAACTTAAAGGTGATTGACTACCGCTACTATCCCCTACTGGGAGAATGCGATTCCACGGAGTTTTCAGGGGACTTTGGCGATATGTAGGAAAGAAGCCATACAGTACCCGTTGAAACTTTAACTGATTTAATTCCACACCCTGATATTCTGGTAAAAGGCGGAGATATTCGGCAAATAAATCTTCTAAACCTATACGTTGTGGGTGCGCATCCATGTAGGTAAACAAGTAGGTGGTTCTTCCATCCCTAGCGGGAAAAGCTTCCCAGAAGTACTGGCACTGATTGTGCAAGGATGTAAATGATAACAACAAGTCACCAGTGTTATTTTCCGGAAAACCTTGAGCGCAACTTCCCACAACTAAGCATAAAGCATCAGGTTTTTCTCCTTGACGGGCTTGCTGAGCAATTGGCGAAAAATTTCCCATCGCATCGATTAATAACCGAGTTTTCAGTTGATTATTTACCATCACCCCATTGGGATGAACCACAGCTTCAGTTAACGGGGTGTTTTCCCATAACTCACCCCCAGCAGCTAAAAATTTGCTTTTCAATGTCTCTAATAGATATACCGGATCGACACCAATATTGAGAACATCCTCTACCCAAACTTCCGTACCACCAGAAAAGCTGACTCTCGCTGGGTTATATTCAGTAGCGATCGCTGTTTCTAATTCTGCATGAGTTAGCAGATTTAATTCTACAAATACCTCTAACTCTTTACGGGAGATATTCCACTCCTGTTCTCTACCTCGGAGAATCCCCCGTTCAATTAACCCGACTTTCACACCCCTAACAGCTAAAGCACAGCCAATTAAAATCCCTAAAGTACCACCGCAGACAATTACATCCCAGTCTACGCTATCTAAAAGTTGATTATTTTCCTTAACTACCGATGGGATTGGTGATTTATCGGTTCGCAGGGATGCTAAGATGCGATCGCTTTTACGTAAACCAGCCATCACATCCCCTGGTAATTGGGAAAGAATATCTTCAGTGATGCTCATAAACCCTCTGTAATGCTTAATTCTCAGCATAGAGGGAAATTCAATCTTCTTATATCTTTGCCAGATCAAAAGTCAACCGTCAAAAGTCCAATAACAAATGAAAATTGTACAGACAAGGGTTCATCGCGTCTCTGACAAATGACTAATGACTAATACCTAATGTTCTATCTTCAGTAGGGTTAAACCACGGATGTAACTTTGTTACGGTTATTTGTGACATAAAACAAAAAGAAATCACAAGCGGAGTTTGTAATGACATACACCCAAACTGGCGATCCAACTATCAGAGAACATGTTCAAGCTTGGCGACAATTAGATGTAGATCAACAACTCGCTTTGTTTTGGTTCATCTACAAAGAAATGGGTAAAGCAATCACACCAGCAGCACCCGGTGCTAGCACCGTTTCCCCAGAAATTGCTGAAGGTTTGTTTAACCAAGTTCAAGAACTATCCCACGAACAACAATTACAAATTCAACGGGATTTAATTAACAAAGTTGATACCCAAATCTCTCGCCAATATGGTTCATTAGGCGAAACAACTAAGCTACTATTTTGGTATCGCTTATCTCAAGGTATGGATAACGGTACTATCATCCCTATACCTGGAGATTATCAACTTCCCTCACAAGCTAAAGCTTTGTTAGATAGAATTAAAAATCTAGCTTTTGAGCAACAAATTACCCTGTTCCGCGATTATGTTGCACCAATGGGTGCTGAAGCAAAAGCCGGTGCGGGACTTTAAAAATTAACCTTTTGCCTCTGTTATAGTCTCTAACAGAACACAAGCTTCCTATAGTTTAATACTATGGGAAGCTTAATATTTTTCTATTTTATTCTTTTGATAGCTATGTTCCAATACAGTTCAGTTAGTGCCAAAAACCATAAACTGCGTAGGTTGGGTTGAGGAACGAAACCCAACATTTCCAGGGGTTTGTTGGGTTTCACTTCGTTCAACCCAACCTACAATTATCCTTAACTGAACCGTATTGAGCTATGTTCACCCTTATGTATTGCAATGATATTGCGATATAATCACCCCATGCGGAAATTGTGACTTAGAGTTTGTAGTTAAGCATCAAGTAAAAATAAGTAGTGCGAGCATCTTGCTCGCGCGGGCAAGATGCTCGCACTACAAATATTAAAAATAGTTCTAATCATCACATCGAATTATTAGACAAAATAAAATCCCCACATAATTAATGTGAGGAAAGACGTGTGAGTCGTTACATAAGTGTCCTACCAAACATGAGTTTAGAATTAGCTAGACAATCCAATATCTACCTAAAGCATTAATTAAAAAAAAGTTGAGAGATAGGATTTGCTCGCAGTGTTGGTTATTTAATTAAGCGCTTCGGGGCATGGCAGTGCCAGTGCCCCTACAATCAACAATCATCTATACCTCACCAACCGATAATCTGTTGTATCTCAAAATTTATCTTTATATGTGACATTTGTTACATATCATTGATGATGACTATTTAATCCTTTAGATAGATAGTTAAATATACCAAACGGACGAGAAGATTTTACGGTCAACAGTTCGATAATTTATATTGCTGGTATATTACTTTTTAGCCTGCCCTGGGGTGACTCAGGGTTTTATATTGCTTAAAAGTAATCGGATGCTTTCTACCAAAATTTGTGTAAGCGTGAAGAAATATTACACAATTTAACCGAATATTTTCTGAGGGTGTGAGTGATTTTAACGATCGCTAGAACATTTCTTAACACATAGAAGTGTTAGTTTCAGTACAATCACGGGAAGGATAAGATAAGTCTGGGCAGGTAGACCGATGATTATACTATGCTTTGTTACCTACTCCAGGCTAACTACAAGTAATTCTGGAGATTAGGCATGATAGAAAGTTTGATACGCTTAACTAACCAAAATACAGATGCAATGGTAGATATAGTGTGTGGATTTTACCTCGATGGTGACGCTATAGATCGCCAGCAAATTGAACGTGAATTGATCGATTTAGGGACTAAACGTCAGCTAGATAATGGTAGAGAATTAGTCCAAAAACTGCGTCAGCTAGCAGCAGATAGAGGTTTATAGCTAATATCAATAATCAAAGGTTTGTAGTGAGTACTTTGGTACTCACTACCGAAAGTCAATCAGCAAACATTTGCACTGCATAAATTCTGCCATCTAAGCCAGTGGCAATTCCATAACCAAATTTGCTGTATTCAACTGTCAGAAGGTTTTCCCGGTGTCCATTACTATACATCCAACCCCGTTGAAACTTTTCGGCTTCTCCGTAGGTTAAACCAAAACCTTGGGTTTTTCCTTTGACAATATTTTCGCCAACCCCAACCCGGCGATTACCACCTAATGCAAGATAGCGATCGCGCGGACGCATACCTTCAGGAGAGGTATGATCGAAATAATTGCGCTTGAGCATATCCTCTGCATGAAGTTGCGCGGCTAAAGAAAGTAGAGGATCTTCCTTTAAAGCTGACAAACTATTTAAATTGCGATCGCGGTTTACTAAATCTAAAGCAAAAGTTCTAATTTCTGGTAGAGAACGCAACTGTTCTGCATTCCAGATTGTAGCTTTTGGTTTGCCTATTTTCCAGTCTGCACCACCATCGCCATTATCCAAACCACCAGAAAAAATTTTCTTGGGAGAAAGTTCGCTAGCAAAATAGTTAATATCGAGTGGATGTCCTCGTAAAGCCTGGCTAACAAAATGAAAAGTCGGGCTGTAAATTAAAAGCGCCGTAAATAAGAGAACGTATCGCCACCAAATATTAACTTTGCGTTCTGTCCTCATTTGAGTTATCCAAGCTTTAGGGGTGCATAGAAAATTTAGTAGATGCTACAGTTGTGTGCGGTTTAATTTCGCAAACCCTGAGCAATATTAATACCAATGCCTAAAATGCATTTTGCCAGAAAAAGTGTCTTGATGAATACTGGCAAGGAAAATTTTGCAATAATTTTATATTTTTCCAATTTTTACGCAACTGAGTTAAGGTAGATGGCGTAAATTACATTACACCAAATACTGACGCCTGATATGCAGTTGAAGAACATCCTGGTTGCATCTTCTCTAGTAATTACCAGCTTGGCGGTACCTAACGCCGTTAGCGCCCAAAATCGCGGAACTCCTGGACAGTTTGACTTTTACGTATTAACTTTATCTTGGTCGCCTGATTATTGTGCCAAAAATAGCGATCGCGATCCACAGCAATGCAAAGCCGGTAAGAAACTCGGTTTTGTCTTACATGGACTTTGGCCTCAGTATCAAAAAGGTTATCCGGCTAATTGTACAGGAGAAAAATTACCTGCAACAGTAAAACAGCAATTTCCGGGTTTATTCCCTAGCGATAAGCTTTACAGCCATGAATGGGAAAAACATGGTACTTGTTCTGGGAAAACGCCTGCAGAATATTTAGCATTATCTAAACAGTTAAAAAATTCTGTGGCTATTCCCCCAGCTTATAACCGTCCTGCTAAACCTTTTCGTACTACAATTCAAGGACTAAAAAATTTGTTTGTCAACGCTAATCCAGAATTAAATGCTAATAGTATCGCTCCATACTGTTCTGGTTCTGGCAGATTTTTACAAGAAGTTTTCTTCTGCTATTCTAAGGACGGTAAACCAGGTATTTGTAGCCAAGAAATTCTCAACAGATCTAAAAAAAGCTGCGGACAAGCAGATTTTCTGGTAAGAAATGTTCGATAGTCAGTATGTACTAAAAATCTTACCAATGACAAATGACAAATGACAGCCCTAGCTAGTTATCTTTAATTACTCCTACCGACTTAACAAATGATATGCTGCTTGTGAATCCTCACAATTAGCATTAGCCATGAACCCTGAATTAGTTTATCGCAGCCTTCTTACTCCGTTAACCTTTATTCAACGTAATGCTAAAGTATATAGTCATAAAGTCGCGATTATATATCAACAAAAACGCTTCACTTACGGCGAATTTACAGCTAGGATAAATTGTCTAGCCTCAGGGTTGCGTCATAGTGGATTAGAAAAAGGCGATCGCGTCGCCTTTTTTTGTTTCAATACTCCCCCCATGCTAGAAGCCCATTTTGCTGTACCTTTGGCTGGTGGCGTTTTAGTAGCTATTAATACTCGATTAGCGCCTCAAGAAGTTGCCTATATTTTGAATGATTGCGGGGCTAAATTTTTGTTTGTCGATACAGAGTTAGCTAATATTATTCGACCAATTCAAGATAGTTTAGAGACGGTAAAACATATCATTAATATCAGCGATATAGCCGAATTCGCACCTTTGGAGGGTGAGGATTATGAAGCCTTTCTGCAAACTGGTAATCCTGAGCCTGTATCTTGGGTAATTACTGATGAAATGGAAACAATCTCGATTAATTATACTAGCGGTACTTCTGGTAAACCCAAAGGCGTCATGTATTCTCACCGAGGCGCATATATTAATTCTTTAGGCGAAATTATTGAAACTACATTAACACCAGACTCAGTTTATCTCTGGACTTTACCGATGTTTCACTGCAATGGTTGGTGTTTTACTTGGGCGGTAACTGCTATTGGTGGTACTCATATTTGTTTGCGGAAATTTAACCCAAGCCATGTCTGGAAATTAATTCAACAAGAAGGCGTCACACATTTAAATGCTGCACCTGTAATTTTAATTTCGCTATTAAATAATCGCGATTGTCCGCCATTATTAAAAACACCTCTCACCATCACCACAGCAGGCGCACCACCTTCACCCACATTAATTGCTAAAATTAGCGAAATTGGTGCCAAGATTATCCATGTTTACGGTTTAACAGAAGTTTATGGCCCTTATACCGTGGGTGAATATCAAGCAGATTGGCAAGATTTAGATATTACGGAAAAAGCCAAACTTTTAGCGCGTCAAGGCGTACCTTATATAGGTGCGGATGGCTTGCGAGTAGTCGATGCAAATATGCATGATGTCCCCGCAGATGGACAAACAATGGGGGAGGTGGTGATGCAAGGAAATATGGTGATGACAGGCTATTATAACGATGCAGAAGCCACAGAAAGGGCATTTAGAGGCGGATGGTTTCATAGCGGGGATTTAGCGGTGATGCATCCTGACGGTTATATTGAAATTCGCGATCGCATGAAAGATATCATCATTACTAGCGGCGAAAATGTCTCTAGTATTGAAGTTGAACAATGTCTCTATCGCCATGAAGCCGTGTTAGAGTGTGCAGTAATTGCTATACCCCATCCCAAACGCGGCGAAGTTCCCAAAGCGTTTGTCACCTTAAAAGAGGGAGTGGAAATTACAGAACAAGAATTAATTCAATTTTGTCGCCAGCACATAGCAGGATTTAAATGTCCGACAAAGATTGAATTTACAAATTTACCCAAAACCAGCACAGGTAAAATTCAAAAATATCTATTACGTGCAAAAGAATGGGTAGGTTTTGAAAAGAAAGTTTTCGGCGGTTAATTGCAACCCGTAGGGGCGGGGTTTCCCCCATTGGTGTCAACTTAACGCGAAACCCTTATCCTAACTGGCTCCCATGCTCTGCGTGGGAGCGATGATCCTGAGGCTCTGCCTCAATTTATTCAGAAGACGAGGCAGAGCCTCGCAATACGCATTTCCAGCCGGAGGCTGGAAACGAGATAGAGAAAAGTTTTGAGCTTAAGTTGACACCAATGGGAAACCCCGCCCTTCTTCGCGACAATTCACATATCACAAACAATTTTGAATCGAATCGAACCGCAGCGCATCACAACCTTTAGGTGATACTTTAGCCTTTAAAAATTATGTCATATAGTGACAGCAAAATCTCCACCACAATGAGAATTACCACATACCACTCTACTCGTTGACTACTGCTATGCTGCATGAACTCCAGAACTGTTTGTGCAGTTTGGGAAATTAGCTCTAATTTCCGTTCTAAAGCATGGTGACGCTCACGAATTTCGTATTCATCTTCTAAGCGCAAATATAAATTTTCTAGTTGTGGAGATTCCCACAGTAACTCTGGCTTATCAATTATCTCTACTCGTCCCACAATTTTATGTTGAACTAATAACGTAGTACCGAGTTGACGCAGTAATTCCCGACTTTGGCGTTTACTTCTATGTTCACTCTGAAGACTAGCAGCAAACGGTTCAATTTGATCGAATACAGTAGCTAGGCTAGTTTCATAATGAGACAGTACAACACTTTTAGCGAGAATATCAGCCACGATTTGCAAGCGTTCTACATTAAAATCATGGAGTAAAATTTTTCCTTCCTTAACTCTCTCACTTTCAGCCAGTTTGAGTTGAATTTCTACCTCTTCTGTTTCTGGGTTAGCAAAAGCGTCAATAACTTGAGAGGATAGTTTAGTCAAGAAGTCTATCTTTTCTACAGGCTCAAGGTTAAATAAGACAACTGCACCATAGCTCAACAGTACCGCACAGCCATGTTCGCCTACTGAAACCATTAATGGCATAGTCGCCAAGCAAACGTAATTATCCAATGATTGTAAGTTAATTTTCTTACCAAGGAATAGGGCTTGCGCTCTCAAGCTACCTCTTTCGTTAAAAAGGAGTTTTTGCATAGTCGCGCTAATACTCTGCCTGTTCATTTATTGTGGTAGCGATCGCAATTACTTCGAGATTTTCGGATATCAACACAATCTCAGCTTACCAATAAACCTGTCCACCGCTACCAATCAATGAGTAGCAGTTAATTTGTTGCTCGTTGAACACTTTACTAGTCTTAATCTGAGAAATTCCTCTGGTTGAAAAAGCTGTGTCAAGCTGTAGGGGTAACAGTGAAATATTCCGATTGCCTTAGTTCTCTACTACTTAGTGCAAATATGCCTTCCATTACTTACAATCGCACAGACAGCCAGCAGCCGCCAAGTGTCACCCTCAAAGATTATATTATCCGCCCAGGGCTACATATTCTCAGCCACGAGCAGATAAGATTAGTCCGCGCACAAATACAGGATAATTCTCAACTGGAAAATTTAGTGAATCAAGGTGTAATTAAGTTAAATGGCTAATCATTTGCTGGGAGCCAGTTAATAAAATAAAGGTGGACGAATCGCCCACCTTATTATTTAAACCCCTGACCAATGACCAATGACAAATGACCAATGACAAATAACCAACAATTAAGCTATCGTCACATCTGGCGATAAATAAACATCCTGAATTGCATGGAACAGTTTCACACCTTCCTCAAAAGGACGTTGAAACGCCTTGCGCCCAGAAATTAATCCCGTACCGCCAGCGCGTTTATTAATTACGGCTGTACGCACTGCTTCTGCAAAATCATTTTTACCAGAAGCGCCACCAGAATTAATTAATCCGGCGCGTCCGCAATAGCAATTGAGTACTTGATAACGAGTTAAATCAATGGGATGATCTGTGGTTAAATCGGTGTAAATTCGTTCGTTAGTTTTACCGTAAGATTCGCCAGTGGCTTTGTTTATAGCACCGTAACCATTATTATTTTCTGGTAACTTCTGTTTAATAATGTCGGCTTCGATGGTAACACCTAAATGATTAGCTTGTCCGGTAAGGTCGGCTGCAAGATGATAGTCTTTATCTTGTTTAAAAGCACTATTTCTGAGATAGCACCACAGAATAGTTACCAAGCCTAATTCATGGGCATATTTAAAAGCTTGGCTAATTTCTTGAATTTGTCTGGTAGACTGTTCGGAACCAAAATAAATTGTCGCGCCTACGGCTGCTGCGCCTAAATTCCAAGCTTGTTCGACATCAGCAAATAAGATTTGGTCAAATTGATTAGGAAAAGTTAACAATTCGTTGTGATTTAATTTGACGATAAAGGGGATTTTGTGAGCATATTTGCGGGAAACACTGCCCAATACTCCCAACGTTGTCGCCACTGCATTACAACCACCAGCTATTGCTAACCTGATAATATTTTCTGGGTCAAAATAGATAGGATTAGGAGAAAAAGATGCACCGGCGGAATGCTCAATTCCTTGGTCTACGGGGAGAATGGAGAGATAACCAGTATATGCTAGACGACCAGTAGCATGAATTTGTTGGAGATTGCGCAACACTTGGGGATTGCGATCGCTATTTAACCAAACTCTATCAATAAAGTCTCGCCCTGGTAAATGTAACAAATCTTGAGTCACCTTGGCTTTGTATGTCAGCAGGTCTTCTGCTTCTGCACCTAAATAAGACTCAATGGAACCACCTGCTAAGAGCGTTGCAGTCATAGATTTTTCCTCAAAAATTGAGTAAATGACCTGGCTTTGAAGATAACACTCTTACTATTTATAACTTATTATCCTCTGGTTAAATTTAAGAGAGTTTTATTTTTACTGGTTTCTGTATCTTCAGAGCGATCGCAATTATTTATGATATAAAGAAATTGATTTTTTACAATATATCTAAAGATATATATCAAGGGTAAATAATTATTAATTTAGTCATTGGTCAGAGACGCGATTCATCGCGTCTGTACAATAGTCCTCCTTGTCTTCCTTGTCCCCCTTGTCCCTGAATATATGAGCGATCAACAGATACCAGAAAAGATACATGATAATAGCGATCGCACTTTGCAACAACTAGCTTGGGCGATAGAAGCTTCTGTAGGGCAGTTTAAGCTAATTTTGGCACGGTGCAATTATAGTAATTTACGCGATCGCCTGATCGACCAATTAAAAGCCATCTCTCGCGTCGAAATTAGCATTCTGGTAGTTCAAGAAACCAACAGAACCCTTTACAGCGCCATTCGCGAGGAATTTAGCGGACAATTACCGGCTTGTTTAATGGTTGTGGGTTTAGATTCAGTGCGGGATTTACCGCAGATGTTAACTTCTGCTAATCAAGTACGGGAAGAATTTCGCAAGCATTTTCCTTTTCCTTTGGTGCTGTGGATTAACGATGAAGTTCACAAACAATTAATGCAAATTGCGCCTGATTTAGAAAGTTGGGCGATTACCAGAAACTTTACTATCTCTAAACAAGATTTAGTTAATTTTGTTCAAGTAACGGCTAATCAATGGTTTGACAATCGCTTGAATTTTAATTTTGCTGAATATCTGAAATTAGAAGCGGAACTTACAGCCGCCCAAAGAGATTTATTTACAGATGCTCAATTTAATAATTTAGAAATTCAGGCTGATATCGCCTCATTATTGGGCTGGATTAAACAGGTAAATCAACAAATAGATTTAGCCATAGAACATTATCAAAAAGCTATTATACTTTGGCAACGAGGGAATAATTTAGAGCGACAAATTAAGATAATTGGTAATTTAACTTTGTGCTATTACCTCAAAGCTGCTAAATGTCTTGATATTCATCGCGCCGATTGGCGAAATGTGGGGCATTATTTAGAACAATATATAAAGTTACTCACGCAAACACAAAATCAAAATATCATTGCCGAATCTATAGAACAATTAGGTAATATTCTCCGTGATGTCAGCATTTGGCAACAATTCCAAAACTTAGCAGAACAGTTAAAAACCTTTGCCCAACAAGCTTTAAACATACATGAGGCGAATAATCAACCGCGAGAATTAGCTAAAGATTATGCCCTATTAGCGGAAGTTGCTCTCGTGCAAAAATCTTGGCAAGAAGCGAATGATTTTATTCAGCAAGCGCTGATAATTTGGGCAAATATTCCTAGTCTGGAATCTGGCTTATTATCTGAAAAACTAGAAAATTTAGTTAATGCTAATGATTTTAGTCTTTATCAATTTATTTTAGCGCTTTCTCAATACCACTTGGGGCAAATTCAAGACGCAATTAGTAGCTTAGAAGTTGCCAAAAAACAACTTAATCCTTTAAAAGACCTCAAGCTTTATCTCCAAATACTCAATTATTTGCAGCAACTCTATTTTGACCAGCAAGAATATTTTAAAGCTTACGAAGTTAAACAACAACAGCGTTCAGTTGAACAACAATTTGGCTTGCGGGCGTTTATTGGTGCGGGACGTTTAGGTTCAACTAAGCAAGTAATTGGGGAAACTGTCCAAGCATCTAGTTTACAAGAAAATATTGCTCCAGAAATCGCCGCATCTGGGCGTCAACTTGATGTAGAACGCTTATTAGAACGCATCGGTCGCCCTGATTATAAATTAATAGTTATATATGGGCAATCTGGTGTGGGGAAAAGTTCCTTAATTCATGCGGGATTAGTCCCAGCTTTGAAACAGAAAGCCATCGGTATTCAAGATAACTTACCTGTTGTCATGCGCTTTTACACCAACTGGGAAGAGGAGTTGGGGAGATTGTTGGGGGATGAGGGACAAGGGGGACAAGGGGGACAAGGAGGACAAGGGGGACAAGGGAAGGGGGAATTAAGGGGTGGGGGTTTGGGTTTTTTACTCGACAATTCGAGTTCGGAACATGACAATTCGAGCTTTTTACTTGATACTTCGAGTTCGGAACATGATAGTTCGAGTTTAGAACACGACAATTCGAGCTTTTTACTCGATACTTCGAGTTCGGAAGGGGAAAGTTCGAGCTTTTTACTCGATACTTCGACTTCAGAAGGGGAAAGTTCGAGTTCGGAACCTGATAATTCGAGCTTTTTACTCAATACTTCGACTTCGGAAGGGAAAAGTCCCAGCTTTTTACTCAACAATCCCCACTCTCCCCTGTCCCCCTTGTCCCCCTTGTCCCCCTCTTCCCCCTCCTTCCTCAAGCTTCTGGCTCAATTGCGGGATAAGGAAGCTAAAAACCTCCGCACTGTCTTAATTTTCGACCAGTTTGAAGAATTTTTCTTCACTTACCCAGAACCAGCACAGAGACGAGAATTTTTTGAGTTCTTGGGTGAATGTTTTAACGTTCTCTCTGTAAAAGTTATTCTCTCCTTGCGGATAGATTACTTGCATTATTTACTAGAATGCAACGATCTGCCGAATATGCAGATAATTAGTAATGATATTCTCAGCAAAAATGTTTTGTATAAGTTGGGGAATTTCTCACCTACTGATGCAAAATCAATTATTCAGCGCTTAACTGAGAATAGTAGCTTTCGCTTAGAACCTAAATTAATTGACCAATTAGTTAAAGATTTAGCTAGGGAAATCGGGGAGGTGCGCCCCATAGAATTACAAGTAGTTGGCGCACAACTGCAAACCGAGAATATTACAACTTTGGCAGAATATCGCCGTCGGGGTACTAAAGAACAACTGGTAGAACATTATTTAGATGAAGTTGTTCGCGATTGCGGTGGAGAAAATCAGCAATTGGCAGATTTATTACTGTATTTACTCACCGATGAAAAAGGTACTCGCCCTCTGAGAACTTTAATTGAATTAGAACGCGACTTAAAAGTTTTAGTTAAGGAAAATCGGCAGATTCGTCAGCAAAAAAATCGCCGGCTGAGATTCAGGGGAAGGAAAAAAATTACCCAAGAAACTACTTCATTAAAACCTGAATTACCTTTGAGTGAAAAATTAGAGTTAGTTTTGGCGATTTTTGTCAAATCTGGCTTGGTAGTTTTGTTAAAAGAAAACCCAGGCGATCGCTATCAGCTGGTACATGACTATTTAGCCGGCTTTATCCGTCAGCAACAAGAACCGAAGCTGAAAGAATTAATGGCGGAATTAGATAAAGAAAGAACTCAACGCCAATTAGGAGAAGAAAAACTTAATCTTTTACTCAAACGCGCCTTAATCGGTTCGGTATTCACAGGATTAGTCTTTGCTGGTTTAGCTGCGGGAATCTGGCGTTGGGCGATAGAAGCCGAAGCCCAAAGAAGACAGGCGGAAATTAATGAAATTAGTTCCTTAACTAACTCTTCTAACGCTTTTTCCGCCTCTGGACAAACTAGAGATGCAATTCTTGAAGCCTTAAAAGCTGTCACAAGATTGCACAAATTAAACCAACCACCAGCAACTACCCAAATGCGCGTTATTGGTAGATTGCGAGAAGCGGTATATTTACAACCGCAGAATAAATTCCAACAACTACAAACCCTCACCAGTCATCATCAGGGAGTGAGAAGCGTTGCTTTTAGCAGTGATGGTAAACTTTTGGCTTCTGGGAGTAATGATAACAGCATCAAAATTTGGGATGTCACCACCGCTAAATTATTGCAAAGCATCAGTCAAAGCGATGAGGTGAATACTGTTACCTTTAGCAATGATGGTAAACTCTTAGCTGCTGGCTCAAATGACAACAGCATCAAAATTTGGGATGTTACCTCTGGTAAATTACTAAAAACTTTCAACGGTCATAGCAAATTGGTTAACAGCGTCAGCTTTAGCCCTGACGGTAAACTATTAGCTTCTGCAAGCGATGACAACAGCATTAAAATTTGGGATGTCACCACTGGTAAATTGCTGCGAACCCTTACCGGACATCAAAATTGGGTGATGACTGTCACCTTTAGCAGTGATGGTAAAATTTTGGCTTCTGGGAGTAATGACAAAAGCATCAAAATTTGGGATGTGAATAGCGGTAAAGTATTGCAAACCCTTAGCAGTCATCGCGATTCCGTCACCAGCGTTGCTTTTAGTAGCGATGATAAAAAGCTAGCTTCCGGAAGTAGCGATCGCACTGTTAAACTTTGGAATCTCACCACCAGTAAAGTTATCCAAAATTTTAGCAGTCATAGCGATCGAGTAAATGCGATCGCGTTTAGCAGTGACAATCAACAAATAGTCTCTGGAAGTCAAGACAAAACCGTGAAAATTTGGGATGTCACCAATGGTAAAGTTTTGCAAACCCTTGGCGGTCATCGCAATTCCGTTAATAGCGTCGCTTTGAGCCGCGATGGTAAAAAATTAGCTTCTGCAAGCGATGATAGTAACATTAAACTATGGGATCTCACTATTGGTAAAGTTATAGATACCCTTCCCAGTGCAGCTTATCCTGAAAATGGTCATAGTATTTGGGTAAATGCGATCGCTTTTAGCCGTGATGGTAAACAAATAGTCTCTGGAGGTTGGGACAAAACTGTAAAAATCTGGGATGTCACCACAGGTAAAGTATTACAAACCCTTATCGGTCATAATGAATTAGTCAATAGCGTCGCCTTTAGCCCCGATGGGACAAAATCCGCTTCTGGGAGTGACGATAACACCGTGAAAATTTGGGATGTCACCACCGGGAAACTGCTACACACCCTAGTCACCCCAGCAGATAACAACAAAAATCAAAAAAATCAAATTAACAGCGTCGCCTTTAGCCCCGATGGTAAATTATTAGCTTCTGGGAGTAGTAACCACACCATCAAAATTTGGGATGTTTCCACCGGAAAAATGCTGCGTACCTTCCAAGGTTTCTTTGTATATTTAAGAAGCGGTCATCGCGATGCAGTCAATAGCGTTAGCTTCAGTCCCGATGGTAAACAATTAGCCTCTGGAAGCAGCGACAACACCATCAAACTTTGGGATATCGCCACCGGTCAAGTTTTGCAAACCCTGAATTTACCAAGCAATCCTCACAATATTAATAGCGATTCTATTAATAGCGTTAGCTTCAGTCCCGATGGTAAACAATTAGCTTCTGGAAGCAGCAACAACACTATTAAAATCTGGGATATTGCCACCGGTCAAGTTTTGCAAACCCTAATAGGTCATACTAATTGGGTGAGAAGCGTCGCCTTTAGCTTTGATGGTAAACAGTTAGTATCTGGAAGTGATGACAGCACCATTAAACTTTGGGATGTAGCCACCGGTCAACTTCTTAAAACTTTAACTAGCGGTTACAGCGATTCACTCAATAGTGTCAGCTTTAGCCCAGATGGTAAACACATAGCTTCTGCTAGTAGCGACAACAAAATAATTATCTGGAATTTCAACTTAGAAGAATTAGTCAAAGATGGCTGTAGTTTAATCGATAATTATTTAATTCTCCATCCCGAAACCCTAGCAGAATTAGAATTATGTCAAACTCAACTCTTGCGAGTCCAAGCAGCTACAGTATTAGTTAACCAAGGTGAGAAGTTAGCACCAATGGGTGATATTAATGGTGCTGTTACAAAATTCCGCCAAGCCCAGCAATGGGATGAAAATTTAAAATTTGACCCGAAATCTAAAGCTGAGGATTTGGCGGGTAAGGGAAATAATTAATAATTTAAAATAAAATTTATCTGTGAAGTTGCATAGGAGAGATTTTTTTAACGCAAAGGTGCGCTAAGGTTTACGCTAAGGTACGCAGAGTTTTTTCTGTTCTATATCCTTTGAGGAGAATTAGGTGCATTTTTATATTAAGTTGGTATTATCCCTTTAAATGTGCATAATTATTGACCATTGACCATTGACCATTGACTATTGACTATTGACCATTGACCATTGACTATTGACTATTGACCATCCCTAGAAGCCGCTTGATTAATTTGATTATTTTGTAATTCTTGCATCAATGCATCAAATTCGCTAGCACCAGCTTTTCTAATTAATAAACCGTGAATTTTAGCGGTAATATCATCCATATCATTAGCTAACCATCTACCCATATTTTTGATAAAGTTTTTCAGCTTTTCAAACATGCTGAGTTCTGCGGTAGAGTATTGATCTTTATATGGATATACTACTTTGCCTTTTTCGGTTTCAAAATATTCTTCCTCTGGCATTAACATTGATTTTAGTGGATCTGTTTGTCTGGCTAAATCTGTTTCCACTTTCTTATGACTGAGGAATAAAACATCATATACTTTATTGTTCCAAGTTACCCAATAATGATTTTGAAAGAACCAACGTTTACCATCATCACAATTCGGTTCTCTGCCTCTATAAGGTGTTTTTCCCGCTTCACTTAAAAAGGGTTTGGGAATTTTCTCAATATTGAGATTGGGAATACCAAAATACCCTTCTGCTACTCGTTTAAAAGCTTCAGCTAAAGTTTGACAATCACCTTCTCTGGTTCCTGTTAACAACTTTTCTGCGCTTTTACTCACCATTGTGTATTTAAAGCCGATATTTTTAAAGTTGTTAAATAGCCCTTCTAAAATTTTATCTGTGGGTAAGGTTTCATCTATACCATGTACGAGTTCTTTAGCTACTAAATAATCTTGGAGAAATCTTTGTTTTTGGGGAGAGACAGAAGTTTCTCCTCCTGCTTCTTCAGCCTTAACTTGCCCTTCTTCTTTGGCTGGTAATATTTGGTTTTCTCCACTCGCTGTATTTATCTGGTTCACTACCTTAGCAGCCACATTATCAGCTTCTTGTTCGTATTTATCTCCAGGTTGGCCGATAGTAAGTTGCGCCTGGATAATTGAATCTTGAGGACGATTTGTGGCTATATTATCAAAGTTATGCCCAACACCATAACCTTGTTCGCCTGTATTTTCCCAAAAGCTATCCATCTTGGCTTGTAATACAGTCAGTCGCTCTTGTGCTTCTGGCGTTAAGCTACCATACTTGGCTTGAATAGCTAACTTTGTCGCTTCTATTTTATGTTGTTGAAATTGTTGGTTAGCAATTTCTAGCTGGGTAAGCGGTTTGGGAGAACTTTGTTTAGTTTTGTCAAGCGATCGCGGTGATGGGAACAGACTAGACTCTAACTGAGAATTTGATGAGTCAGCTTTTTTGTGGATTTGCAGTCGTTCTTTCATCGCCCATCTCACATCTTGACATTGGTTAGTTAAATATATTATGTCACTGCTTTTTGTGTAACTGTTTTAGACTTTAGT
Source organism: Calothrix anomala FACHB-343 (assembly GCF_014696435.1). GTDB lineage: Bacteria > Cyanobacteriota > Cyanobacteriia > Cyanobacteriales > Nostocaceae > Aulosira > Aulosira anomala_A. The sequence continues at coordinate 49,811 of NZ_JACJQG010000016.1, read as the reverse complement.
TTACTTTTACGCGATGAATCAACACAGACGCGATTCATCGCGTCTCTACAAGAGCGCCCAATCTCCGGTACTATTTGAATGCAGACTTCTCTGAATTAGGCTGACATTTATCCCATGAGGAAAGTAATTCAATTTTCTCTGCTCAATTTGGGCAAACTTTACAGGCAAAATTATAAAGTTTTACGTCTGCTGTTTTACTTTCTCATGGCGTTGCTGTGCAGTCTGAATACTCCTATCATGGCGGCGGTTCCGGGAGTTAAACCTTCTTCTCAATCCATTATTAACCAAGTCGCCAGCCCTGATGCTTTACTGCAACAAGGTAAATTACTTTACGATGCAGGGAGGTTTGCTGAGGCGGTAGAGATATTACAGCAAGCTGTGAAAGCTTACCAAAATCAAGGCGATAATTTAGCTCTGGCGGCAACTTTGGGAAATCTTTCTCTAGCTTATCAGCAAATTGGTAATTGGACGCAGGCGCAGCAAGTAATTAGCCAAAGTTTAAATTTACTGAAAAAATCCGCAAATCAGCAAAATTCATTAATGTTTGCGCAAATGCTAGATATTCAAGGACGCTGGCAAATTTCCACAGGACAAGCTGAGGCGGCTTTAATTACTTGGCAACAAGCAGAAAAAATTTATACACAATTAAATAATCAACATGGTATAGTCAAGTCCCTAATTAACCAATCACAGGCTTGGCGCAGTCAAGGGGCTTATCGGCGTGCCAAAGAAATACTGAAAGAAGTAGATAAAAAATTACAATTACAACCAGATTCAATCGCCAAAGCAGTGCAATTGCGATCGCTCGGCGATATTCTTTTAGCAATGGGTGATGGGGAAAAGTCGCAAACTCTGTTACAGCAAAGTCTGAACATCGCGAAAAATCTGCAATCAAGTGCAGATATTGGCGCTAGTTATTTGAGTTTAGGCAATAACTACCGCACGCAGCAAAAAAAAGCACAGGCGATCGCTGATTATCAAAATGCTGTGGAAATATCCCCTTTTCCCTTAACTAAAGTGCAAGCGCAGCTAAATCACCTCAGTTTGTTAATTGAAAATGGTGAATTGACAGCAGCGACAACTCTAGTACCAGGAATTCAATCTCGACTGGCGCAACTGCCTAATAGTCGTGGTAGTATCTACGCTACTATTAATCTGGCGCAAAGTCTCAATAAGTTAGTTAAAAATGCTGATGCTTACCCTAGTATCAGTTATCAAGATATCGCCCCCCTACTAGTTAAAGCTATTGCCCAATCTCGCAGTTTAGGCGATCGCCAAACGGAAGCCTATGCAGTCTTGAGTTTAGGTAATTTATACGAGCAGACGCAACAAACTCAAGAAGCACTCAAGCTGACGCAACAAGCCTTAGTTTTAGCCCAAACCAGCAATGCACCAGAAATTGTTTATCGGGTAGATTGGCAACTAGGGAGATTACTTTGGGCAAAAAATGAGATTAAAAATGCGATCGCTGCTTATGATGCAGCAGTAGATACTCTGCAACTGCTGCGCCGTGATTTGGTTGCAGTTAATCAGAACGTGCAATTTAACTTTCGTGACAGTGTCGAACCAGTGTATCGCGAATCCGTAGAGTTATTACTGCAATCCCAAAGCAAAGAACCCGATGAAACCACATTAGATAAAGCCCGCCAGCGCATTGAAGCGCTACAGTTAGCAGAATTAGATAATTTCTTTCGTGAAGCCTGTATTTCCGGTCAGAATGTACCTTTAGATAAAATTGTAGACCAAGATAATCCGCATACAGCTATCTTGTATCCCATTATACTTAAAAATCAAATTCAAGTAATCGCCAAAATTCCCAAAACACCGCTAAAGCATTACAGTAAAGCAATTAGCGAAACCGAAGTCAACCAAGTTATAGCAGAAATGCGGAGAAGCTTAGTAAATCCGGCTGCTACTAATACAGTGAAAAAGCGATCGCAACAAGTTTACAACTGGCTGATTGCACCCATTGAATCAGAATTATCAGCCCAACAAGTAAATACCTTAGTATTTGTTTTAGATGGAGCTTTCCGCAACATCCCAATGGCATCGCTGTATGATGGGAAAAAATATTTAATTGAGAAATATGCGATCGCTCTCAGCGTCGGCTTGCAACTTCTCGACCCCAAACCATTATTAACACAGCAAATCCGCGCCCTCACAGCCGGACTTACAGACCCGCCACCAGGTTACAATTATTTTCCCCGTCTTCCAGGTATTAAATCTGAATTTGAGTCAATTGCTCAATCTGGAGTCACCACCACCAGTATCATTGACGCTCAATTTACCCGTCCCGCCCTAGAAACAAAAGTCAATACCGCTCCCTTCAACGTAGTGCATCTAGCAACCCACGGTCAATTTAGTTCCCGCGCCGAAGACACATTTATTTTGGCTGCTGACGGGCCAATTAACGTTACCCAATTTGATAGTTTGCTGCGCAACCGCGATGAAAGCAAACCCCAACCCGTAGAACTATTAGTATTAAGTGCTTGTCAAACAGCAGCCGGAGACAATCGCGCCGCCCTGGGTTTAGCCGGTACCGCAGTTAGAGCCGGCGCACGCAGTACAATAGCATCTCTGTGGCAAATTGATGACCAATCAACAGCTTTTTTTGTCGGTGCTTTCTACAAACAACTTAAAGAAGGTAAAGTCACCAAAGCCCAAGCCTTACGGAACGCCCAACTACAACTACTCCAACATCCCAACTACAACACCCCTAGTTTTTGGTCTGCCTATGTTTTGATTGGGAATTGGCTTTAAATAATGGGCATTGGGCATTGGGCATTGGGCATTGGGCATTGGGATAAAAAAATTTTGATTTATTCTCTATTGCCTATAGCTTTTAGGTAAGCATGGAGTTTGGGTAAAAGTTCATCAAGAACTGGTTTGAATTTGTTTACCTGTTCAGTTGTTAATAGTTTTCTGGCATAGGCTAATCGCAACCAACTGATAGTTTCATACAAAGAGCCTCTGGCAATCTTGACAAAACGCCGATTATCTTGGTCATTATATCTACCCCTGCCCTCTGCTATATTGGCACATACACTATCAGCAGCACGAACAATTTGTTTACCCATTGTCTCTTGAGAAAAATTATCCCATCCCTTCACAATCGCCCAAATTTCATTCGCCAGCCTCTCAGCAAGTTGATAAACTTCTAACTCTTCAAAATCAGGTCTTCGCACACAAATCCTTGCCTACAAATAATTAATACCTATAATTCCCATGCCCCATGCCCAATGCCCCATCCCCCATGCCCTAAAGAGTCTTCGCACACAAATCCTTGCCTACAAATAATTAATACCTATAATTCCCATGCCCAATGCCCAATGCCCCATGCCCAATGCCCAAAGATCACAAAAATTTAATAATTCAACATTATTGGCATAAATCTCGCAAATCAGGCCGATATGTGTATGGCAGCATCGAAAACTGGGAACTAAATTTATGACTCACGCTATATATCAGCAAGACAATTTCGCTGTACCTTTGCCGATTACGCAAGCAGCACGCAGAATCGCCCAAAACTTTGCCAGCCAACAACCAACTCCAGAAAAAGCAGCCCAAGTCAAACTCAATACCTTAGCTGTATTAGTGGTGCAGGAATATTTGGAAATGATGGATATTCCTACCAATCTCACCGCTAGTGATAGTTGGAATTCTCTCATGCGCTTATTTGCAGATGTCGCAGATTTAGCTCTACCATCCTTGGGTAGTTTGGAATGTCGCCCTGTAAAAAGTCTTGCCCATACATGCTTTGTTCCCCCGGAAACTTGGGAAGAACGAATCGGTTATGTAGTGGTGCAAATTGATGATTCTTTACGAGAAGCAAAGTTATTGGGTTTTGTGCCTAGTGTATTTACGGAAGACTTACCTTTAACCCAACTCCAACCTCCCGAAGCTTTGATCGAGCATGTGGAAAAACTTAAACAGGCAAAAGCCACTGTAGTAAATTTACGTCAGTGGTTTGCTGGTATATTTGAATCAGGTTGGCAAAGTCTGGAAGCGTTGGGAAATTCCCAAACACCCACCCTAGCCTTCTCGTTTCGCAGTGCAGAAGTGTTTGAGCCGCAAACACCTGACCATTCACAACCAGTCACCAGAAGGGCAAAACTGCTCGATTTGGGTATCCAAGTTGCTGACAAACCCCTGATGTTGATTGTGGAAATCAGCCCTCTCTCTGAGGAAAAAACTAGCATTCGTCTGCAGTTACACCCTACAGGTAATGAAATTTATTTACCTGAAGGAGTCCAACTTACTGTTTTAGATGAATCTGGATCTGTGTTTCTGGCAGATCAAGCACGCAGTGCCGATAATTACATTCAATTACAACTACGGGGCGATACAGGAGAAACATTTAGCATTAGGGTGGCATTGAATGATATCAGTATTACAGAACAGTTTACGATCTAAAGGTGCAGCTACTTTCTCTATCCTCCGTAATTATCAGCAAATATCTGGTAGTCCAATCAAGAAACTTTGCTAAATAGGTAGTGATTGTCAAGAAAGCTGGAAAAAACGCTCTCGACTGACTACATACCACGCAAAATTTGTCTGGCAGAATACTAGTAAAGAGTTTAAAAATTCAAAAAGCAAAATTCCTGGCTGACTATAGCGAATTTTGGTTTTGAATTTTCAGTAGGAGCGTAACTAAGGTCATGAGCAAGTTAGTGATTCTGAAATTTGCAGACGGTAGTTTTGAGCAAGGGTTTGCTGTTACCCTGCAAATTGGTGAAGAGTGCGATCGCCCTACCACAGAAATCATCGGTAAACTGCCTCCATGTCCGGGAATACCCCTATACTACAGTCATTGGCAATCGAGTTATCGGCGTTTAGGTAACGGTTATCGTCTAGATGCAGATAAAGCCCAAATCACCAATGTGTCCATGACACAGGACTGTATTAACACATCCCATATTTTACGCGCACATTTTAATACCTGGTTAAAAGCAGAAGAATTTCGTCCCATCAGGGAGAAATGGTTAGAAAGATTAATGCCTGCTGATGAAGTCCGGGTAATTTTACAAGCCGAAAATCGGCAATTGCAACGCTTACCTTGGCATCTTTGGGACTTACTCGAACGCTATCCCAAGGCAGAAATTGCCCTAGCATCACCCAGTTACGAACGCATTCACAAGCCACGCACTCCCAATAAATTGGTGAATATTTTGGCAATTGTGGGTAATAGTCAGGGAATTGACACTAAGGCTGACCAAGATTTATTGCAAAGTTATCGTCCTGCTGATGTTTGTTTGTTAGTAGAACCAGAACGCAAGGAATTAAACGATCGTCTCTGGGAAAAAAATTGGGATATTCTCTTCTTTGCTGGCCATAGTTCCAGTCAGGGGAGAGATGGTAGCGGACGCATTTATTTAAATAAAACGGATAGTTTAACGATTGGCGAATTAAAATATGCCTTAAAAAAAGCCATTGAACGCGGTTTACAATTAGCAATTTTTAACTCTTGTGATGGTTTGGGGTTAGCGCAAGAATTGGCTGATTTGCAAATTCCCCAAATGATTATCATGCGGGAACCTGTACCCGATCGCGTCGCCCAAGAGTTTTTAAAGTATTTTCTCAGTAGTTTTGCTGGTGGTGAATCTTTATACCAATCGGTACGCCAAGCAAGGGAACGGCTGCAAGGATTAGAAAATAAATTTCCCTGTGCGACTTGGTTACCAGTAATTTGTCAAAATCCTGCTCAACACCCAGTGACTTGGCAGGGTTTAACCAGTGTCAAAAAACAATTCAGTACCATTGCGCCCATAATTAACAAACGGAGATTGCAGAGCGTTCTCGTTTCCAGTCTGCTGATGACAGCTGTGGTTTGGGGTATCAGATATGTGGGTATATTACAAAATGTGGAATTTATTGCCTATGACCAAATGATGCGATCGCGTCCTGATGAAGGTCAAGATTCCCGCTTACTCTTAGTCACCATAGACGATTCCGATTTAGCACTGCAACGCCACAAAGGCGAAGAATTAAAAGGAACCTCACTTTCCGATGAATCCCTCACCCAACTCATACTCAAACTACAACAGCATCAACCCTTAGCCATCGGTTTAGATATTTATCGCGATTTCCCCGCCAAAAATCCAGCTTTAATCCCCTTGCTGCAAAATACCGATAACTTAATTGGCGTCTGTAAGGGAAGCGATACCACAGAAAAAACCAAAGGTATTGCGCCACCCCAAGAAATATCCAAAAATCGCTTAGGCTTTAGCGACTTCATTCACGATCGCGACGGGGTAGTACGTCGCCATCTGTTATTCATGAATCAAGAAGCCGCATCATTATGTCCTGCGTCTTATGCACTCAGTACCCAACTAGCATTTCGCTATCTTGTACCCCGTGGGATTTACCCCACATACACAGCTAAGAATGAATTACAGCTCGGTAAGTTGATTGTCCCCCGGTTATCACCCCGTGCTAGCGGCTATCAAAGTATTGATGCTAAAGGCGGTCAAGTTTTACTCAATTACCGCTCTACAAAAAAAATAGCCGAACAGGTCACCCTCACACAATTATTATCTGACCTAGTCAACCCCGACGCCATCAAAGGCAAAATTGTCATCATTGGTGTATCTGCCAAAGGCGATTTCCCCGATTACTGGGCGACACCATACGGTAATTACTTAGATGTACAGATGCCGGGTGTAACAGTTCAAGCTCACATGGTTAGCCAAATCCTCAGTGCAGCTTTAGATGGGCGTCCATTAATTAGAGTTTGGTCTGGCGAACTGGAATTAATTTGGATGTGGAGTTGGGCTATAATTGGCGGCGTTTTGGTTTGGCGTCTACCTTCAGTAAAAGCTTTAGAGATCGCAGTGACTATTACTATCGGCGTTTTATATATCTTCAGCTTGGGGTTGTTAATTGGGGGTATTTGGGTACCTTTTATACCTTCCGTTCTGGCTTTGATTGGTACAGCTGCTTTCCTGTCAATTCGGAATCACACATTTAAGATTCACAACTCTAGATTAATCCGGGAGAATATTTAAGGCATTATCAAAATTGTGCCGAGATTGCATCTACTTATTCCCGAAAAATATGATGAAATCTATTTCCAAGTCGGTAAAGCTGTCTGTAATTCTAGCTGTGGGATGCGTGAGTGCAGTAGCTAGTCAGATACCGCACTGGGCAGAGCCAGTCACCGCACAGATTAGCAGTACGGTGAATTTAGATACAACCATAAAATTTAATCCACCAGCACCACCACCAGAACCACCTCCAGGCGGACGAGTTTCTGGAGGAGCGAAACGGGGTACTTGTCCATCTGTGCAACCGCAACTGACAGCGTTAGTACCTTTTACGCAAAAACCTAATTCCACTGTAGATGTCTGGGCATTAACAGCAGCCACTCATCCAACCTTTTGGTTTTTTGTGCCCATAACTGAAAGTTCCAGATTAACGAATGAGTTTGTACTGCAAGATGACGCAGGAAACGATATTTACAAAACTGCGATCGCGTTGCCAGAAAAACCCGGAGTTATCGGCATTTCTTTACCCAAGAATATCGAGCCACTTACCCCAAATAAACGTTATCGCTGGTTTTTCAGCATCTTCTGCGATCCGCAAAAATCTTCACCACCTATATATGTAGAAGGCGTCATCCAACGAGTAAATTTAAATAACGCGATCGCCCAACAAATCGAAATTGCCAAACCCCGCCAAAAATCCGCCATCTATGCCCAAAATGGCATTTGGTACGAAACACTCACAACCTTAGCCAAACTGCGTCTCAACAATCCTGAAGATAGCCAGCTGCAAACAGCATGGCGCAATTTAATTACCAGCATCGGTTTACCAGACGTAGCCGCAGAACCCATTGTTTCACCACCAGGTAGTTTTGATTAATTGGGCATTGGGCATTGGGCAGGGGGCAGGGGGAAAAGGAGGACAAGGGAGACAAGGGGGACAAGGAAGCAGAGGAAGCAGGGGTGCAGAGGAGGAAAATTATATAGATGCTCTCCCTCTGCCCCTCTGCGTCTCTTCTCCCTCTGCTCACTATTCACCCAATGCTCCATGCCCCACATTGCCTAAATTTAGATAATGCTCTAAATAGTTAAGTTTCGTAAAAATTTAATATTTTCTTTAGATTTTAGATTTAATATTTTCTTTAGATTCTTCACAACACTGTGTTGGATTCACAAGAGTTGGAGCGGTGGTCATGAATATATGCCTGATAAACTCAAAAATATTGCGTCAACTGTGGTCAGAAGTTGAGCAAACTCAGACTAGTACTCTTGTGGGACTCAGCGATCCTGATTTAGTCAAGCAATTGGTGGGACAGCTGGATAGCAAACAAGCACTCAGCAGTGAAGAAATGAATTCTGTTAACGCTTACCTATTCTCTAGAACTCAACTGATACGCGATTTAGCCTTTGCTAGGTCAGCATAAAAAATATATAGACTTTTTTAGAATTTGTTCATCGGTATCAAACTCCCATCACATTATTAGACTTCTCCTTTTTGCCTCAGCTAACATTGCTGAGGTTTTTTGTGGCTGAAGAACTATCACAACTCGACTCAGCTGACAATCTCTCTAAGGACGTGTACAGTAGTTGAGGATTATTTTGTAACTGCAATTATTTAACCAATCCTCATATGGATAAAAAAACCAAACGCCTCTTGCTGCTTGTTGTTTTCTGTAGTTTGACAGGTGTAATTTTAGGCGGAACTGCCAGCTGGGCAGAAAGCAATATGTGCTTGGAAGCCAAGACAGTTACCAGCGATTGCTTGACTCAAGACCCCATACAAAAAACTATCCAAGGAATGAGTACCGGCTTAGTAGCCGGCGCTGGAGCAGCTTGTGGCGTCGCTTGGCAGTTACGGCAGCAGGATTAAATTATTGGGCATGGGGCATGGGGCATTGGGCATTGAGCATTGAAACAATTTTGGATTTTGGATTTTAGATTGGAATCCACGCATCGCAAATCTAAAATCTAAAATTCCTCGTCCCCCTGCTCCCTGCTCCCTGCCCCCTGCCTCCTACTTCCTAGCCCCTAAAAGCGGTAATTGCGATCGCCTACCCATAAACTAATAGGTACAGCATTACCTTGGGGATCGACTTTGACTTTAACTGCTATTGGGCGTCGTCTTCCTTCTCGGCTTTCTAAAGTGCGGGAGATATCTTGACTAATGCGTTCCCGTTGTTCTTCGGGGATGAAATAGGTTTCCACCCCATAGTTGACAAAACCGTCCCGATATACACCTTTTAAGGCTACCTGATCGTTAGGCAAGTTTGTCGGACGTTTACCGCTTACCCTTACCAGTCGCCAAGCGCGAGGAACCCCACGTTCAAAAGATTCTCTCTCTTGCAAAGTCACATACAAATTAGTTCCTTGCGCCAATTGTCTATTTCTGCCGCGATTTTGCCGCAGTAACTCCTCCCAGCCAGGAAGCCTTCTCAACGTGGCAACGCGAGATATGTTATAGTCCAAATTGAGCGCGTAGTTTTGCCGCACATTATCAGCATCTACAGGCGCACTTTGCAAAATTACCGTTTTCCCCGCCACATCTGTATATAAAGCCTGGGTAGGTACAGCCAGAATTAACCCGGTTTGCAGCGCTAAAGGAACTAGTAATCGCCAAAAAGGTAAAGGTTTATTTGCATTCTGTTCAGTAGCAATTAGATAATCTCTAAAAGTCAACTTCCCAGAAAATTCAGCTTCAGGAGATAAGTTTTTATTGGATTTACTTGATTCGGATGTACTCGATTTATTCGACGATTCAGAGGAATTACTTTTCATGGGCGTAGTCCTAAAGAAGATGGCAATAGGTAAAAGTCTGGTGAAATACCCAGGTTTAGGACTGACGCAGAGAGACTACCGCAATCCGGAATTCAAAATTCAAAATTCAAAATTCAAAATGGCTTTGTTATTGGCAATTGAACTTTGTACAATGAAATCTTGATTTCCGGCGTACTGACTAAATATTAAATATAGAAATACGCAGAGATATTTATGAGTAACTAAACTTCGTAATTACAAATTACGCATTACGAATTACGAATTACTATTGCTTTTTTTACTTTTTGATTCCGATAGACGGCGTTCAAACCAAAGTCCAGCGCTAATTAAAGCCGAACCGCACATCACAAACACAAGAGACTTCAATGGTAAGTCTGAATTGTACTCCCACACCCGGCTGAGAACCTGTAAAGTTAACAATAGCATACCTCCCCAAAAACTGCGTCTATCGTTTAATTTCAATCCTTCTTGAATTAGTCCCCAAGCTAAGGTGGCGAGGAGAACGTTAAAGGCAAAAATTCCTAAAGCAGGAATTCTTGTAATACCTTGATGCCAAAAAGGTATTAATAGAATTAAGCCGATAAATGTGCCGATTAAAACTAGAGTAAACACCATTTCTCGGCGTGCGGGATTGTTGCGTTGACGCAGTAAAAATAACCATTGTAAAACAGCTAAACCGCTCAAAATTCCCACATCAATAATCGGCAGAGTTCTCAAGATGTTGCTGTTAGTGGTTGGTGGCGAATAACCGTAATCGGGAAATTGCCATTGCCAACGGAAGGACAACATATAAAAGGCAAAGCCAAAGCAGAAGAAGGCTAATGTTCTGGCTAGGGGTTGAAATAGCCTATAATTAACTGTGGGATATAGTAAGTCATCGTAACTCCACAGTAAAGCTGGGGGAAGTGCAAAGGCAAAGGAAGCTACCCAAGGTGCAATATCCGAATAGGTCAATATTTGCAAAGGGTTGAGGTTGAATTGCAAGGAACTAGCAAAGGCTAAAATTGCTAATCCAAAAATCCAGCGAGAGCGACAGATGTAAGCTAAAGGGATGAATAGCAACCATGATACTAAAGGCATGTGGCGGACGATTAACCGCGCCCAACTCCACTCATTAGGGGTATACCACCAGTCTCCGAGTCCAGTCCAATAGCCAATTTGGATTAAGACAATGGCTAATATACCCAAGGAATTGAGAGAGAGGCTATAAGCCATCACTAATACACCAAAACCCCAAGCCAGCAGCCATTCGGAAGCAGAACCGGAAATATTAAAAGCTTGCGCCATTAACAAAATAGTTACGCCTAAAATAAAAGCGCCTAATATCAGTAATGCTTCTCCTAAAAGGCGTTTGCTTTTTTCGGGTTTTTTACCTTCAGCTTTTTTGAGTGCGGGTTCGCGCCAAGTGTAAAAACCAATGATGGTAACGGAGAAAAACAAACTGATCGTTAAGATAAACTTGACATCCCGTGACCATTCTTGCCAGCTTGCAGCAATAAAGATGATTGCACCTAATATTAAGAGGATACCGCCGATCGCGATCGCAATCATCCGCGAGCGATCGCGCGCCGCAGCTTCTAGATTGTTAAATTGATAACGGTCTGCTAACTGTTGGTACTGGGAAGCACTAATTATGCCTTCGTCTCTCCATAGTTGTGCTTCTTGGCGTATTTTTCGCTGAAAATTATCTGAGAACATGACCATCTCCAGTGAAGTGGTTAGTTTAACGCGCTTGAGTGCATTTATAAAGGCAACAGCTTCCAGTTCAAAGCTGGAAGCTTATGCAGTCCGCACTTTTGGCGATGATGAAAATGGCGGTCATTATATTCTCAGTATGCAGCCAAACCCAGGCATGGCATTGTTCTTCTATAACAGTTTCATTTCTCAATGGAAAAACCTTCAAATCTCCTACTTAAACTCTCGCGCCGTTTGTTTGCAAACCTTGATATTCAAGAAAAATTTATTCAGGCGTTAATTAATCCCCAACCTTTTTCACCTTGCATTCTTTGGTGTCAACCAAAACCCGAAATTTCTCCTTTTACAGTAGAATCACCAACAAATTGGCAACCGCAATTTGTAGACCGTTTACAATTAGGAGAAAAGCCTGGTAAACATCCGCTACATGACCAAGGTGATTTTTACTGTCTAGATTTTTCTTCTGTATTTGCAGCCACTAGCTTATTAGCAATTAAGCCATCTGGGGGGTTAATTTTTGATATGTGCGCTGCGCCAGGGGGAAAGAGTATCTTTGCTTGGAAAGCTTTGCAACCCGATTTACTGATTAGCAATGAAGTAATTGGTAAGCGTTTAGGAATGCTAATTTCTAATTTAAAACGTTGCCAAATTCACCCCAGTTTAGTAGCAAATAGAGATTCGAGTATTTTTGCAGAAACTATCCCCTTATCAGCTAACTTAGTCTTAGTAGATGCTCCTTGTACAGGACAATCTTTACTAGCTAAAGGTGAAACTGCACCCGGATGTTTTCACCCCACTAATATTAATAAATGTGCCAATCGCCAAAAACGCATCATTGCAAATTCAGCCCAACTTGTTGCACCTCAAGGCTATCTGGCTTATATGACTTGTACTTATTCGCCTGAAGAAAATGAAGAAGTTTGTCAATGGTTTTTAGAACGCTTTCCCCAGTTTCAAGCATTAACTATTAGTCATTTACAAGCGTATCAATCACACCTTACAAATATACCTTGTTACCGACTATTCCCTCAAGATAGGTTAGGCGCTGGTGCATTTACTGTATTGTTTCAAAATACTGCATCAGGTGAGGCGAAAGAAATAGACGAGGAAGTTTTGCAGCAACTTGGTTGTAAACCAATTAGAATTAGCGAGTAAACTCTTACTCTCTGCACGCCAGTGAGGGAGTCGGCAGAGCCGCCCAATGCACTGGCTCATCTCTGCGCCTCTGCGCCTCTGCGTGAGACAAAAATCATATCACCAACTAAGTTTTAAATAGCCAAAAAACTTAACTTTGATTTACATCTTGTGACAATTAAACGCGAGGCAATGCTCACTCAATTGGTTTATATGGTAAGCAAAAAATATTAAATTTTTATAGCTATTTCTTATGGTAGAAGTCAATATCATTGAAAATAAATAAAAATAAGAATCTAAGCTTTTAAAACACAATTATGAACCTGCTTGCTTGGATCGTTCTGGGAATTATTGCCGGAGCTATAGCTAAAGCTATTTACCCTGGTCGTCAGGGTGGTGGGATTCTCGCCACAATGGTTTTAGGAATTGTTGGTGCTTTAATTGGAGGTAGTTTAGTTTCTCTTTTAGGTAGAGGTGGAGCAGCATACGCTGCGGGAACTCTGAGTATTCCTAGCTTAATTATTGCTGTGATTGGTGCAATAATTGCTATTTTCTTATGGGGTTTAGTTACTGGTCGTAGCAGTTATTAAATTTAATAGTTAGCTTTTTTACAATCATTTATGCCGTAAGTTGCAAAAAACTCCACCTGAGATCCAAAAGTGGAGTTTTTTATTGCGCTTCGCCTACGCTTTACCACTCAGATTTATCCACTTGAACGTAATTCTGCACCCACTGATTGCAGAGTTTGGACAGAATATCAAAGAACCACACCTGTCGTAGGGGCACGGCACCAGTAAAATTATTGTATGTACCAAAAGATTGTCGGTGCCGTGCCCCTACAGCGTGGTTTATTTACCTGAAAATAGCTGTAATATTCGCGTCCATCATCGAGTAGGTGCGCACACCATATTTTTGAATTCCGAATTGATCAATCAATACAAGACGATGGCGATTGACTTGTTGAGTTAATGCCCTGTCTTTTTGGGAATGCGCTAATATACCATTGTATAAATAACAGTGGTTAAACGGCGTAAATCTATGGATATAGCTTCAATTGTTAAATTTCTCGCGCCTTGTCTGCCATTTTTGTTGAATGTGGGTGGTAAAGTTGCAGACGGCGCTGCTCAGGCTGTTGGTGAAGATGTTTGGAATAAAGCAAAAGCTATTTGGGAGAAGTTACAACCCAAGGTAGAGAAAAAAGTAGCAGCGAAGGAAGCTGCGGCGGATTTAGCGCAAAATCCAGATGATGAGGATTTACAAGCCAGCTTGCGAGTGCAAATCAAGAAGATTTTGGACGCGGATACAGTACTGGCTGATGAAATCGCTAAGATTTGGCAACCAGCGACTGACAAACCATCTGGCAATATTACTATGAACACTAATACTTACGACCATAGTAAGGTCAATCAAGTTGGAAATATTGAAAAAGCAGATAGCATAACTTTTAAGTGATTATCGTCGGCTTGACCCATCAATACCAATGTATACCGTTCTCTCGCTTACCCGATATACCGCCCGCAGGCTAGAAGCCTGGGGCTAATGCTACAAAGCCCACATTCGTGGGCTAAATTTTCTTAGCCTGCGAAGGCAGGCTTTGTATGATTAGCCGCACCCTTCTAGGGTGACGGCGATTACAACATCCAGCAAAATTTTTACCTGCTATCAGTAATGGCAGAAAACTCTCAGCCCAGTAACCCGAACAACATTGAAATGAATGTCACTGCTTCTGGTGACAGCAAAGTGACTCAAGTAGGACAGATAAATGCCGCAGAAGTTAAAATTATTGTTGAGCGAATAGAACCAATACTAGAGCGATTCCAACAAATCCCCAAAGCAGAATCGCCTGGGGTTCTCAAGGCTGGGAACCCACAGAAAAGTTTGGCTTATTGGCAAGGACGCAAAACCGAAATTGCCCAAATACAGCAATGGTTAACTGATAACAATACCTTTTTAATTGGCATAGAAGGCATCGGTGGCGCGGGTAAATCGATGCTAGCGGCAAAAATTTATGAAGAAATTGCAGGTTTCCCCAAGCGATTTTGGGCTGATGTGAGTAATGGGGCAAGTTTTAGCGATTTAGCCCGTCAAGTACTCAGTGAATTTGGCTTTCCGGTTCCAGAAGAAGAAGCAAAGTTAGTAGAAGCGCTGGTGAGGTGTTTACGCAGTGGTGAATTTTTACTAATTATTGACAACCTGGAGAGTTTATTACAACCTAATAGACAATGGGGAAGTCTATTCTACGGCGAATTTTTCAACGCTTGGGTAGAATTTGGCGGTAATAGTAAGGTAATAGTTACCACTAGAGAAAGACCAGAACTAAAAGGTTTTGAGTGGCTACCATTGCAAGGTTTGCAAGTAGATGAAGGGGTAGCACTGTTAACAGCATTAGGGATTCGGGGAGATTTAGCGGAGTTTGTCGAATTGGTAGATGGACATCCCCTACTGTTGCGATTGGTAGGTGATTTATTAAAAGAAGAATATTACCAAGACCCAGATTTAAGCAGATTAGCAGACTTAGGCTTAGGGAATTTGCGGCAGTTGTTAACCGATCCTAAAGTAACTGGTCAACATCGCAAGCCAAATGTAGGGATGGTGTTGGTATTAGATGCCAGTTTTAATAGATTGAATGAGTTACAAAAGGCTTTATTGCTGAATATTAGTGTCTATCGTGGTGCGGTTGATAGTGCTGCTGCGGTGGCGGTGTTGCCAGGAAATTCAGCAGCAGAGATTGAAGGAGAATTAAGGAATATTGTTAAGCGTTCTTTGTTGGTAGAAAAACTAAACGGTAAGCGGCGGTTTGAGTTTCAGCCTGTGGTGTTGGAGTATGTGCGGTATCAGGCTGGTGAGCAAACTGAGGCACATCAGCAAGCCATTGAATATTATCGCTCAATTGCTAAACAAAAGCCTTGGAAAACAAAAGATGATGTTAAAGAATACTTAGAAATTTTTCATCACTTTTATCAATTGGAAGATTATAACTCTGCCTTTGATACGCTTTGGGTTTGCGATGATTTTTTATTTTTGCGGGGTTATTATACAGACCAAGTAGAATTATATGAGCAATTGGTAAGTAAATGGCAAGAAATTAGTGATAGAAACAATTGGAATTATCGGGCTTCTCTCACCTCATTGGGCAATGCTTACTTTTCCCTGGGACAGTACCAACGGGCGATAGAGTTCTACCAGCAGTCATTGGATATCAAACGGGACATAGGCGATCGCAATGGCGAAGGTGCTTCCTTAAACAATTTGGGCAGTGCTTACCGTTCCCTGGGACAGTACCAACGGGCGATTGAGTTCTTCCAGCAGTCTTTGGATATCTCTCGGGAGATAGGCGATCGCTTAGGCGAAGGTAATTCCTTGGGCAATTTGGGCAATGCTTACCGTTCCCTGGGACAGTACCAACGGGGGATTGAGTTCCACCAGCAGTCATTGGATATCTTTCGGGAGATTGGCGATCGCGATGGCGAAGGTACTTCCTTGGGCAATTTGGGCAATGCTTACCGTTCCCTGGGAGAGTACCAACGGGCGATGGAGTTCTATCAGCAGTCTTTGGATATCAAACGGGAGATAGGCGATCGCAATGGCGAAGGTATTTCCTTAAACAATTTGGGTAATGCTTACTACTCCCTGGGACAGTACCAACGGGCGATTGAGTTCTACCAGCAGTCTTTGGATATCTTTCGGGAGATAGGCAATCGCTTAGGCGAAGGTAATTCCTTGGGCAATTTGGGCAATGCTTACAACTCCCTGGGACAGTACCAACGGGCGATTGAGTTCTTCCAGCAGTCTTTGGATATCTCTCGGGAGATAGGCGATCGCTTAGGCGAAGGTAATTCCTTGGGCAATTTGGGCAATGCTTACGACTCCCTGAGACAGTACCAACGGGCGATAGAGTTCCACCAGCAGTCATTGGATATCTCACGCGAGATCGGCGATCGCAATGGCGAAGGTAATTCCTTAATAGCTTTAAGCAATGCTTATAATCAGTGTGGCAGAATTCAAGAAGGATTTGCCGCTGTGTATCAAGCCCAGCAGATTTTTGAGGAACTTGAGCTTCCTCTTGAGGCTATGCCTTATCCTCAGTCGCTAAAATCACTAATAAGCTTCGCACAACGTGGGCGGTTACAGTTAATTTTGTGTTTTATTTTCGGGTTCATAGCTTTTCCCTTTGCCTTTGTATGGTTAATTCTGCTGTTTTTATGGCGTTTAATAAGTGCCAAGTTTAGAAGATAAAATCAGATTAAAAGCAACCATTAGGCGGGAGTTTCCCGGCGAGTTTCTGAACTCTTATTTGGAAGATATCAAAAACAATAAATCTGCTACTGGTAAAAAAGCTTGGAAATTATTGAATGATAGTAGATTCAAAAAGTAGCTGTGGAGAACAGGGAATGACAACTGAAACTACAAATAAACTAGAATCATTTTACATTGCTATTATTCTTTATAAATCATCTTCAGACACACCTGATTATCAACCTTTATATCAAGAAAGC
Organism: Calothrix anomala FACHB-343; assembly: GCF_014696435.1. Classification (GTDB taxonomy): domain Bacteria; phylum Cyanobacteriota; class Cyanobacteriia; order Cyanobacteriales; family Nostocaceae; genus Aulosira; species Aulosira anomala_A. The sequence continues at coordinate 32,731 of NZ_JACJQG010000016.1, read as the reverse complement.
TTTGTGCTAATTAAAGCTGCTTCTTTAGAGTCAGCAAAAGACAAGGCTTTAAATCATGGAAACAACGAAAGCGTCAGTTATACAAATGAAAATGGAGAAACTATTACTTGGACTTTACAACAAGTAGTAGATGTTAATTCAGTTTTGTATGATGACTTTGACTCATCTGAGGATGTTGTTGATTTATATACTCGACATTTTCGCAATTATGAGGCTTATCGATCCTTTGAGCCATTATTATCTCAAGAGCAATATTAGGATTTACAGCAGATTGCAAGTTGGTGAGGTACAGATTATCGTTGATTGTAGGGGCACTGGCACTGCCATGCCCCGAAGCGCGTAATCAGGGCTGCTAAAAGCCTCCGGATTTATCTGTGGGGAATGCGTTATATTGAATTAATATATGCGCCATTCCGTCCTATTCCTCCGTGGTAGGCGTAGGTGTAACCGGACTTTGACGCCCAGGACGTTTGCGATCGCTTTTGCGAGTTCCTCCAGCCATCTGATACTCGTGGCTATTATTACCAAACTTATAAGCAATACCACGCAAAAATTTTTCAAAATACTCTGCTAAATCTTGTTCGTTTTCAAGGATTTGGGTTAATAAATTATCGATAGTCGAGAGGGCGCGATTATATACTTTCAGAGATTGTCGCAGGGTTTCAATTTTGTCATTATACCCTTCAACTGTTAACCCTTCGCCTACATCTAAGCTAGAATTAATAGATTCAATACTAGCTAGACGTTTTTCAGCGTTGCTGAGAATCCGTGAACTACGTTTCATTCTTGCCACAATTTGCACCCTATTGCTAAATTTTTCCTAAATCTATAGTGGACAATGATTTCAAAATTCGTCATACGTAAAATTGTGGATTTTTTATGAAATCATGAAAATTTCCGTAATTTAGCTGAATTTATCGGCATCCGATTTGATTATGGAAAAATCTAACTATGGGTAGCATTGTATTCTCGGCTTTGGTGCGTTGCGCTGCGCAACAACACACCCTACTGGCATGGCAAAGCTAAAATGTTGCAAAAAAATGTAGGTTGGGTTGACGTAAGGAAACCCAACACCAGCATCTATGTTGAGTTTCTAAAATTCATGTTGGGTTTCGCAAAGCCTCAACCCAACCTACATCTAATGCACTATTTTAGCTGTGTCAGTCCACTACAAGGAATATCCAATTTTTTAAATACCCAATAAATTTGTAGTGCGAGCGTCTCGCTCGTTGGTGTTCACTCATCGTGCAAGATGCTCGCACTACGGAAATGGAAAAATCTAACTATGAGTTTGAGACTAAGTAAAACACGCAAACGTGAACCCTGAAGTTGATTCAAGGAACCCTGAAGTCGATTCAGACTACGCGAAACACGCAAACGTGAACCCTGAAGTTGATTCAAGGAACCCTGAAGTTGATTCAGACTACGCGAAACACGGAAACGTGAACCCTGAAGTTGATTCAAGGAACCCTGAAGTTGATTTTGGCTTCTTGTAATTGAGAAAGACGAAAAAGCGCCTCTGCGGTTACAGCACCTTCCTGTAAATAGACCACGCTGTAGGGGCACGGCATCAGTAAAATTATTGTATGTACCAAAAGATTATCGGTGCCGTGCCCCTACGATAGATGTGGCTCAAATAGGTGAAATCTGCTGTAAATCAATTATTTTTAAACCGCAGAGTACACAGAGACGCAGAGAAACAATAAATATTCCAGACACCTCAATGCCCCATGCCCCATGCCCCATGCCCAATGCCCCATGCCCAATTAATAATTACTATTGAGCATATTACTCAAAATATTAAAATTCTTGTCTAATCCACCGATAATCTCTTTGAGACTGAGTAAATTTTTTGGCGGGCGAGAAACTAACGAATCTAACTTAATTAAGCTGTCAAAATTTACCTTAATCTCACCTTGCCGTTCAGTTTTACCATCTTGTTGATAAAACTTCACCCCAGCCAATTGCATAATTTTAATCAATTCTTGAGCAATTATTCCATAGCCAAGAGTTGTGGGATGAATCCCATCTAAAGAGAATAACCCGCCTTGGGTGCGCCCATTCGGCCCAGCTAGCAGAAATCGAGAATCAGGTACAGGCTTGAGCGCTTGTATTTCCGGCGGTAATGGGTAAGCACCGCCTACTTCATCCCACCAATTTGGTTTAGCTGTGGGGTCTTGTAAATAACGCCGGGATGCTAATCTATCTAATAATCCCGCCATTTCAAATAAATACCAATCTCTACCTTCAGTACGCGCCTGACGTACTGCATCAATTATATATTCGTTATATTGGTCAATGGCACTATCAATTGCCCTGGCTTCTTGTTGTGTCAGATTTGGGTGTTTTTTGGGGTCAAAATCTTTATCCTGTATCCAGGGTAAAGTATAATAAGGGAAGTATCGCGAACGTGGTTGAACTTTGCTATCGACACCACGGGCAAAGGGTACAATGGTAATATGGGGAACTGTGCCAAAAATTACATGACGGGCGCGGATTTTTTTTACCTCAGCTACTAACTCATCAAGTTCAGCTTTAAAGTGAATTGGACGCCAAACTGTATATTTATCGTTAACTTCCATATCCGCATAGTCAGTATCGCTCCAGGCTACGTTAAAAGTGAGAATACTGCCTAAGGCGTTATTCGCACCGACAATGACAATTAGGGTTTCAATTCCTTCTGTATCTGGCGTACCTTCTTCACCTAAAGCTGCTGCGGCTTGAACTGGGGAAAGTGCTACACCATTACTATCCCTTGCGGAATTTAATACCCGAATCGCTGCCCGATCATTATGATTTTCCACCATTAAGCGGAGAAAATCATCAGTGGGAGGGTGCTTTTTGATCGCATTAAGACAAATATCTGCATTCCGCGATATTGTATTTCGCAAATCCCAGCCATAAACTGCAAGGTTATGGTTTATCCCTTGTTCAATGGGAAACTTTGAACCTTCTCCTCGTTCCCAATAGTTTTCGTTAATATCTAGATATTGGCGAATAAATAAGGCGGCATTAACATACTCTAAGGGGTTAATATTAGAACCAAATTTTTTCTCTAAATCATTGGCTAGACGTTCTAAATTTAATGGCAATCCATCTGTAGGGCTTTTATAACTAGGATAGCGGATTTCGCGCCAACCCAATTCTTTAGCAATAATTGCTGGATATGAAAGTTGCGTATTGAATATAGCGCCACTTTGAAAACCTTGGGTGATGGAATCTCCTATGGTTACTAAGCGATTTTTTGGGGTTCCGGTTTTTGTAATATTAACAGAAATGCCCAAGGTGGGATCTGTAACGGGTTTGGATGGTTGGGGATAAATTCGGACATCATCCGGGGTTTTGGAGTCTCTTAGAGAATTCGCTAGATTTGTCATGGCTTTCTAGTTTATTCAGCAATTTACTGGAGATAGAATACTTTGATTTAGGTAATTAATTCAGTATATATACATAAATCTCTACTAATATTTCCCAATTCTGTAAATTACTTTTACAAATTACTCTGATTTACTTCTGTGATAACAGGGGTGAAATAAGGTGAAAAAAAGCTGCAACTCACCTTTATGATGAATGTGCTTTGTTTGACTCAACACTCTTTTACAGTATTGGACATCACTACAATATCTCCCTTAAGTTGATAAATTGCTAATTGGACAACAATATCTCTGCAAATTAATTTATCTAACAAGTAGCGATCGCATGTCAATTTCTGAGCCAATTAAACAGTTTAGCAAATGGATACAAAGTTTTAACTATCAGATTTTACAAAATATCGATGATGTGAAAGATAAATTTATCTTACCTATGTTTCAGTATCTGGGTTATCCAGATGTTTTAGTAAAAAATAATGCCAACTCAGAAATAAATACAATTTATTTTCAGCCAGATATTGTTGAACCAAATAACACAGACACCGCCCTAGTAATTATTAACATTTACAATCCCCATGTCAGGAATTTATCTCCGGCTATTGTGGCATCTAGGTTAGGTAGTTTTTCTTTAAAAACTCTATTTTTTATCATTACCAATGGCTATGAAATTAAAGTTTTTCAATACTGGCGCTATCGTCCCGCATATTGTTTATTTGATATCACTATAAATGATTTACGCCATCAAGAACTATCAGCAGAGCTTTATCAAGCGCTAAATTTTCACCATGTTAGCTTGATGAATAAAAATCTCGATAATTTCTTTACATTTCAACATCATAACTTGTTAGAGAAGCATCTTAGACGTTATACATATTGGCAAGATTTATTAAGTAAAACTGATTTTCAACCAGAAGTTACTAAAAAAGCTAATCAATTGCTTGTCGTGAAACCAAAAATAGCAATTAAATGTAATTTACCTCAATTATCTAGTCCAGGCGATTGTGAAATTGAATTTAGTAACATCCTGTTTAGAGGTATAAAAATTAGTCTGAATCATCGCCAGATTTTAAGTAAACTGATGATTGGACTGAATACTCAACCTCATTGGCAATGTCGCCCTTTTCTCAGACAGGTAGATAACAATATTTTTGAGGCTGTTTTAGGGGAGACTACAATAATTTTGTCAGAATTGGAAGCGATAGATTTATGTTTATGTATTGATGAAATTTGCCGAGAATACAAAAAATTACTTATCGATTTTGAGAATGTCTTAGAAACTTGGGAATTTGAATTTGTGGAATTTGCAGGTATTCGCGGTTTTAAGATTTGTGATGTAGATCCAAAGCTTTGGGAGCTAATGTATAAGTTTGCTCATGAGTTTACTTACTACAAAGGTAAATCGGAATGGCATTTATTTTACCACGATAATTTTTCGCTTCGCCTCAGTCAAGGAATTCGCGATCGCGCTTTGATTACACCAAAGGCTAGCGGCTATTGTTCTTTATTACCTTATCCGAAAATAAGTATTATATATAATATCAATGAGATACATTTACAATCTTTAGGTAAAGCCGCAGAAAATGCTTGGCAAAAAAATCTAGGTGCCCAAGGAACATGGACGGCTAAATATACTCAACAATGGTTATTAGAAAAGTATATTCCTCAAGTTATTAATTATTATTCCCAGCAGGCGCACTTTTCTGTAAATGAGATAGTAACAGCAATCAAAACTGCTCAACCCAAGCGGATTGAGATTTTAGGAATTGATGATATTAAAAATTTCTTGCCCTATTTGCGAGATATTCAATCTTGGTTTAATTTATATAAAGAAAATCTTGCTGCTGTCCGATTACGCTTATATTATCGCACATTTACAAATTTAGTCCGCAATACCGACTCTAGTATCAATGGTATGGATTATCTGATTGCCAATCTACAGAAAATAGATTGGCAGAATTCGCCAGGTATAGCTGACAGTAAGATATCTCTCTATAGAAAATTTTCTAGTTTTAAAAATGTCATAAATTGTTTGGATGAGCAAGTAACGAGAATAAATAATCAGGAATATGAAAAAAGTATAAATGCAGATTTAATGACGCGGATATTTATTTGGATTATGGAAAATGGCAAAATTAGCTATTCACAACCGCAAATGAATGCAGCAAAACAAGCATTACTTACTCTATGGGAAGAATGCAGGTTTGAAATGCGTTATGTATTTTTTTAGAGTTCGGTGCAATCAAAATACTGGTGATGGCTGTCATTTGTCATTTGTCATTGGTCATTTGTCATTGGTAAAGGGTTCAACTTGATTAGACTTCGTACAAAAATCCTTATAGCATATTACAGGTAAATGAGGTATGCGCTTCGGGGCATGGCAGTGCCAGTGCCCCTACAATCAACTATCATCTGTACCTCACCAACTGGCAATCTGCTGTAATTTTTTGGGAAAATATATAACTAAAAAAACTCTGCGTACCTTTGCGTAACTTTGCGTTAAATAAAATTAGAATATAAAAATTATAGTACATTAATACTAAAGATATGATAAAAAGTTGTATCATTAATACAGCATCTTAAAAGCGGGTGCTATGCCTAAACGCCTTTTAGTAGTCGAATCTCCCGGTAAAGTCAAAAAACTCAGTGAAATTCTCGGTGCTGAGTGGATTGTGCGCGCCAGTTGCGGACATATTCGCGAACTCAGCGACCAAGGTGAAGATGCGCTGGGATTTAGTATGGATGGGAGTCATGTACAATGTAACTATGTCCCTCGTGACCAACGTTCTAAAGAAACTATTCAGCAATTGAAGACTGTAGCTAAACAAGTCAGTGAAGTGATTTTAGCTACAGATCCCGATAGAGAAGGGGAAACAATTGCTTGGCATTTGAAAGAAGTGCTAGGTTTAAGAGAAGCCAAGCGGGTAGTCTATACAGAAATTACCGCATCGGCGGTGCGCAGTGCGATCGCAAATCCGCGCAAACTTGACTTAAATTTAGTAGGTGCGGGTTTGTGTCGAGATTGTTTAGATAAATTAGTCGGTTATAAAGGTAGTCCCCTACTTTGGGCGTTAAATAATGGTGCTAAAAGTGTCGGCAGGGTTCAAAGTGCCACATTACACCTAATATGTCAGCGAGAACGCGAGATTCAATCTTTTGTACCCCAAGATTACTGGAGTGTCTGGGTAGATTATGCAGAGGGATTTCGGGCGTTTTATCTGGGAACGGCGAATGCACCCCAAGAAACTCAGCAGGAAAATGAGGTACATGATGATACCAAGATTAATAATCAAACAGCACCAGAATCAACGCGGGTACTTTCCGAAGCTGAAGCTAACCGCTTAGTGGAAGCAGCAAAACGCCATCCCCACCAAGTTGTGCAATATGAGGGGAAAATTAATAATCGCCAACCACCACCAGCTTTTATCACTTCCACCTTACAACAAGCTGCGGGTTCGCGGTTGCGCTTTACGCCAGAAAAAACTATGCAGGTAGCGCAAAAGCTGTATGAAGCGGGGTTGATTACTTATATGCGCACGGATTCGGTGATGTTAAGTCCAGAATTTTGTGAAAGTGCGCGACAGTGGTTAGAACAAAACGATCCGCAGAATGTACCCCAGCGTACTGCTAGACATCGTAGCAGTAAAACTGCCCAAGAAGCTCATGAAGCGATTCGCCCTACCGATGTATTTCGCCCTTCCGCAGAGTTACGAGTGCAATTGCCTGCTGACGAGTTTAACTTATATGTTTTAATTTGGAAAAGAGCGATCGCATCTCAATGTCGCCCAGCCCAATTACGCAAAACCAAAGTTATCACAAAATCTGGCGAAATTTTCTGGCAAGCTAGAGGGCAAGTAGTCGAATTTTTAGGCTATGCACGCTACTGGCCGAATTTGGGTAAGGATACCATTTTACCAGCCTTACAACAGGGACAAATGCTAACTTTAGCAGATGCCGGTCACGAGAAAAAGCAAACCCAACCGCCACCACGCTACAGCGAACCCAAATTAGTGCAATTAATGGAGCGTAAAGGCATAGGTCGCCCTAGTACCTATTCTCCCACCATTGCCACATTGAAAAAGCGAGATTATATCCAAGTCACAAAAGAAATTATTCAGCCAACAGCATTAGGGTTAGAAGTTGACGTTTTCTTACAAAAAGCCCTACCCGATTTACTAGAGGCAGAGTTTACCGCGAAAATGGAAGATGCCCTAGATGCGATCGCATCAGGAAAACAACCTTGGCAGCAATATCTTACCAGTTGGAATCAAAATTATTTTGCACCAGCCTTAGCTAAAGCTAAAACTGTAGTTGTAACTTCCGGAAATGGAAGCAAAACTGCTGCTGTTGCTGAACGTAAATTTGAAACTTCTCGAACTCGTTGCCCGGATTGTAATAATTGTCTCGCCAAAATTCCTAGCAGTAAAGTTAAAAAGAAATACTTTTTGAAATGTCAAAGTGGCTGTGAAAATGTAGTCTTATTTTGGAACGAATTGAAAAAAGCTTGGGAAGCACCGCGCATTCAAGAAAAAGCCACTAAGGAAGAAAAGCCTCCCAGCAAAATTACCACATATTCCTGTCCGGTATGTAAAAAGTTTTTAGAGGAATATAGTTATACTAAAGATGGACAAAATAAAACCATGTTGCGCTGTTCTCAACCTCAGTCACGCCAGGATAAAAAGCATAAAGATGTGGCTTTCTTTCATACACAAAAAGGTTGGTGGAGTCCTAAATATGGGGAATTGAAATCTTGAGGATGAAGGGGATCTAAGTCTTGGCGTTCTTGGCGTCTTCTCTCCGAGACGCTTCGCGTTGGCGGAAGCCTCTCGAAGAGAAGGCGGTTTAATCTAATAAGATTATTCCTGATTGTTGCAGGGTTGCATAAATGAAATTTAAACGCAAAGGTACGCAAAAGTACGCGCAGAGGTACGCGGAGAATTGGTGACTAATTAATGTCTGCTCTCTGTAATTGAAATCTTGAGAATGAAGGGAATCTAATTCTTGGCGTACTTGGCGTCTTCTCTCCGAGACGCTTCGCGTTGGCGGAAGCCTCTCGAAGAGAAGGCGGTTTAATCTAATAAGATTATTCCTGATTGTTGCAGGGTTGCATAAATGAAATTTAAACGCAAAGGTACGCAAAGGTAAGCGCAAAGGTACGCGGAGAATTGGCGACTGATTAATGTTTAAGTACAGAGAGAGGAAATAAAAGACTAAGGAATCGGCCACCAGCGCAAAGTATGATGTAAGCGCGATCGCTCGTTTAACCGCCACCAAACTGCTAAAGTTAGTTGGCGAGATATCTTTTCTGTAGTTCCCAGCTTATCAACAGGGTAAAGAAACCAGCACACCCGCAAACAGCGCGGAGAATCATAAGCTAACAGCCAGGTTTTTTCGTAACGCAGCAAATCCCTTACCCAAACCGGCTCAATTTTCTGGGTTTGGATGAAATTAGCAAATGCGATCGCATCTAGGCGATGTTTCTTGATACCCTGGGGGATATAAGTTTCCGCATATCGCCAAAATAAATCGTTGAAATTTTTCCCCAATACCTTTGCTGTACCTGGTAAGAGTTCGCGCACCTCTCCTAACCGTTTCCACTTGAGAGAATTCGCAAACATATTTACCTGTTCGCTAGAAATTGCAGCTAATTCCTGTATCTGTGGTTCAGTTAATCCCAACTCTGCACCCACACTTTGCGGATTAGCAAAAAAACGCTGTCTCAATTGTGAATTAGTATAAAGTTGGGCTAAAACTTGCTGTGTTTGTGCTAACCCCATCGCTGATGACTCCTACCGATTTCTCTAGCTTGTTGTAGTTCTCCCACTAATTCGCTAAATAATGGCAAATTTTCATCTCTTTCTAATACAATCCCTTTTACCGGAACCTGAGCAACAACTTTATCCATCAATTGCCAAACTTCCACCGGGGTAGATTGAGAATGACTGTCAATCAATACACCATCATGCCAATGTCCGCCGACAAAATGCAACTGAACTATCCGTTCTAAAGGTAATTGATTGAGAAAATCATCGATGTTATAGCCATGATTGACAGCATTAGTATGCAGGTTTGTCACATCTAACAGCAAGCCACAATCAGCGCGTTCTACTATTTCCGCTAAAAACTGAGCTTCTGTCATCTCCGCACCGGGAAGCGTCACCATATAAGTGATATTTTCCACAATAAACGGCATATCAATCCAACGCCGCACCTCAGCGATATTCCGACAGACAACTTCTACTGCTTCTTGAGTATAAGGTAGGGGTGATAAATGTCCGATATCCACCCCACCAGCTTGAGTAAAACAAATATGTTCGCTCCACCAAGGCGGGTTAAGCTGTTTTACTAGTGCTGCTAGTTTCCGCAAATAATCTACATCCAAACCTTCAGCACTACCCAATGATAAATTAATAGCATGGGGAATTATCGGGAAATGTGCCGCCAGTAGTTCTAATTCCTGTTGTTTGTGCCAAGGTGAATCTAGATAATGTTCAGCAACAATTTCCAGAAAATCTACTTGCTGGCGGTTAAGAAACAAATCGCTTTTAAATGGTTGGCGAAAACCTAACCCCGTGCCTAAAGTTGGAAGCTGAGATAATATCATTTCCGGAGATAAAACAGATTATTGCAACAAAACTTTGTATATAATGGCTATAAAACCATTAGTAAGGGCGAGTTTCCTTACTTCACGCCTAGAATACCGATTCAGTATTCACAATTGTGGCTAAGATTAGGTAAAAATTCAGAAAAACGAACCACAAAGACGCAAAGAACACGAAGTAAAGAGTTATGGAAGAGATTATGCTAACTACTATTTTGATCTTCTAATTTGCTTAAAAAATAATCTAAAATTTCCTCTAAATCTTGAGTGGATTCTCACGCGCTTTTCGTATTTTCTCAGTTAATCGCGCCATTACTACTTCACCATCAACCACTTCTCCACGTTCGATTTGAGCAAGTCCAATCGCTATTTTTTGACGGGTTTCTTCTTCCCATTCTTGATAGCCTTTTTCCCATTCCTCTAGTAGTTTTAGAGCTTTGGCAATCACATCGTCCGCATTTTCATATCTACCAGTTGCCATTTGCGCTTGAATAAATTGCTCGTGTTCAGGTTTAAGTTGAATATACATATTTTCTAACTTGAAAATGGGCATTGGGTATAGGGCATTGGGGATAGGAAAGATAGATTTTCATGCCTGGTTGTGCCAAAATTTAGTATCAATGACTAACTTGAGATAATTAGTACCATCTTTTGCAACCTTCTCCAAGTTTTTGCCCTGATACAATCAACGGAAACATAGCTTTTGTTACCTTAATTGTATCTAATTGCTTGCATTGTGGTGTTTCGTCGCGTCCAGCGTTATGCACCCCTCCCTTAACGAAGTCGGGAGGGGAATTTCGCCAATTTGCTTAAATCTTGCTAACCTCCGCAACCACCGCCACAACCACCACAACCACCACCGCAGGAACTACCGCAGGAACTCCCGCTACTACAGGAACTACTACTACTGCAAGAACTACCGCAGCTGCTACTGCTACAGGAACTACCGTTAGAGTTGTTTTGTCTGCTAGTGCTACTAGAGAATCTTGTGGGAAAGAAGATTTTGTAATATGAGTCGTAGGTAGTACCAGCTAATGCTTCCACACCAAATAGTGCGACGACCAAGTTATAGTCAAATGCAGAAGGTAAGCTATATTTTACCTTGGTTTTCGATTCAGCAAAGGTTTGTTGCAGTTGTTTGAGGTAGGCTTCACCGCGAATACTTAAACGCGATCGCCTACTCGCAAACCATATAATAAACATAATTGACAGGACAGCCATCACAATCAGAAACCCTACATTATGCCGTCCTTTTCCTAAAGCGATGAAGAGTTTATACGCCCCTAAACTCAAAATTATTGTCGCTGCAATCAAGCCAACTTGAATATTTGCTGCTTGCCATTGTTGATTATATAGTAATTGCTCATTGTCTAACTGCCCTTCGTAAATTTGGCAGTAAGACTGCACTTTTGCGGCTATTGACTCTAAAGATTTGGTTCCAGGATGAGAAGAAAAGCTAGCAAGAACCTCACGTTCTATCGGCTGTAGCTCAGATAAATTATCTTTCGATGTGCGCCTAATTAATTGTTCCGAAACTTGTAAATAATCCCTCTGAATTAAATTCAAAATCGCTACTTTTACAACTTCTACCGCACCCGAACGTAAGTAAGCAATTTCATAGGGATCTGGTTGACTGGGAATTAAAGGTAAAGATTGATTTTTTGTCGGATCTTGTACAAACCATCCACAGACGATTGTGATCAAGATAATAACACTGCCATACAACAGTAGAAAATCCGGCCCGTACATATCTGCTATAGGATTATGTAGCAAGGCATCCATAAAGTTTACTCCCGATTGGCATCAATCAACTTCTGGGCTGGCAACAAAAGCCCTATGTTTATTCACGCTGGTCTATTTCTACAATTCCATTCCCAAGCTTTACGGAAATATTTTAGGATACTGTTGAGCATTGACCATTGACTATTGACTATTGACTATTGACAATAGGTAACTTAGCCCCACAACTTTTACAAAACCTTGCATCTGCATCGTGAAAAGCTAAACCACAATTCGTGCAAATAGTTTCTACCTGATTAGCAGTTTTTACCAATCGCTTAATTAAATCACCAACTTGCCAAGGTATTAATGCAATCCCTGTCAAAATCATAAATACTGTTAACCAACGCCCTAATTCTGAAGCTGGTGTGACATCACCAAAGCCTACAGTTGTCATTGTTACTATGGAGAAATATAAGGCATCTAAAAAAGTTGCAAAACCCTGGGGATTAACTGGATGTTCAACTTGATAAATTAACCCAGAATAAACAAATATAATGGCAAATAAAGTAAATAATATCCGGGCAAAGATGACCCCATCTTCAGTACTGATACTACCAAAGAAAAACCTTCTGTCAATAAATCTAATTAACCTTAAAATTCTGAACCACCGCAGCAAGCGAATAAAGCTCAGATCCACTGCTCCCAGAAAAAAAGGTAAAATCGCTATTAAATCAATAATCGAGTATAAACTCAAAAAATACTTAACCTTATTTTCCGCACTCCACAGCCGCAAAACATATTCAACGACAAAAATTATAAAAATAGCAGTATCGACAATATTTAACTGAAACCGAATATTATCAGGAATATTATAAGTTTCTGCCACAAAAATTCCTGATGATAATAGTACCAATCCCGCAATAGTTAAATTAATTATTTGCCCGATTGGTGTCTCTATATCTGTTAAGTAAAATTCAGTTTTTTCTCTACTAAGTAACATATTTAACAATTAGCTATTTTTCTAACTTGCGTAGCATAACATTGAAAATACGGTATTCTTAACTAGGATATTTCACACCCCCCACACTTATATGCAACCTGAAGACTTTATGCATCTAGCACTAATAGAAGCCAAAAAAGGTGATTCCCCTTATGGTGCCGTTATTGTCAAAGATAACGAAATCGTCGCCGTAGGTCATAATACTGTAAGACGAGATAACGATCCATCGGCTCACGCAGAAATCAATGTTATTCGTAGTTTAACAGCTAAAATTAAAAAGCCTGATTTAACAGGTTATACCATCTATACCACTGGCGAACCTTGTCCGATGTGCGCCACAGCTTGCGTTTGGAGTGGTATATCAGAAATTATCTATGGTGCTTCAATTCAAGATTTGATTTCTGTGAATCAATCACAAATTGATATTTCTTGTGAAGAAGTTATATCTAAGTCGTTTAGAAATATCAAAGTGACTAAAGGTATTTTAAAAAATGAATGTTTGGAATTATTTAAATAAACGTCGCTTGCGCCTAAATTTATCAACGCCAGCTACGCAGTTTTTTTAACTGAAAAATTACGGGTTACGAAATTCGCCAATAACTTCAATGTAACCCACAATATTACTGTTTAAATCTTCTAACTCTTCAGCAGGAATCCACCATTCTGTATGGTGAGATGCACCTACTTGATGAATGTCGTATTTATCCATGAATAACTTTTTAACTTGAAAGCGGGTAACATAACCTACCCCGCTATCCCTGACATTCCATTTAGTAGCAATTTCCTTAGCATATTGCTCGTTAGTAACTGGGTAAAAAATCGGCTGTTCGGGTAATCTTGGCGGCCATTTAGTATAACCGCTTTGCTTGACTAATTCTAATTCTTTTGGGCTAGTAGGACGATATAAGGTTACGGTTTCATCCATAGTAATTATTATATAAAATTTCTGAAATAAGTTATATTTTATTGCTGAATATTTCAACTCTTAATTTAAGTTTAATCGGACTCATTTAAATAAGATAAATATGTATTAGCAAAAATTGCTGCTTGAGTGCGATCGCGTAAATTTAGCCGATTTAACATATTTGTAACATGGTTCTTCACCGTCCCCTCAGAAATGTAAAGTTGTTTAGCAATTTCGCGGTTACTCGCACCTTGCGCAATTAACCGTAAAACTTCTTTCTCTCGCGGAGTTAATTCTGCCAAACTCGGCGGTATAGGTGGTGATTGAGTTGCTTCTAAACTGGGAAACTGAGTTAACAATTTTTGGACGATTCCCGGCCCTAGTTGAGTATAACCTTTATCTACAGCACGAATAGCTTCAGCTAATTCTTCTGAAGGGGTATCTTTCAATAAATAACCCATCGCGCCATTTTGTAGTGCAGCTTTCACATATTCATCATCGTCAAAAGTAGTTAATACTAAAATCTTAATATTACTAAACCGCTTGTGAATTTCTCGCGTAGCTGCAACACCATCCATAATTGGCATTCTCATATCCATTAATACTACATCTGGCTGTAATTTCTCAATTAAATTAACCGCCATTTGTCCATTTTCAGCTTCTCCGACTATTTCTAAATCTGCTTCCAGTTCTAATAATGCTTTTAATCCTTGACGAATTAAACTTTGGTCATCTACAAGTAATACTTTAATCATCTACTTAACCTAATATGGGGGATATCTACTATAATTTTACAACCATGCCCAGGAGTACTAATAATATTAAATACACCACCCACAGCTAAAGTGCGATCGCGCATACTCTGCAAGCCAAAACCGGTGGTATTTTGCCGAAAATCAAAGCCTACGCCATTATCCTGGACACTTAAACGTAAATTTCTCGGACTTTCTTCAATTTCTATCCTAACTTCTGTTGCTTTCGCGTATTTAGAAATATTCGTCAACGATTCTTGGAGAATGCGGTAAATCGTAGTTTTCAGTTCATTAGAAAGAGAAGTTTCTAAATTAATTACACAAATTGGTGAAAACCCATTTGCATGTTGGAAATCGTCTAATAATCCGGGAATCGCCTGTTCTAAAGATTTCTCTTGCAAAGGATGAGAACGCATAGTAGAGACAGATTGTCTGACATCTTGTAAAGCTTTAGAACCTAATTCTTTTGCTCTGACTAAAAAACTGTGAGCTTTACTAGGGTTAGATTGGGAAAGTTTTAAAGCAGTTTCTAATTGTAAATTTAACGCCGTCAGCGAATGTCCTAAAGAATCATGAATTTCTCTAGCAATGCGGTTACGTTCTTCTAAAGTTGCTTGATTTTCAATTCTCACAGCATATTGACGCAGCTTCTCATTTGCTAGTGCTAATTCTTCCCGACTTTGACGTTCAGATAATACCGTATTCATCAATAGTAAAACGAAAATTAAACTTAGCCCAAATAATAAAGATAAACTCAAAGTAAAATATTGAAAGCGTTCTAAAGCTTGCGGTGATAGCGGAAAATTGTGTAAGCGCCGTTTGAGTGTCAGCAAAAATAAAATAAACGAAATAGCCGTAACTACTAAACGTCCTGGTAAATTAAAAATTAAGCAACTGCGAGTTACTAAAATAATATATATAAAAGGGAATAAGCGCGAAATTCTACCACCAATAAACCCAGTAATTAAAATTAAAACTATTTCCGCAGCAGTATAGATAACTTTAGCTATTTGGCTACCAGTTGGTAATCTTAAACCCATTAAACCAAAAACAATCAAACAACCAGTAGAAATAATTAAACTTTCTGGCGTGGGTTCGGGAAACCTAGCAGCAAATCGCGGTGGTGGTGCGGGATTTGGCATCACAGCCGTTATAGTAGCGATCGCTAATAATATCCACTCTAAATAAAGTAAAAATTTAAAAGGGTGATTGTGTAATTGGATAGAACGTTTCATATAGGTAATTTAGCGTAAATATATATCCTTAAGGCAGATTCTACCCTCTGCCTTTCTGCATTCAGGAATTTTCTAAGCCTAGTTTAAATTACCTTGGTTGACTAGTATTATTACTCACAAATCAATAATGACTAAAGTCATGGTTGTAGTCGTGACTTTCTCCCCATGTGATTTTTAGTGATGAGTTCTTATGATGGTGACATCAAACAGCAAACCACACACGAGGTCATCCATGAAAGCTCAAAAATTATCATTAATAGCTGGTGCGATCGCTTTAACTTTAACAGCTATTCCTTTTACCGCTCAAGCCCAACGCGCTGGTGGTTCACACTTCAAAGTTTCACAAGCCACAAACCAACAAACTCCACGTAAAGGAGGTTGGGATCAACTAGGACTTACAGATACACAAAAAACCCAAATTCAAGCAATTAAACGCGATACCCGCAACCAAATTGAACAAATTGTTCTTAGTAGAGTTAACCTCACCCAAGAACAAAGAGATAAATTAAATGAATTAAAAGCACAAAGAGATCAAAATCAACAAGCTCCGCGTCAAAGAGGTGAGCGTGGTAAAAAAGGAGCTTTTGCGGCGTTAAATCTAACTGAAGAGCAAAAAACCCAACTTAAGCAAGTAATGCAATCTGCTGAAGTTAGACAAATAATGGAGTCATCGCAACAAAAAATTCAAGCATTACTCACTCCCGAACAACGGCAAAAAATGCAACAATTTCGCGAGAATGCACGCGCACGTTGGCAACAAAGACAACAACAACGCAATCCTAACCAAGGTACACAACAATAGGGTGAAAAATGGGCATGGGGCATTGGGCATTGGGCATGGGAAGATTGACTTTTATTGTTCTTTGTGAACGCAGTTCATGGAGCCTCTTGTAGAAGTCTGAATTTTCGCGTTCTTCTTTACTCATACTCAACAACGCCAAAATCCAAAAATATTTATATAATCTTTGCGACACATCAAAATATTCTAGAGGGCATGGCAGTGCCAGTGCCCCTACAATCTGTCGCATTCTTTTTTCTAATTGGTAGAATAAACCGCAAAATCTTGAATCTGGCATAAAAATTAGCAACCCCACCTTGAATAGAGTGGGGTTGTTTTCTTATACCAATCTGCATCTGATACGTAATTACAATTTTGGTAGGGGCGGGGTTTCCCCGCCCTTGTGTGAGTTTCTAGCCTACAAACTAGATAGCACTTCCCGCGCCACAGCTATAGTCTGCTCAATATCTTCGTCAGTGTGCGCTAAAGAAGTAAATCCAGCCTCAAACTGAGAAGGAGCCAGATAAATACCCCGCTCTAGCATCCCGCGATGGAAACGCCCGAATTTGGCTGTATCGGAGCTTTTCGCATCTTCGTAGTTATGCACAGGGCCAGCTGTAAAGAATAAGCCAAACATAGCACTGATATGACCGCCACAAGCCGCGTGACCGGTTTCTTGAGCGACTTGCAACAAGCCATCGGCTAGCTTTTGGGTGATTTTTTCCAAATACTCATAAGTACCTGGTTTTTGCAGCAATTCTAGGGTTTTAATTCCTGCTGTCATCGCTAAAGGATTACCAGACAGAGTTCCCGCTTGATAAACTGGGCCAGCTGGGGCAATCATGGACATGATATCGCGACGACCGCCATAGGCACCTACTGGTAAACCACCACCAATGACTTTACCCAGGGTGGTTAAATCGGGGGTAATACCAAATTTCTCTTGCGCGCCACCATAAGCGATGCGGAAGCCTGTCATGACTTCGTCAAAGACTAATAAAGCCCCATTTTCTTGGGTAATTTCTCTTAACCCTTCCAAGAAACCAGCATCGGGAGTAATAAATCCAGCATTACCCACAACTGGCTCTAAAATTACCCCAGCAATTTGATCGGGGTTTTCCGCAAATAAAGCTTTAACAGCTTCTAAATCGTTGAAAGGCGCGGTTAAAGTATTGACAGTTGCTGATTTAGGTACGCCTGGGGAGTCGGGTAAGCCAAGGGTAGCTACACCAGATCCCGCCTTGACAAGAAACATATCGGCGTGCCCGTGATAGCAGCCTTCAAACTTGATGATTTTTTCCCGATTTGTAAACGCCCGCATTAGCCGCAGCACAGCCATACAAGCTTCTGTCCCAGAATTGACAAATCTGACCATTTCAATGCTGGGTACGGCATCAATCACCATTTCTGCGAGAACATTTTCTAAGGCAGAAGGCGCACCAAAGCTTGTACCTTTTTCTAAGGCTTCATGAAGGGCTGCAATCACTTCTGGATGAGCATGGCCACAAATCGCCGGCCCCCAAGTACCCACGTAGTCAATGTATTGGTTGCCGTCTACATCCCAAATGTATGCGCCTTTAACGCGATCAAAAACAATTGGTTGTCCACCTACTGATTTGAATGCACGCACGGGAGAACTGACGCCTCCGGGCATAAGATTTTGGGCAGCAGCGAAGATTTCTTGTGATTTGGTTGTTTTAATCGTCGTATTTACCAAGGTTCTCTCCTAAATCAGTGGCAATAAAAAGCTCTATCTCAGGATAGGGTGAAAAACTGCTTAGAACATCTATCGTATAGAATTATAGGAACCAAAAAAATAACGTTATGTTATACAAGTCAAATCAAGACTTGCCTTTAGAAATTAGAAATCGATTGCCTGAAGCATACCAAGATATTTACCGAGCGGCGTTTAACTCGGCAATTCATTGGTACGGTGAAGCTACAAAGGCGCATCAAGTCGCTTTAAGTGCAGTTAAAATGCAGTCGGCTATGGATAAAAGGGTTCTCGTTTAAGAGAACATCAGCAGCTGCAATTACGAAAAGCGTATCAGATGCCCTATTGAGAATGGTATCGTGAATCAATGAATCATTCTCACTAAAAAAATTAGCTGGTATGTCTTCTACAGAACCCAATTCACTACACCACGCCATCCCTGTGGAAAAAATTAAATATGATGCGCAAGGTTTAGTGCCAGCAATCGTCCAAGATTATCTTGATGGCACCGTCTTAATGATGGCGTGGATGAATCGGGAGTCTTTACAAAAAACTTTAGAAACTGGAGAAACTTGGTTTTGGAGTCGTTCCCGTCAGGAATTCTGGCACAAAGGGGCGACTTCTGGTCATATCCAGAAGGTACATAGTATCCGTTATGACTGTGATAGTGATGCCCTCCTCATCGGTGTAGAACAGATAGGAGATGTGGCTTGTCATACCGGAGAACGCAGTTGCTTTCATCAAGTGGAAGGACAAATTGTGGCACCACCGGGAGATACCTTGTCACAATTATTTCAGGTAATTTGCGATCGCCGCGATCGCCCTACAGAAAATTCCTACACTTGTCAGCTCTTTGCTGGTGGCGATAACAAAATTTTGAAAAAGATAGGCGAAGAAACTGCTGAAGTAGTCATGGCTTTTAAAGATGATGACGCCGATGCGATCGCTGGTGAAGTCGCAGATTTGCTCTACCATACTTTAGTGGCTTTAGCACATCATAAAGTCGATGTCAAGGATGTTTACCGGAAGTTACAAAAACGCCGACGGTAAACATGAGTGCGATCGCAAAAGGGGACAAGGAGGACAAACAATTCAAAATTCAAAATTCAAAATTCAAAATTAAGAATTTTATTTGACTTTTGCCCAATGCCCCATGCCCCATGCCCCATTCCCTAAAAAGTAAATGTAGTCCGCAATACACCTACGGCTGTTGTTTCATTTCTGCTATCGCCTTCCGGATTGAACAACACAAAAGCCCCGGGGGTAATGCTGATATTGTCATTTACCCGCAAGCGGTAGTAAGCCTCTAAATGATAAGGAACCGCTCGATTCACACCCGCATCTGCTAATTGTGCGGCACCACTAGCATCAGTACGGTAAAGCGGCTGTCCAAAAATTATCCCCGCATTGTTACCAGGCTTTAATAAATCGTTGAAATGAACGCCTACCATCCAACTAGTAAAGGTAGTATCAGCATTAACATCCGCAGAGGAATCATCGACAAACAGCGCTGCACCATAGCCAGATAAGGCAATTTTGGGAGAAAAGCGCCAAGTTACAGTACCACCAAAGGAATTCAGTTTTACTGGCGTCCCTAAAGGTACTCCAGACAAAGCACCAATATCACTACTAGTTAATCCTGTACCCAAAATATTAATTTCATGATAACTATTGGCATAGTTCAGACCAATAGCTAAAGAGTTGCTGGGCTGAAAAGTTAACTGTGCTGCTACTACACTACTACCGCTAAATACCCCTGCGCCCAAGGGAGTGTTAGATACTCCTGGGAGAATATCTCCTGCTGTGTTAGGAAGATTGGCATTCACGCTACCATACAAAGCTCTGAGATTTAGCTGGGGGGAAAAACTATAAATAAAGCCAGCCGCAGAAGCTAAACCAGAACCGGAAGTACCACCAGAGACACGTAATACAGGGTTTAAGCTAGCAAAGCGAGAAATCGCCTCTTGTCCTTCACCGTAAAAGGGAGTGATAGCGGGAAAAGCATCGGAAACTTCGGCTGCTGTCCCCGCAAACAAAGTCAATTTTTCCGCGACAGGAAAGATATAAAGCAGTTTATAAAGCTGAAGCGAGTTTGCACCAACACTAGATAAATTTTTAGGATCGACGCCAGGAAATTGCGGTTCAAAACTAGTACGCGCACTGCTAGAACTGAGTATCGGTGATGCTAAACCTAAACTCTCTTGTAAACTACCGCTACCATCAACACCACCTAAAAAGTTATGGGATTGCAACCCAGTAATTAGTAAATCTTTACCTGTAAAGCTGGTGTTGAGATTTAACCGCACTCGGTTCGTCAAAATAATATTAGGATCGTTGCGACCCGGAGCGCCACCTGTCGCACCAATAGCCGAGATAATTACCTCACCATTCAGCTTGGTAGTTGTAGAAAATTGATTCGCTTCTAATTCAGCAGTACGACCTTCTAAAGCATCTACTCTACCGCGCAATGTGCTTAATTCCGCCGCAAATTGTTCTTGCAGTTTTTGTAAGGTATTTAAATCTTCTTTGGTCACTAAATCGCTAGTTGCTGTAGCAATTAGCTCGTTAATTCTATTCAAACAAGCATTTAAACCTGCGGCAAATTCATAACGAGTTAGAGCGCGGTTACCTCTGTAGGTGCTGTTGGGATATCCAGCAATACAGCCATAACGCTCAACTAAAGATTGTAATGCCGCAAAAGCCCAATCTGTAGGTTGTACATCTGAAAGTTGCGATACAGATGTCACTTGTTCTATGGCATCTGATGCTAATAGTACAGGAGAAGATTTGGCTTGATTTACAATCGATAAATCTGGTTTTTCTTGCTCAAATTTAATCTGAGCAAAACTATTGTTTGATTTTAAATCTTTAGCATTATCTACAGTATCTGGCAAAGCAGATTTAGCTTGTGCTGGAGATAGTCCAGCAATTAAGTATAAAAAACTTAGCCCACCAGCGTAAGCTAGTAGATTTACTTTCATAGCAAACCCTCACGCACCAATTTGAATTAAATACAAAATTGCCAATACAAAACTAGTTGAACTTGAAAATATCGAAGCTCAAAAAGTAGATTTATGTGGTATTGTGCCTGTCGGAAATAAATAATGCTCAGTTAATTCTCTGAGGACTTTATGATTACCGCAGCGAAATTTAACTACCCATAGTAAAAGTAAACAATATTTGGCTCAAGAATTGATAAATATAATTATTGATAATTTTTATGATGACAATTAGCAAACATAAATAAATTATTAAAGCTAAAAATATGCCTATAGTTAGTACTAATTTTTGCCAAAAAAAGCCCATAATTGTGTATAATCACAAGCTGTTTACTCAAGCTCAAACATTGAAATTAGCAATAAAAAGCTTAAGTTAAGCTTATATTCTTGATTGCTGACTTTGTCAAAATAGTAAGCGCTATGATAGGCATTAGCTAATATGTATCAACCCATAACTAGTAGTCTGACAAGTTAACTTTAAGGGGTAAATAAACGAACCACGAAGGCACGAAGGGCGCTAAGAAAGAGGTAAAGAAGAGAAGTAAAAAAATGATTCACCCAACAAAGTTGACTTGCCAAAGTACTAGTACTCTGACAACCCAACTTTAAGGGGTAAATAAACGAACCACGAAGACACGAAGTACGCGAAGGAAAAGAAAAGAAGAAGAAACTTACCCTACATAATTAATGAGACAAAGCACTAGTAGCATTAAAATTAAAGTTTTGAGTCAATTATTGGGATATTTAATGAATAATTAAGAGAAAATTGCATTGATAGCTGCTGATAGCTAAAAATATCTCTGCCAAAGTTTGATTTTGAAGTTATTCCTGAGACAAAATTCGGTTGAGATACTGTAGGATACCCACGGCGATTAAGACACTCAAGGAAAAACCAAGCCAAAAGTTATCCGCAATCATTCGCGGTTGATCGAGTGCCCAGCCGCCCAAGGGTGAGCCAATAAAATGACCTAATGCCCAGCAAAGAGAGTTAATGGAGAAATACACCCCTCGCTGTGATTCTGGCGCTAAATCGGTGACGAGAGAGGCTGCAAAAGGGGTATAGGAAACTAAGGCTAAGGCAAATACTGTTAAGGCTAAGGTTACCCACAGTAGAGGATAATTTGGTGCGATCGCAGTTACCCAAATCAAAATAAAACCAATCGCCCACAAAATCGCCGAAATTGTCAGCGCCTGGGTGTGGGAGTACTGTTTTAAGATCCGCGCCATCGGAAATTGGCAAATTACCGCTAAAGCCAAATGCCAAGCAAATAAGCTGCTAATTGTCGTTGCAGCTAACCCCAGGGTACGATCTTCCACCCTGACGAAGTTTCTCAGGTAAATGGGCAGGGTGCTGTGTAACTGCGCAATACAAGTGGTGAAAGTAATATTCACCGTAACGTAAATTAACAAGCGGCGATCGCTTAATGCCCCTAACCAAGAAGCTAAAGGTGGTGGTGGCTGAGATTCTGCTATCTCTGGTTGCGAGGTTTCATGAATTGCCAAATAAATTACCGTAAAAAATACCAGAAAGGAAATCCCATCTATAATAAATAGCCCCCGGTAATTATTAGCGATCGCTACCCACCATCCTGCTAATAAACTGCCAATTGCTAACCCCAAGTTATCCGCTACCCTGGCGAGGGCAAAAGTTTCCCGGCGATTTTCACTTTCGCTAGCGTCAGCAACCACAGATTCGCTAGCAGGCCAATAAAAACCAATACCTAAACCTACAATAGAGCAGCCGACAACCATAGTCGTAAAATTATTAGTTGCAGCTAAAACCAGCGAACCTACAGCAGAAATCGCCGTTGCTAATAACAACGTGCGCCGTCGTCCCCAATCCCTGGAATCGGCTAAAGAACCACCCAAAATCCGCCCAAAAACACCAGCTACAGAGGTGCTAGTCAAAGCAATACCAACAGTCGTAGCAGATAAGCCAACTTGATTGACAAAAAATATGGGAGCGTAAAACAGAGTAAAGCCTGTACCTATTTCCGAAAAAAACCTACCAACAATCAACATCCCCACAGGCGTCTGTAGCCGAGATAGCCAGGAAGATAACCAATCTTGGGGCGCGAATTCTAATATCTTAAATTTCATTCAAAGAAAATGTTTTTGTAATTCTTATCATTAACAAGTATTTTCCTCACAGATTCCACAGAGTTTCCACAGCCACTTTCCCAGTTTTCCACAGATCCCCCACGAGTTAATTACCTCTTACCATCCTTTTGGGGATTTTTATTTCCTACTCTAAGAAATCTCAGTGACTGAGTTTATATAAACTTACGTAACAAAAATCATGCCAAAACCCTGATTATTCCGTTGGTATTTACTTTTTATACCACCGTTTTTAACATTTCGCAGCATTGACAAACCTACCCCCTCTTAGCGCACAATGATTCGGCTTGCTGTTTTAGTTCGTTGCATCGCTGACATCAACTGTGTAAAATTACCTTAAATGTTGGCGGAGATTGTCAGGCAGGTGAAAGATTGCGTATGCCGCCTCTGGCTACTGACTGCAAGCAACTTGTACCTCTTGATTGACCTCAGAGGAGGAAAATCTCATGAACACAACGGTTAACATTTTTACAGAAATCCCGGAAACACTTCACGAATCGCTAAAAAACTATTTAGATACACATCCAGACTGGGATCAAAACCGGGTATTAACGGCAGCTTTGTCACTGTTTTTATTGCAAAATGGCGAGAGCGATCGCCGTGCTGCTCGTGTTTACCTAGAAACCCTGTTTCATCACAGGTGACATCTCCTAAACTTCTGCTTCGCAGTAAGTGTAGGCTTCCAAGACAATCCGGCTACTGCTTAGGAGACTCTTGGCTTTAAGAACGGAATGCCCTACCGCCCTATTTTTTATATTTATTGCTGCATTATGGTCACGGTCAAGACTATATCCACAATGGGGGCAGTTATGCCATCTTTCGTGCAGTTTTTTAGGAACTTTCACCCCACAATTAGAACAATCTTGACTTGTACCAGATGCTTTAACCGGGACAACCAACAAACCAGCGTTTTCGGCTTTGTTTGTCAGTATCGACAGAAAGCTTGACCATCCAGCATCAAGTACAGACTTTGCCAATCGGGTGCGCGCTAGTCCCTTAACATCCAAATCTTCAGCTGCGATAACATCATATTTTTTCAATAAGTTGTTAGCAGTTTTAAAATGAAAATCTTTGCGTTTATCAGCAACTTTTTTATGTTGCTTACCCAACTGCTTAACCGCTTTCTGTCTACGTTTACTTCCTTTTTTGCGACGAGAAACACGTTTTTGGATAACTCGTAAACGTTTTTGAGATTTGCGGTAGTGTTGAGGTATAGCAACAGTTTCACCCTCGGACGTTGTTAAAAACTCCTTCAGACCGACATCAATACCAGTTATGGATTCTGGGTTAAAGTCAGGTTTAATTGTTGGAACTGTAGCATCTTCCAAGCAGAGAGTTACATAATAACCATCAGCTTTTTTTGTTATAGAAACAGTTTTGATTTTAAAACCATCAGGTATTGGGCGATGGACAATTACCTTAACATCTCCTATCTTTGAGAGCGTAATTTTGTTGTTGACAAAATGATGCTGCTTAAATTGAGTATAAGTAAAAGTCTTGTATTGCCCTTCCCCTTTGAATCTAGGTCTACCTGATTTCTTCCCGTTGACATCGCCTTTCACCCATCTATCAAAAGCTAGCTCAACTCTTTTAGGGACTTCCTGTAGCGCTTGAGAATGAATCTCTTTGTACCAAGGTCTATCAATTTTTAGTTTAACCAAAGACGCTTTTTGATTGTAGTAGTTAGGCTGTTCTTTTAATTCTGGTATGTGACAAATTAACGGACATCTATCAATAGGACAACGATTCATTTCATACCAGTCAAATCTTTGAGCCAGCAAATAATTATATTGATGACGCAGCATTTCCAGCGTCTTATCAATTTTCTCTGCTTGCTGTTTGGTTGGCTTAATTTTGTACTGGTATGACGTTTTCATTTTTAATCTTTTATTTTTCGACCTACAGATTTGATAACATAAATGCAAAGATAATGTGTAGGCATTTATGAAAAATAAAGCATTAAATTTGAGGATATCTGAACGTAGATTAAACAAACTACGTTTATACTCGGTTCAAAACGATAAAACCATGACTCATGTAATTGAAGATTTTATAGATTCTCTCAAAGTCAAAACTGGTGATTCCGACGCTCGCGGACTCGCTCTAAGCGAAGCTATGCCGTTGGCGAAGCCTCTCGAAGAGAAGGCTTTACGCTGCCCTATCATCGACCCCCTGCCCTGTCAATCCTACGGATTGAATTGGTTGTGGGTCAATTCGTCATCACCCCGACATTCATGAGGCAAAATGCGGTGTAGCTCTGCTTCCCGCATAATTGCCGTCCCACACTGCCTTCGGTCAGATGTGGGGCTTCTGTCGGTTTAAGCTAAAATTTTGCTGCTAGATTATTTATCTTGATGAGATTTCAGCACAAAAATACATCATAGCTGGTTAATTTAGTCAATAATCCGCCAATTTTTGGCACACTACACTATTAAAAATCTTTAGGCTTACTGAAATTAAAGCTAAAATTTATCCTCCGCTAGGAGGATTTATTATGAGATAGAGTATTTACTTGTAAGTTTTTCCAGAATCAAAATTATCTTCATGACCCGATACATCTGATTCAAATTCAGATATATTTCGACTAGCATCTACTAATCAAGATTATTACTGCCAAAGAACATATTTACCCAAGCTGAAAGTAAGCCAAGGCAACAATTGAGCCAATTTCTCGTTTTTTTAGTCATTAGTCAAAAGTCAAGAGTTAAAAACTCTGGACTATAGACTAAGAACTCAAGAATGGACTTCCAATTGTGGTGGGTTAGTTGGGCTTTCAAACTTATACCCTACACCACGTACTGTCTGAATTAATGCAGGTTGGCTGGCATCAATTTCAATCTTTTTGCGAATTTGACCGATATGTACGTCAACAACCCGTTGGTCGCCGACATATTCGTAGTCCCAAACTTCTTGAATCAGTTCTGCACGCCGCCACACTCGACCTGGATGGCTAGCTAAAAAATGTAACAAATCAAATTCCAGCGCAGTTAAGGGTACTGGTTGGTTATTTAGTGCCACTTCCCGCCGTACTGGATCGATCATCAGCTTTTCAAACACCAGACGTTTTTGTTCGGCTGTGGTGACAACGCGCTGACGCCTCAAAATAGCTGCTACTCTGACTTCTAATTCTCCCAATCCAAAGGGTTTGGTGAGATAGTCATCAGCACCTTTAGCAAAGCCACGAATTTTGTCAGCTTCGTCAGCACGGCTAGTTAGCATTAGCACAAAAACACCATTACGGCTTTGCATCTCTTGGCAGAGGTTAAACCCAATTACATCTGGTAGATTTACATCTAAAATCACCAAATCGGGATTAAATTGCTCAAATAGCGCTAAGGCGGTTTTGCCATCCTCAGCCGCTTCTACTTGATAGCTCTGCTTCATCAAAAAGCGTTGGATTAAATTCCGAACCGCAGGGTCGTCGTCAACTACAAGAATCTTGGCAGGAGCCATGACCATCACTTTGCACAAAAATTCTAAGGATTTACAGGAGTTTTGCGTGAAAACGCAGTTTCCACTTGGGGATAAGTTAAGAATCTACAAGGCTAAGAGATGCATTTCCTGATTACCTACTTAATCATAGTCTAATCAAGATTCCGGACAATTAAACTTGTAGGCAAACTTGCTGAGATATTGAGCAAGTGCGGCAAATGTCTAATTTTTCCAGTCAGCAATAGTTTTGACCTAGCCACAGTCATCTAGTAAACTAGAAAACTCTCCTTTTCCCACCAGTGGTAATCTAAATTGTTTCAATCTTAAATCGAGATGCGGATTGAGACCAGTGATTATTCTGAAACTCATTTATGAAAACTTCATCTGAGTAGGTTAAGCCGCCGCAACGGCAACAGAAAAAGTAATTTTTTCATAAAAACTGCAATTTAGGTATTCTGAGTTCAAATTCTAGGTTAGAGCCAGAACTAAGTAACGACATGAGGGGATACACGGAGTTATGGCAATATGTTAAAGTGACTTATAGTTAAAATTTACAAGTCGATTAAATCAACCCATGCTACTATCCTGGTAGGGCTGAAAATTGATCGGCAATTAGGTGACGATCAAAATAAAACCTAAAGTTGTATTTCCGTCAACAAAAGACTGCCGCAGACCGAGGCTGAAGTATAAACTCCCATGAGCGATCAAAATCCCTACGAAAAACTTGGGGTCTCAGAAGATGCTAGCTTCGATGAAATTCAAGATGCTCGCAATCGCCTGATGGAGCAACATATTGGCGATGGCAAGAGTACTGAAGTCATTGAAGCGGCTTACGACGCGATTTTAATGGATCGCTTACGAATGCGCCAGGAAGGTAAAATTAAAGTCCCTGAGCGAATTCGATTTCCAGAAACTCGAGTGCAATCGCTTCCCAAAGAAAGCCCAACTAAGAGCGAGCAGTCGCCAGCATGGCTGCAACGCATGTTGGATCGGCCAACCCGTGCTGATGTGTTGCTACCTGGTGCTTGGTATTTGGGTTTGAGTGCTGCTAGTGTATTCTACCCAGCTACAGGCGATCAAGTTTTGCAGTTAGCATTAGTGGTTGGGGTGGGAATTAGTATTTACTTTCTCAATCGCAAGGAGGGTAAATTTGGTCGAGCAGTTTTATTTACACTGCTTGGGCTGATTGTTGGCTTAATTGTTGGGGGGCTGGTTGCTAACTGGCTGCTTTCATCAGTAGCATTTATTAATTTATCGTCAAATCAGTTTTCTACGGTGCTGACTTTTATATTGTTGTGGTTGATTAGTAGCTTTTTACGTTAACTTCACAGCACAGCTTACCCCGTTCTTTGAGTGGTACAGCTGGTTAATTTCAATGTTTAAAAATTTCGGCTTTTTTATGGCTAAGGGCTTTGAAACTGTAAGTTGAATTCTGTACAAACCTGCCGATTCTTACCCATTTATAGGTAGTGTTTGCCTGTTATGATATAATGAAACTAGGTAAAGCCGCCGTTAAATCGGATGGTAAGCAGTACTTTACCTATTTTTTGGACAAGACAACGCCTAATAAACGTTGAATCAACAGTCTGCAACAATTCGTGCAAGTAATCCCAAACTTGATGGATGGGATAGAGGGATTGCCGTTTATCCCTGTAGTTTTAGGACTTTGGACTAAGATTACAAACTTAGTTGTCTAGTATTGTCTATTTTTGGGTAGATTTGTACAGATTTCTATGAACGGTAATAGAGTATATCTATTACCCCTTAGCTGTGAAACCAGCTACTAAGGGACTTATAAAAAATAAATTACCCATATTTCCGTAGTGCGAGCATCTTGCTCGCTGTTGTTCGCTCATCGTGCGAGACGCTCGCACTACAAATTGATTGGGTATTTAAAAAATTGGATGTCCCTAAGGAATATAGGCTGGTTGTGGTTGGGATAATTTACCTTCTAGAAGCAAATCTACAGCAGTAGTTAAATCCCGAACTATGAAGTCGGGTTGGTAAATTTCTAGTTGAGCGCGATCGCGGATACCAGACTCAACAGCTATCGCTTTAATTCCGTGTTTTTTCGCTGCTGTAATATCCGCTTCTGTATCCCCTACCATCCAGCTATCATCCACAGCAGGTAGTTCCGCTATAGCTTTAGCCATTAATAAAGGCTTATCCTCAATATCGCGGGTTTTCACATAATCGTTAGTTAAACAATAACAGCGATTTTCTGGGAAAAATCTTCCTAGCTGGAATTTTTGGAAAGCATAGTCAAGTTCCCAAACTCGCCGCATTGTCATCACCGCCAAATCAATACCCGCTTCCTGAATTTTTAACAGTGCTTCCACTGCACCGGGTACTAAGGTATCGTAGGCAAAGTAAGGTTCTGTATGGACTGTTTGCCGCCGTAGTTGAGCAAATTCTACTGCCTGTGCTTCATCTAGACCAGAGTTTAGCGCAATTTGTTTTTCCGGAACGCGCGATCGCTTTAATTGCCAAAATTCTCCCTTAGAAAGTTCTTCTACTGCTTGATCTGAACGTCGGGTTTTCTGTAAGCAAAATTGATAAACACGGTAATACCGTTCGGAAACATCAACTATAGGGCCGTCGAAGTCAGTAATTAGTCTTAGCATCGGCGGAAACGAATATGTTAAATTTTATTAAATTATCTCACAATTTAGTCATTAGTCATTAGTCATTAGGGAACTCCAAAAAATAAATTATGCCAAATTGTAGGGGCGGGGTTACCCCGCCCCTACGAGTTGCGGGTTTAGTAAGTTAATGATGGGAATATTTTTTTATTTGGAAATCCCTTAGTCAACAGTCAACAATTAACCATCAACAGACTTCAGGACTTCATATTCTCGACCACGCAGTTGTAAGGTAAAGTGAGGAGATGATTGCAAAAATTTAGTAAAACTACTACCTAGTTTTAACTTTTTCATAATTGAATTTGGCGATTGTCCGCAGATTTTCTGTAACTCTGTGCCTAGTTTAGAGACAGATAATTTGCTTTTAGGAGATTGGGCTTGCATATTCTGAAAAATCTCTAGCAATAATTTTTCTAAATCGGCTTTAGATGCAATCTCCTGCGGGGGAATCGATATTGTTGTAGTATTTACTGTTCCTGTGATATCTTCGGTGTCTAAAGATGCAGTGGATTTCACTTCTAAAGCAGAATTGTTGTGATTAAATTCTAGGTTACATCTTTCTTGAAAAAGATTGGCTATTGTTGTTAAATTGCTCAATCTAGAACTAATTGATTCTTGTTCTGCTTTAATTAAATTCTCAATTTTATCAACTACTCCTGCTAAAGAAGGAACTTCCGTGGCTAGCGGTACAGAGTAGAAAGTAAATTTTCCCGTATTGCGGTTTTCTATATGTAAAGTTTGCGATTGTCTGCGCACCCAATATACAGTTAAACCTTGATTTTGCAGTTCATTACAAAGGTGAGTTAAAATTCCATCTCCCGAACAAACAAATATTTCTTTGACTGTGGGATAACCACGCAATAAAGAAGCACCGAAAGCAATCATTTTTGCATCAGCGCCATCTTTACCATCAGGTACATGAAAAAGTTGATAACCACGTTCATATAATTCTGTATCTTGCTTACCATTGCTAGGAGTTTTCCAATTAGCAAAAGCGATTTTTACTTGCAGAGGATAATTACCGATACTAGCTAAAAATTCTTCAGCAGCAATATCTATTTTGAGATTTTCTGCATCTAAAAGTAATAAAGAAATTCCTGTTGGTGATTGCGGTTGAATCTCGAAATTTGGGCGAATTTTGGCGATGAATTCCTCAAAAGCAGCAGATTCTAAGAATTGTGGCGATAAAAAAGTTTGTAAGAGTTCTTGCGCTAAACTTGTAGCCAGAGATGGGGAAGATGTGTTTGTGCTTGTCTCGGCTGGTAAATCTTCCCTTAAAGACAGTTCTTTTGCTTCCTCTACAGGTAATTTACTATGTCCGTTGCTATTCTCAAGCAAGTGAGGTGACGGAGTATTGAGTAATACAGGCTCAAGGAATTGTTTTCGGCAATTTTTGCACAAATAATACTGCTTACCATTCCTATGACCATTTTTGCGATATGAAGTTGATTCGCAGCGAGGACATTTCATCTTCTTATTTATTTGGCCTTGTGCTGATAATTACCTTTGAGGGTACAATTTGAAAAGGTTAATTTATAAATTTTAATATAATTATCTATCTAACTTTTATGATATTTTAGTAATATTTTTTAGATATGAATAGGTAGGATATTAGTGAACATATCCTCAAATCTGCTCCCTAATACCCTACTTAATACTTCCAATTCCAGAGTTCAACATAATTCCTGTACAATCAGAAACTACTTAATTCGCACATACTCTCTACTCATAACTTTGGAAGTGCTATCGAATTCCACCAATCGGCCAATTTGATCTTCGCTCTTTTCAAAACAAGCTATAAAATCTGATATACGGCTGACTTGCTGCATATTATGGCTAGAAATCACAATTGTGTAAGTAGAGCTTAAATTTTGGATTAAATCCTCAATTTTTCTGCTAGCAATGGGATCGAGTGCAAAACAAGGCTCATCCATTAAGAGAACTCTTGGGTTGACGGCTAAAGCACGTGCAATACACAAGCGCTGTTGTTGACCACTAGAAAGTTCCAAAGCTGATTTTCGCAGCTTATTTTTTAATTCATCCCAAAGATAAGCACGTTTAATTGCCGATTCGATAATTTCATCTAATTCTACTTTTGGTCGCCATCCTACAAGTTTAATCCCATAAGCAACATTATCATATACGCTCATAGGAAAAAGATTTGGTTTTGGTAATACCATACTAATTTGGCGACGTACTCGATTTAAGTTAACACGGCGCTCATAAATATTTTGACCAAAAAATTCTACTCTTCCCTCAATTTTTACTCTTTCTTCAGGCTCCATCATGCGATTGAGAGATTTCAAAAACATAGATTTACCAGAGCTACCAGGCCCAACAATTGCAGTTATTGTGTTTTGGTTGATATCTATTGATATATCTTCAAGTATCTTTCTATTGTCGTAATAAAAACTAAAGTTGCTAACTTTTATTGCTGGTATTAAGTGATTCATGTTCATGCATATATGATAGTTATACCAAATGAGAAGAATATTTATTTTTTATTAGAACAACTTAAATACAGAACTTACGCAAGCAAAATTTGTCATTGCATCCAAAATTGCCACACTTACTGGCAAAATGCTCTGTGTGGGGAAGCAATCACAAAATTTTAGCTGGTTACGTCTCTAGGCTCTTAATGACGTAATTCCATGATTTTTTCGTAATTTCTCAAATAGAAAGGTATCAAGAAGCCGAATTATAAATCAAAAATAAGAGAATATTTTAAAAGTAATGAGCGATCTAGAAAATACTTTGAATAATCCTAAATCCTATCTAATTTATAAAATGAGAAGCTAGCTAAGTGGTTAGTTTTCCTAAATTGAGTAGACTGCTATTAAAACTATAGCAGCACAGTGAAATACTTAATTTAGGGAAAACTTAATTCTAATTTCTCCCTGAATTAATAGGCTTATATAGAATTATTAAGTACTTAAAATCATATTCAAGCACTTTTAAAACATCCTCTAAGGTTGACTAAAAATCTATTTAGTTGTATTTTCTGCTGTTCTTAAATGATAAATATTCGCTCCAATTTACTTTTACTCTTTTCTTAATCAAAATTTTATGAAGTTAATATAAAGTTAGCTATAAAAATGTATAAATTTTTTGTAAAGATAAGACAAATACAGATAAAAACCGATAAAACAAGGAAAATCCAGATAAAAACCGATGTATTATCTGGATTTTGATTTGTCAAAAAAAGTATGATTATCTTGTTTGTCAGTAGCTCAAATTCACTCAAACAACAACGCTTAATGATGTATATTTGATGTATGATTGATGTAAAGTTTTTATCTTCTTGCTGATAATGATTGTTATAGCCAAACAATAGACTTCTGGCAAAAGTCTTGATTCTCTCCTTCTCCTTTTGGTCTACCCTTCGGTCACGGCTTCTCTACGAGACGCTGCGCAAAGGGACTTCCAACTAAAAAAAGATACTATCACTGTGTAGGCAGGGGGGCAG